>JBFMGU010000017.1:0-69386 GCA_040752415.1 Myxococcota bacterium
GGCGCTGCGAGGCACGCTTGGGCTCAACTCGCCGGTGACGACGACGCTTCTTCAACTCCAGCCGGGACAGCCGGATACGCCAGATTTTGTCGATGCTGTCCAAAGCGGCTCGCCGCCCTGGCCAGCGTCGAGTGGGTTCCGGCCGTGCCGATGGTCCACCAAGCGCAGCGGCGGTGCATTCGGGTCGTCGAGAAGTCCCGGGCTCCGCGATCTTGCCGTTGAGGACACGCTCGACACTGGCCAGGGGCGGCGAGGGCCCGCCGCACTCCAGGTTGTGGCCCGCTCACGACGTCTGCAATGCCGATGGGCATCTTGCTCTGGCGCGGTCCCTACCCCGCCGGCGGCCGTTCCTCCGACGAGCCGCGCAGCCGGTGGCTCATGGGATAGGTGGCGCGGCGCAGCTCATGGGCAAACCCGCGCGGGATGACGCCGCGGCCGGCGTTGAACGGATAGAACGTCACGTCCTGGTCGGAGATGTCCGCGCGGTTCTGCAGGTGCAGGTCCACCAGCGGCAACCAGGCGATGTGCCCCATGAGACGGCATTCCAGGCGGAACACGGCGAGGTGCTCCGAGGTGGCACGCTCCAGGCGGTAGCGACGACTCCCCGAGAAACGCACCGGGTCGGGCACCACGCGGAACTCCACCAGGCCCACCCCCTCCACCTGGAATGGCGAGGTGGCGTAGTAGTGGTTGGAGAGGAAGTCGTGCTGGTTCGTCGTCAGGAACGCAAACGGGATGCGCTTGAGGTTGCGCGCGGTGACGAACAGCAGGTCCTGGTCGGTGGGCTTGGCCGCGGCGGCGGGCAGGTGATCGCCGCCAAAGCGGATGGCCACGCCCAGCAGGTCCGGCCACTCCCGTGCGCCCTTCCACCACCCGCCGGAGACGCGGACCAGGGCGCGACCCTGCAGTCGCTGCGCCAGGGGAGCCAGCGGTCCCCGCGCGGTGGCGGGCCGGACCGCGGCTTCAAACAAGATGCCCTCCGGGTGGAACAGCCGCGCACCGCGCACGCGACTGCCCAACGCGAACAGCGGTCCCACCAGCGTGCCCGCCAGGCGGCCCAGCTGCTCGGACAGGCCCGGCGTGGGGCGTGAGCGCGTCGATTTCTCGTCGTCCAGGGCCCAGCTTCCCATCACCACCTCGCGGGTCTGTTGCGTGAAGGAAGATATGATTCCGTCACGCAGCAGCAAGGCGTGGCAGGCCGCATGACATCCCGGAACTCCGGGCGGAGGCAGCGTGGACAGGGACCAGTGCCACCGTTTCCTCGCCGAGAACGTGCCGCGCATGGGTCTGCGTTGGCAGGGTTACCGTCGCGTCTCCGGACAGGTGTGCAAGCGCCTCTCCCGACGCATCCACGAGCTGGGCCTGACGGGCCTCTCGGACTACTCCGACCATCTCCAGCACCACCCCGACGAGTGGCGCGTGTTGGAGGCGTTGTGCCGGATCACGGTCAGCCGCTTCTACCGTGACCGTGACGTGTTCAATCACCTCGTCGACGTGGAGATTCCCGCGCTGGCCACGCAGGCGTGTGAAGCAGGTCGCACCACACTGCGTGCCTGGTCGGCGGGTTGTGCCTCCGGGGAGGAGCCCTACACGCTGGCCATCCTCTGGAAGCTGGCGCTGCAGCCGCGCTTCCCCACGCTTTCCCTCGACGTGACGGCCACCGACGCCAACCCGCAGGTGCTCGCCCGCGCCCGCGCCGCGCGTTTCCTCCCGGCCAGCTACAAGGAGCTGCCCACCGCCTGGCGCAAGCCCGCGTTCGAGAAAGACGGCACGGTGCGGCAGCCGTTCCGGGAGCTGGTCTCGTTCACGGAGCAGGACATCCGGCAGGCCTGGCCGGCGGGCCCGTTTGACCTGGTGCTGTGTCGCAACCTGGTGTGCACGTATCTCGACGAGCGCGAGCAGGTGCGCGTGCTGTCCGAGGTGCTGGCGCGGCTCCGCCCCGACGGAGTGCTGGTCATCGGGCGGGAGGAGAGCCTGCCGCGCGAGCTGACAGGTCTCGTCGAGACGGTGCCGGGACTGCGCGTGTACCGACGGGATCAGGGCTTGTAGACGAACACGCTGTTGATGAGGAACGAGTCATCCCAGATGGCGCGTCCCGACGGGTCCACCAGCACGGTGCCCTTCTCCGAGAAGTGGTGCGTGAGCTGGGTGCTGATGCCGGTGAGGATGTCGTGCGAGAGGACCTGCAGGCCGCCGCCGGCGGAGGGCTCCGCGACGTAGATCATCTTGTCGCCCGCCAGGCGGTGCTCGTAGACCACCAGCTCGCCCACCGGCATGACGGTGTCGCGGGTGTCGTCGATGTCGTTGAAGACGTTGTTGAAGGAATTCACGATGACGTTGGCGCTCGCGGTGCCGTCGTAGAACACCACCCGCGTGCCGCCCACGTTGGCGTGCAGCGCCCTGTCATACGGCACCCCGCCCCCGTTGTTGAGCAACAGCGCCGCGGTGTCATTGCCGTTGCCAAAGACCCCGTCGGTGGAGCTGTAGATGGCCACGTTCTGGTTGACGGCGTCGGGGCGGTAGTCCCAGACCGCGTGGTAGCGAGAGATGGAGGCGGAACCGAAGCTGTCGCACTTGTTGAAGGCGCCCTGGATGTTGGAGACGGTGGTGGGCGTCAGCAGGCTGTTGGAGGGACTGCCCGGCTCCAGCACGGTCAAGCGGCAGTTCCCGGTGGTGGTGTTGCGCGTGACGATGAGGCCGCGGCCCTCGTTGGCGGTGACGCGCATCAGTTCCTCGTTGGCGGGGAGGGTGAAGACCTGGACCGGGTCGGGGTCGTCGTTGTCAAACCAGTACTGGTTGGGGCCGGCGTTGTAGACCGCCACCCCGGCGGTGTTGGCCACCAGCAGGTCCCCGTCGGTGGCGGCAAATGGCGCGTTCCCCGGCTGCACGTTCACCAACACCGAGCCGCGCGTGGGCGAGCCCGTGGTGGCCACCGGCCAGCGCGTCTCCTTGCCGTCGGGTTGCCGCGCCACCACCTTGTCGTTGTCCCACGCCACCATCACACCGCGTCCGTTGAGCACCGGGTTGCTCAGGTAGACGGCCTCCCAGTGCATGTTGCTGAGGTTGTGCGCCACCAGGTCCCCCACGTGCGGGTCGCCGTAGGTGGAGATGACCACGCCGTTGTGGAGCTGCGGGTCGGTCAGGGTCACGCTGCCCACCGTGGTGACGTCGTAGGTGTCGTCCCCCGCGCCCTTGAAGACGGCGTCGCCGGCCGCGTCCCAGTCCAGGAGGCTGCTGACGCCATTGCCGTCCTGGATCACCGCCACGGCGTGCACTCCGTCAATGGAGATGCCGGAGACCACGCGGTCGTCGGGGCGGTTGATCGACGCCACCTCGTCGTTGGCGTTGCCGTAGATGGGATCCGCGCCGGCGGAGCGGATGGTGCACGTGGCGCCCGGACCGGCCTCGTTCTGGTTGCTCGCCGTGAAGAGCATGGTGCCGTCGCGGGAGATGGCGGCGTACCAGGCGTTGAAGGTGTAGTCGGAGGTGCCGCCGGCGGGCGCGTAGTAGCGCAGGAGCCACTTCATGCAGCCCTCCTCGCCAGGCCCAAGCGGGCCGGATGCCGCCGGGCAGCCCACGGGATCGTCGGAGGAGCCGGTGACCCACAACGCGTAGCGGCCGCCGCTGGTGAGACGCGCGCGGTGACCCAGACCCACGGCGTCGGGCTGCGGGGTGGTGGTGCCGCCGTTGACGTAGAAGACCCTCTTGGTGTCGGCGGTGGCGCCGGTGCTGACGTCGCGCTCCATGAACACCACGTTGGAGTCACCAATCGTCGCCACCGAGGCCACGCGGAAGTTGGCGGGTGGGTTGCGCACCAGGGTGATGGTGTCGTCGCCGGTGCAGTAGGTGCCGTCCGTGCCGGGCTGGCGCATCATCAGCCGGTTCGTGGCGCCGTTCTTCTCGACGTAGAAGAAGCGGTCGCGGCCAATGGCGGACGCGGCCTCCAGGTACAGGTTGGTGTCCTCGCCGTAGGGCCGCGGGTCCGCGCCGGTGTCGATGTTGCAGTACGCCGCCGCCTCACCACGACGGTCGGGCTTCATCTGCGCCAGTCGCACGAATTGGTTGTCCAGGTAGCTGAGGAAGGTGCCCACCTGGCGCGGGAAGTTCTGCGCACCCAGGCGGGCGCTCATGACGCTCATGCCTTCCGCGGTGATGTTGACCGCCGCGCCGTCGCCCACGTTGCCGGCCAGGTCCACCGCGCGCACCGCCACGCGATTGGTGCCGGGAGTCAGCGTGGCCCGGAAGGACCGCAGCGAGAACGTGCTGGTGCCGGTGACGACGTTGTACTGCTCCGCGCAGCTGATGCGGTTGTCATTGCGACACTCGCAGCTCTCCGCGCACGGGTTCCAGGTGTCGCCGTTCTCGTAGCAGTCCGCGTCGGTGGTGTTGCACAGCGGCGCAAAGCCGGATCCCAGGTCCACTTCCAGGTACGCCACGCCCTTGTAGGGCGACGCGGTGCCACCCAGCGGGGCATCCGTGGCGCCGCTCTGCACGAAGATGTCCACCACGTCGGCGCGCACCGTGAGCAGCGTGCTGTCGTAGACCGGCTCGATGCTGGGGGCTTCCGGCGCGCTGAGGTCGGAGATGATGCCCACCACACTGGGCGTGGCGTTCTCGTTGCCCGCGCCGTCCACCGCCCAGGCGAACAGCCAGGTCTTTTCACCCGAGGCCAGGGACAGCGCGAACGTCGACGCCGTGGTGGAGCGGCTGGTGCAGGAGGCCGGCGGTGCGGTGTCGGTGGGGTTGGAGGCCACGGCGGTACAGATCTCGTAGTGATCGAAGTTCTCGTCGTCCTCCGAGCCGCTCAGCGTCACCGAGGTGGTGGTGGCGTCCACGTAGACGCGCGGCGTGGAAATGCTCGGCGCGTCCGGCGCAATCCCGTCATGCGTCACCGTCACGGAGCTGGCCACGCCGGTGTTGCCCGACCAGTCCCGCCCGCGCACCCACAACACGTTGCTGCCGTTGGCGGTGAGCGTGAAGGTGAAGGGCGGTGTGTCGTCGGAGCCGAACCAGGTGGGCGGCGTGCCCACGCCCAGCTGGTAGTCGCGGAAGTTGGAGAGCGGGGAGGTCGCGTCGGTGGCGGCGGTGCCCAGCGGGACGTCGACGGTGGCGGTGTTGACCAACGTGTCGAACGAACCGAAGGCCAGTGCGCTGGGCGCCACGGTGTCGGTGCAGGTGCACGGGTCTGCCACGCCGGTGCCGCCGGGCTGGACGGTGATGGCGGCCAGGTCCTCGCACGCGCGGTCGGTGGAGCTGACGGTGACCTCGAAGCGGCCCGGCGGCAGGTTGGCGGTGGACCACGTCCCGTCGGCGGCGGTGACCGCGCTGGCGGTGAAAGTGGCGCCGTTGAACGTGGTGCCGCTCAGGGAGACCGTGGCGCCCGCGCTGCTGGCGTTGGGGCCGCCGTTGTTCACGTTGTCGTCGAGCACCACGGTGCCACGGGCGCTGCCCGCGTCCACCGGCAGGGTGAGGTTGCCCACGGTGGTGGTGGTGTTGCCCACCACGGTGACCGAGGCGTTCTGCGTGACGAAGTTGGGCTTGGAGGCGGTCACGGTGTACGCGCTGCCGCTGAGGCTGACCGGCACACCTTCCATGCGCCAGTTGCCCGACGCGTCGGTGACGACGGACGGGACCGGGGTGAGCGTGCCGCCGAGCGTGATGACGATGCCGGAGTGGTCGCTTCCCAGCGTCAGGCCCGTCACGGTGCCGGCGGAGAGCACCGCGTTGCCCTGCAGCGCCCCGCGCGACACGGTCAGCGTGACGGTGCTGGCCGTGACCGCGGTGTCGACGGGAACGGCGATGCCCGCCAGCGTCTGCGGGTCGTACGCGGTCTTGCTGAAGGTGAGCGAGTAGGTGCCCTGCTTGAGGCCGGTGAGGCTGTAGCTGCCCGTGCCGTTGCTCGTTGTCGACGCGGTGACGCTGGCGCCGTTGAGGTCGGTGCCGGTGAGACTGACGGTGACCCCGTTGGGCGTGCCCGCGCCCACCGCCACCGTGCCGGAGATGGACGCGCCGGTACTGGGCGAGATGGTGATGGCGGCGACGGTGGTGGTGGTGTCGGCGGTGACGGCGAAGGAAGCCGAGCTCTGCGAGGTGTAGCCCGCGCGAGAGGCGGTGGCGGAGTACCCCGTGCCGGTGCGGGCGCCGGAGACGCGCCACGCGCCGGTGGCGTCGGTGACGGTGGAGAAGGTCTCCGGGCCGCTGACGGTGACCACGGTTCCCGACGGGTCGCCCGCCCCGGTGGCGGACACCGTGCCCTGGATGTCGCCGCGGGACAGGTCCAGCCGCACCGCTCCGGCGGTCGCCGCCGCGCCGCTGGAGATGTGCACGGCCACGCCGCTGACGTCGTCATAGCCGCTGGACGAGTAGCTGAGCTGGTAGTCGCCGGCCACCAGCGAGGAGAAGGTGTACGCGCCCGCGGAGGTGGTGGTGGCGGAGAGGTTGACCGCCTGGCCGCGGAAGTCGCTGCCGACGAGGGACACGGTGATGCCCGCGTGGTTGGTGGTGCCTTCCAGCGTGGCGGTGCCGGTGAGCGCGGCGGTGGCAATGACGTTGAGCGTGACCGCGCTGAGGGTGACGGTGGCGTTGCGCGTCACGGTCACTGGACCGCTGGCGGACTGGTAGTCGGGCGCCTTGGTGGCGGTGATGGTCTGGCTCCCCTCGTCGACGCCGGTGAGGAAGAAGTTGCCCAGCGCGTCGGTGACGGTGCTGATGCCCGCCACGGTGACCACCACGCCCTCGTGGCTGCTGGCGCCCTGGAGCACGTACTGGCCGCTCACGCTGCCAAACACGCGCGAGACGGGGATGACGCCCAGGTCCAGCGTGGTGTCGGCGGCCACGAAGACGCCGCGCGACGACGCTCCCTGCAGGCCGGTGCCGGTGTACTCCAGGTTGTAGGTGCCTTCCTTGAGGCTGCTGAACGCGAACGCGCCGCCGGCGGCGGTGGTGAAGCTGTCGCTGACCGGGGAACCGTTGAGGTCATTGCCGCTCAGCGTGATGGTCACGCCGGAGCCGTCCCCGGTCTCGGCGGCGATGGTGCCGAGCAGTGACGCGTTGGTGCTGGGGGAGATGGTGATGGGCCCCACGGTGGTGGCGGTGTTGGCCACGACGGAGAACGCGCTGGTGACCGGGGTGTAGCCGCGGCGCTGCGCCGTCACGCTGTAGCCCGTGCCCACCCGCAGGCCGGGGATGCGCCAGGCCCCGGTGGCGTCGGTGAGCGTGGACGCGCGCTCCGGTCCGTCGACGTTGACCACGGTGCCGGAGAGGTCGGCGGCCCCGGTGGCGTTGACCACACCACCCGCCTCTCCGCGGGAGATGGCCAGGCCCACCGGCGGCGCGGTGATGGTGCTGCTGCTGCTGACGTGCACGGGGACGCCGGCCACCGCGTCGTAGCCGGTGGCGGAGAAGGCCAGCTGGTAGTCGCCGGCGCGCAGCGCGGTGAAGCTGAAGGAGCCGTCGGTGGCGGTGGTGGCGGTGACGCCGGTGATCACCACGCCGCGGAAGTCCACGCCGCTGAGCGTGACGGCGGTGCCCGCGTGGTCGGTGGCGCCCTCCAGGTTGGCCACGCCGGTGACGGTGGCGTTGCTGAGCGGAGCCAGCGTGATGGTCCCCGTCGCGGTGGTGCTGTCACGGGTGATGGTGATGGCGCGCGTGTCCGCCACCCAGTCCGGCGCCTTGCTCACGGTGAGCGTGTGGTTCCCCTCGGGGATGGCCAGCAGCGTGAACGCGCCGGTCCCGTCGGTGACGGCGCTCTGGCCGCCCACGGACACCAGCGCGCCGGAGTGATCGGAAGCGC
Source organism: Myxococcota bacterium (assembly GCA_040752415.1). Lineage (GTDB taxonomy): Bacteria > Myxococcota > JACRCW01 > JACRCW01 > JACRCW01 > JBFMGU01. Next base: position 7,793 of record JBFMGU010000017.1, read on the forward strand.
CCTGCAGCACCACCTGGCCGGAGGCCCGACCGCGCGCCAGGGCGAGCACCACCGTCTGCAAGGTGACCGACGCGTTGGCCGCCACCGTGAAGCCGCGGATGGCCGTGCCCACGTGCGCGTTCCGGTTGTGCTCCACGGAGTACACGCCTTCGCGCAGGTTGTTGAACTGGTAGTCCCCGGTGGCGCTGGTGACCGTGCTGTCGACGACGGAGGTGCCATTGAGATCGGTGCCGGTCAGCGTCACCTGGATGCCCGCGTGGTTGCCGTCCTCCGCCTGCGCCACACCAACGATGGACGCGCCGGTGGCGGCGGTGATGGTGAGCGACGGCGCGGTGACGGTGGCGTTGGCGTCGATCACGAACGCACCCGACGTGACGCCGGTGTAGCCGCGACGCAGCGTGGTGACGGTGTATCCGCTGCCCGCGCGCAGGTTGAAGATGCGCCACGCGCCGGAGGGGTCGGTGATGGCGGAGGCGGAGTCCGGTCCCGTGACGGTGACAATGGTGCCCGACGAGTCCGTGGCGCCGGAGGCGGTCACCACGCCCTCGACGTGGCCGCGCGCCACCGTGAGCTGCACGGGCAGGGCGGTGATGGTGGCGGCGGCCAGCACGCGGACGGCCTGCCCCGACGGAGGAAGGAACCCGGTGTTGCTGAAGGACAGCTGGTAGTCGCCGGACGCCAGCCCCGTGAAACTGTAGTCACCGGTGGTTCCCGTCGTGGTGGAGCGGCTCACCGCCACGCCGCGGAAGTCGGAGCCCAGCAGCGTCACCACGGTGCCGGCGTGATCGGAGGCGCCTTCCAACGTGGCGGAGCCGGTGACGGTGGACGTGGCCACCACCGGGAGCGTGAGGGTTCCCGTCGACGTGGCGGTGTCGCGACTGACCGTGACGCTGGTGCTCTGCGACTGCCAATCCGCGCCCTTGCTGGCGGTGAGCGTGTAGCTGCTCACCGGCACGCCGCGGAGGCTGAAGTTGCCCGCGCTGTCGGTGAACGTGGAGAGGCTCCCGGCCAGCGCCACCTGGACGCCGGAATGATCGGTCATGCCCTGCAAGAGCACCTGTCCGGTGAGGTCACCGCGGGCCAGCGCCAAAGCCACGTCGGGGACCGTCACGGTCGCGCCCGCCGTTACGGGAAGGCCAAGCGTGTTGGCCAGCTGGTAGCCGGTCCTGTCGTAGCGGAGGTTGTAGGTGCCCTGCTTGAGCGCGTTGAAGCCATAGGAGCCGTCGACGCCGGTGACGGCGGACGCGTTGACCGGCGCGCCGTTGAGGTCGTTGCCGGACAGCGTGATGGTGATGCCGCTGTGGTCGGTGGCGCCTTCCAGCGTGGCCACGCCGTTGATGGCGGCGGTGGTGCTGGGCGCAATGGTGAGCGCCGGCGCGGTGGTGACGGCGTTGGCTACCACGTTGAAGGGCGCGGACGAGGTGGAGGCGTAACCCTCGCGCTGCGCGGTGACGACGTAGCCGGTGGCCGCGCGCACGTTCTGGAGGCGCCACGCGCCGGTGTCGTCGGTGAAGGTGGAGGAGGACTCCGCGCCGCTGAGTGTCACCAGCGTGCCCGCGGCCGACGGCGTGCCGGTGGCGGTGACCACGCCCTCGACGGTGCCGCGGGAGACACGCAGCGTGACCGGCGAGAGCGCGGTGATGGCGCCGGTGTTCACGCGCGCGCTGGTGCTGGCCAGGGCGTCAAAGCCGGTGTGGCTGAAGGACAGCTCGTAGTTGCCCGCCACCAGGCCACTCAGCTCGAAGCTGCCGTCGGTGCCGGTGGTGGTGGTGAGACTGACGGGGAGGTTGCGCACGTCGACACCGGTCAAGGTCACCGACGTCAACGCGTGGTCCACCGCTCCTTCCAGCAGCGCGCGACCCCGCACCACGCCGCTGTCCACCACCTCCAGCGTCTGCGTGCTGGCCACGGTGGTGATGTCGCCCGTCACCGTGATGACCTCGGTCACCGACGTGAAATCCGGGGCACGGCTGGCGCGGAGCGTGTAGGTGCCGCCGGGCACGTCTTCGATTCGGAAGCTGCCGTTGGCGCCGGTGAGCGCCACCTGGCCGGTCTCCTCGACGCTCACCAGGATTCCCGACGCGTCGCTCATGCCCTCCAGCGCGTAGGTGCCGCGCACCGCGCCGCGGGCCACCAACAGGGTCACCGCCGGCACCGTCGTCACGCTGTTCGCATCCACGCGCACCACGGCGAGCTCCGCGTAGTAACGCACGTCGAGGGAACCGGTGACGCGGGCCTGCAGCGTGTAGGTTCCCGCGGGAATGCCGGTCAGCGACCAGTTGCCGTTGTCGTCGGGCGTGGTCTGGTACTGCGTGCCCAGCAGCACCACCTGCGCCAGCGTGGGGCTCTCCTCGTCCTCCAGCACCACCACGCCCTGGAGATCACCGCGCAACAGCGGGAGCTGCGTGGTGGGGGCGGAGACCACCGTGTTGTCCAGCACGTCGACGGAGGCGGTGGTCACCGTGTCGTAGCCCGCGCGCGAGAGGCGGAGCTGGTAGCTGCCGGTGGGAATGCTGCGCAGCGCGTAGTCGCCGCTGGCGCCGGTGACGGCGGCCGCGGAGGTGCCGAGCAGCTCCACCAGGATTCCGCCCGCATCCGCGCTGCCTTCCAAGGTGGCCGGGCCCGTCAGGTCGCCGCGACGACGCTGCAGCGTCACGTTGGGGAGCGTCACGGTGGCGCCGGCGGTCATGCTCACCGGGAGCTGCACCGGGCGGAAGTTGTTGTTCGCGCCGCTGCCAAGCCGGATCTCCACGACGTGATTGCCGGAGGGAACACCGGTGATGCGGTAGAAGCCGTCGGCACCGACGCTGGCCGTGAGCTGGCTGCCCAGCACGTTGGCCTCCGCCACCGACGGGGAGGAACCGTCTTCCAGGGAGACCACGCCGGCCACGACGCCCGTGGTGTCGAGGGTGGCGCCGTCCTGCACGATGTCCGTGGCATTGCCCGCGGCGTCACGGAAGCGCGCGTAGACCGTCTTGGGACCATCTCCCGACGGGAACGTCACCGACCAGGTGGGGTTGTAGGGCTGCCACGCCGCGGTGCCGAGGGTGCTGTCCAGGCCCACCTGCATCTCCGTGGCGCCTTCCGCGGAGAGGTCCACAGGTTGCGTGGTGGCGCGGATGACGTCGAGCCCCCCGGCCAGCGTGACGGAGGGATTGGCGGGAGGCTGCGTGTCGTACTCGGCGGTGAGGGTGACCACCTCGGTCTCGTTGCCCGCGCGGTCGCGCAGCTGCAGCAGCACCACCTTGGTGGCGTTGACGTCGTCAAACGTGAGCGACTGCTGGTGGTCGTAGGGCGTCCACGCCGCGTCGTTGATGTCGCAGGAAGGCTCGTTGTCCACCATGTTGCAGTGGACCTCGCGCATCTCGAGGAGGTCGGAGAGCTCGTCGGAGGCGCTCACCAGCAGGTCCGCCGTGGTGGAGCGCAGGAAGGGCGCGCCGCCGCCCAGCAGGGCCAGGTCGATCACCGGCGGAGTCACGTCGCGGATGAGCCACAGCGGCGTCTCCGGGGTCTCGTAGTTGCACGGGTCGCGGAGCTGGATGCGGGCGCGCGTGCGGCCGGTGGGGACGTTGTCGAAGTTCTGCACGCCGGCGAAGGGCGCGTAGGACGGCGGGTCCGTCTCCCCCAGCCAGATGCGACCCTGCGCCGCGAAGGGCGCGGTGACGTAGATGCTGATGGCGGAGCCGGTGAGATACCAGGTGGTGCCCTCGGGACGCGTCACCGCCGGCTCGGTGATCTGCGCGTCGCCGGGCTCCACGCGCATCCGCGTGCTCACCAACGAGACGCGCGGCACGTGCACCTGCGCCTCCCCCTCGGGGACCGTCACCGCGGCGCCGCAGATCTCGTTGCCCGCCGCCACGCCGCCCGCCGGGACTGCCAGGCCGGTCTTGCTCACCGTGAGGCGGTGGTAGCCCACCGGGACATCCGGCACGGAGAAGGTCCCGCCGGTCACCGTGGCCGTCAGGCGTCGCCCGTCGGAGAGCTCCAGCGTGACGTCCGCGCCTTCCACGTCACCGTCGTCACCCTCGGGCACCGTGACCTCGCCATCCACCGTGCCGGTGGCCAGCTGCAGGACAATGTCACCCAGGCTCACCGAGCCGCCGGACCTGGCCACCACCCGCTGCTCGAACCGCTGGTACGCCGAGCCCGACGAGTTCAACGTCAACCCGCCCACGAAGGTCACGCTCAGCGTGTAGACGTCCGCCTCGATGTCCTCGAAGACGAAGTTGCCGCCCTCGTCGGGAGCCACCCCGCCTTCACCGCGCCCGATGTCCACGCGCACGCGGCTCATGTCATTGGCACCCGCCAGCGACTGCAGCACCACGCGCCCGGAAATGGTGGCCCGTGTCGACGTGGGCGTCCCGGTGGGCGAGCAGGCGACGACGAACAGGAAAGCGGCCAGCCACGACGAAGCGTGTGCAGCACGGTTGGGCATGATGGTTCCCCGAAGAAAGATTGAACGCGACCGAACAACGCGCCGAACGCTAGCGCAAACCGCCCGGTGCGGACGGAACGGCCGTCACGTCCGAACGTGAAATCCGCGTGAAACATCTGTTCAGGAGTGACCCCCGGCACACCCCACCGAGCGTTGGCCGGCGTCGTGCGGTCAGGCCCCGACGAGGGCGTGGAGCTCGGTCACGTGGACACCGCGCTGCTGCGCGACGGCGACGGCCCGCTCGATGCGCGCGCGAGCGGTGCGTCCGCGGGCGGGGTAGTCGGGGAGGGCCGCCATGGCCTCGCGCGCCTGGCGCAGCACGTCGTCACGCGGCACGGGACGGCCCAGTTGTGCCTGGCCCAGCGCGTGCGCTTCCGCGGCGAGCACGTCGACGCGGGCGGGGTCCTTCCGCAGCCACGCGCCCAGGGTGAGGTCCTCCTGCACGCCCAGCGCGTTGATGGTGATGATGAACGTGTACTTCGCCACCAGCCCGTCCTCCATGCGCGCGGTTTCCGTCGTGACCTCGCAGGGAAGGTCCAGCGCGCCGTGGACCGCGGCGAACAGCCCGGCGTGGGGACCGTACGCCAGCGTCGGGCGGGCCACCTCAAGGGGACGGCCCTTCTTGCGGCTCAGCCATGGGATGAGGACGGTGGGACTCCGCACGCCGTGCGCGCGCCACACGGAAGGGAACAGCTCGTTCTGCAGCAGCACCACGTGGTCACGACGGGCGGCGGGGATCTCCTCGAGCACGCCGCCCAGCGCGTCCTCTCCCACCGCGACGAGGATGGGCGTGTGTCCGGGCAGCGCGGAGAGCGCCAGCGGACGCGGTGTGGTGCGCACCACCGGGGTCACGCGGATGCCCAGCTTCAACGCACCGCCGGCGTAGAGCTGCCCCAGCTGCCCCAGTCCCACCACCACGAGATCCGACGGCCACGACGTGCTCATGCCCCGGCACCTAGCACGCGTGGGTCCGTGGCGACGAAAATTGCAGGGGGAGGGCTGCTGCGTTATGGGAACGGGGCATGCTGGGACTGCTGCGGAAGCTGTGTTTGGCGCTGGCGCTCATTGGCGTGCTTCCCCAGCCCATGGTTGCCGTTGCCGCGGAGGACCCTTGCGGCAGTGATTGCCCCGACGACGAGAGCGGTGTTCCCTGTCCGCCCTTCTGTCCGTCCTGCCTGTGCGCTCCGCACGCTCCCCGCGCCGCGGCCCCGCGGACCCTGACGTTGGAACCGCCGGTGACGTGGCGGAACGGCGGGATTCCGGAGTCCGCGGCGCGCCTGGTGGCCGAGCCGGATTTGCCGGGAATCTTTCATCCTCCTCGCCACGGGTGAGCTGTTCCCCGTCGTGGTGATGAAGCCTGCGCGCCCGCCGATGCTCTCGGTGGCCGCGCGTCCGTCCCGGTTTCCGGAGAAGCACCCATGCGTGCTCGATTGCGCGCCGTTGCATTGATCCTGTTGATGGCTCCCATTCCCGTCGTGGCCGCGGCCAACCTCACGTTCTCGGACGTGGTGGCGCGGGTTCGCCGACGGGCGCCGGAGGTCCTGGCCGCGGAGACCGCGCTGCAATCCGAACGCGCGGCACGCGTGGGGGCCACGCCGCTCTTCGGAGAGAATCCCAGCGTCGAGGGCGGCGCGGGTTGGATGGCGGAGAACCAGGGCACCGCCTGGCGCGACACGCGACACGGTCCCACGGCGTGGTTGCAGGTCTCCGTCCCGGTGGAGATTGCCGCGCAGCGGTGGCGCCGGGTGGCGGCGGCGGACGCGCGCATCCTGGCCAGCGCGGAGGCCCGCGACGAGACGGTGCGCGAGGCGTTGCTGGTGGCGGGGATGGCCTTCTACCGCGCGGTGCACGCGCAGCAGGTGGTGGAGCTGCAGAAGCGCGTGGAACAGCTCGCGGAGCGGACGCGGGAGCTGGCCATGGCGCGTTTCCGCGCGGGCGAGCTCGCCGAGCTGGAGGCGCGACTGACGGAGATGGAGTCCGCTTCCGCCAGTCGGGACCGCTATGCCGCGGAGGCCGCGTACCAGCACGCGCTGGCGGAGCTGGCGACGTTGCTGGGTGTCTCCCTGGACGAGATGGACGGTGTGGAGGGCACCCTGCGTCGCCGTGAGCCGCTCCCCATGCTGCAGCAGGCCACCGACCGCGCCGTGGCGCGCGCGGATGTCCGCGTGGCCACCGCCGAGCGAAAGGTGGCGCTGGCGGAAGCCAATGAAGCCGCCGGCCGCGCTTTTCCGACGCCACGCCTGAAGGGCTACTACCAGTATTGGCACCAGGAGCATGCCGTGATGGCGGTGGTGGAGGTGCCGCTGCCGCTCTTCGAGCACGGTCAGGGCGACGAGGCGCGCGCACGGGCGCGGGCCCGCGGAATGCTCGTCGAGGAGGACCAACGTCGGGAGGCGGCGCGCGCGGAGGTGCGGACCGCGCATGCCCTGGTCACGCGCCTGGCGGGCCTGCGCCAGCAGTTGGAAGAGCGTGGGCAACAGCCCCTGGAGGTGCTGCTCTCCGACGTGGAAACCGCCTATCGATCGCGTCAGACCGACCTCAACACGCTGCTCAACGTCCTGGGCCACCTTCTCCAGGCGGAGCGTGAGCTGCTCGACCTCCAGCTCCAGGAGACGTTGGCGCGGCTCTGGCTCGACGCTGCGATGGGAGCACTGCCATGAAGCGCGTCCTCTTGCTGCTGGTGTTGGGCCTGGCGTGCGACCGTCGACCTGCCCGGGAAGCGCACGAAGAGCACGCCCACGACGAGAAACCAGCGGAATCCCACGCCCACGACGAGGGTGATGACCACCACGACGCGGAAGAGCACCACGCGCATGGCGAGGAGCCGCGCGAGGGCGCCCAGGTGGTGACGCTCTCCGCGGACGCGCTGCGTGATCTGCGCATCTCCACCGCGCGCGCCGAGGTCCGTCCCGGCGGCGAGATTGCCACCGCGCTGGGGGAGCTGCGCGTCAGCGACGATCACCACGCCGTGGTCGGTGCCCCGCTGCCCGCGCGGATCCTCAAGCTGGTGGCGCGGCCGGGCGACAAGGTGACGCGCGGCGCGGCGTTGGCGGTGGCGTCGAGCGCGGAGCTGGGCCGGGCGCGCGCGGAGGTGGTCACGGCGCAAGCGCGGGTGCGCGCGGCGGAGAAGGTGCTGGCGCGGGAGGAGGAGCTGGTGGGGCAGGGACTCTCTCCGCAGCGTCAGGTGGTGGAGGCCCGGGCGGCGTTGGATGCGGCGCGTGTCAATGCGGAGGCGGCCACCGCGAGCCTGGCGGCGCTGGGGCTGGGAACCGGGATTCCCTCGGATGGTGACGTGGGTCGCTTCGTGCTCAGCGCGCCGATCTCCGGTGTGGTGGTGGAGCGGCCCGCGGTGTTGGGACAGATGGCGCATCCCGACGAAGTCCTGTTTCGCATCGCGGACCTGGACACGTTGTGGCTGGTGGCGAACGTGTTCGAGCGCGACGCGGTACGGGTGCGCAAGGGAACGCCGGTGGCCATCACGTTGCCCGCGTGGCCGGGAGAACGAATCACCGCGAAGGTCGACTTCGTGGGGGCCGCGGTGGACGGAGCGCTGCGCACCGCGCCGGTGCGGGTGGTCGTCGACAATTCCCGCGGATTGCTGAAGCCCGGCATGAGCGCCAGCGTGGTCTTCACCGTCGGAGGCGGCGACCAGCACGAGGTGGTGACCGTGCCCACCAGCGCGCTGCAACGCGTGGACGACGCGTGGTGCGTCTTCCTCCCGCGTGGCCGCGGCAGCTTTGAACGACGGGAAGTGGCCCGCGGCCGCGACCTGGGAGGCGAGGTGGAGATCCTGCAGGGACTCACGCCGGGAGAAGAGGTGGTGGTGGAAGGCAGCTTCGTGATCCGCGCCGAGTCACGTCGTGAGCACCTGGGCGGCGAGCATCACCATCACTGAGGGAGACCCATGATCCGCCGCCTCATCCGCGCCAGTCATGCGCATCCCCTCCCGGTGGTGCTGGCCACCGTGCTCCTCGTGGCGGTGGGCGGCGCCAGCTACCGCGACCTGCCCGCCGACGTCTTCCCCGACCTGTCCGCACCCATCTTCAATGTCATTGCGCAGAACTCCGCCATGGCGCCCGAGGAGCTTGAGGCGTCCATCGTGATCCCGCTCGAAGTGGCACTAAGCGGTCTGCCGCAGGTGCGGCGACTCCGCTCGCAGGCGCAGCTGGGCGTGGCGGTGGTCACCGTCGAGTTCGAGTCCGACGTGGACTACAAGTTCGCGCGGCAGATGGTGGCGGAGCGCGTGGCCCAGGCCGGTGGAACCCTGCCGCCGGGAACCGAGCCGCCGCTGGTCTCCTCGCTCACGGGCCGGCTCAACGAGATCTTCGAGATCACGCTGGAAGGCACCGCGGACCTGATGACGCTGCGGGATGTCGCGGAGTTCGAGGTGAGTCGGAGATTGGCCGCGGTGCCCGGTGTGGCGGCGGTGGAACGGCTGGGCGGTCACCTGCGCGAGGTCCAGGTGCTGATGGACCCCGACCGGATGACCGCGCGGGGTGTCACGCTCGACGACGTGCTCGATGCCGTGGAGGCCGCGGGCGACAACACCGCGGGAGGGATCATTGCCCAGGGCTCCATGGAATGGACCGTGCGCGCCGTGGCGCGACCGGAAGGCGTGGCGGACCTGCAGCGCGCGGTGGTGAGCAGCCGGGGCGGGGTGCCCATCCTCCTCTCCGACGTGGCCGAGGTGCGCGAGGGCGGCGCGGTCCGTCGGGGCATGGCGCATCGTCTCCATGGCGAGGTGGTCTCCTGCCGGATCTCCAAGCAGTTTGGCGCGGACACCATGACGGTGGCGGCGGGAATCCGCGAGGCGCTCTCCGAGCTGCGCCAGGGGCTGCCGCCAGGCGTGGAGATCCACGTGGCCTATGACCAGTCCGCGCTCGTCGACGGAGCGTTGCGCGGCGTGGGCAAGTCCATTGCGCTTGGGGCGTTCCTTGTCGTGTTGGTCTTGTTGCTGATGCTGGGGCACGTGCGCGCGGCGCTGCTGGTCACCGTGGTGCTGCCCATGAGCGTGCTGGTGGCGGGCACTGTGCTCAAGACGTTGGGCGTGGGCATCAACACCATGACGCTTGGCGGGTTGGCCATCGCGGTGGGGCTCCTCGTCGACGCGGCCATCATCATGGTGGAGAACGTCGTCCACCACCTGCAGCGCAAGGAGACCACGGGCCGGACCAGTGAACTGCGCGCGGCGCTCGAGGTGGGACCGCCCATCGTGTTTGCCACGGCCATCGTGGTGGCGGTGTTCATCCCGCTGCTGGCGATGGAGGGGCTGGAAGGACGCATGTTCCGACCGCTTGCCGTGGCGGTGGCGGCGTGCATGGGCGCGTCGCTGCTGCTGTCCTTGACGCTGATTCCCGCCGTGGGGGGACGCTGGATGGGCGGGGTGCGCGGGCAGGGTGACGTCGTCATCGTCCGGATGGTGAAGCGGGTCTATGTGCCCCTGCTGGGGTGGTGCATGCGGCACGCCGGCAAGGTGCGGCTGGCCACCTTGTTGGTCACCCTTCCGCTGCTGGGGCTCGCCACGCGCATCGGCACGGAGTTCATGCCGGAGATCGACGAGGGGGCGCTGCTCATCCAGACCGTGGTGGCCGCCGACGCCAGCCTGGAGGAGGTGGACGCGCGCAACCACCGCGCCGAGGACGCGCTGCGGAAGTTCCCCGAAGTCGTCGACGTGGTGCGTCGTACCGGGCGCTCCGAGCGGACCGAGGATCCCATGCCGCACACCATCTCCGACGTGCTGGTCATCCTCCGGGAAGACCGTACGCGCGACCATCACGCGCTCACCGCCGCCATGCGCGAGGAGTTCGAGCGGGCGCCCGGCATCGGCGCGCTCTTCACCACGCCGCTGGGCATGCGCGTCGACGAGGGATTGGGCGGGACGCCGGCCGACATCTCCGTGCGTGTGTTCGGGAACAACCTGGACACGCTGGGGCTGCTCGCGGGCCAGGTGCGGGAGAGGCTGGAGCGCATTCCCGGACTCACCGACGTCAACGCCGAGCCGCTCACCGGTTTTCCGCAGGTGCGCATCACCCTGGATCGCGAAGCGGCCATGCGCGTGGGACTCACAGGCAAGCAGCTCTCGCGCACCGTGGGCGCGGGGCTCGCTGGAGTCACCATGGGACACGTTTGGCGGGACGGCCGACAGCACCGCGTGGTGGCGCGGCTCTCCGAGGAACGTCGTCACGACGTGCTGGCGATCCGGGCGCTGCCGCTGGATACGCCCGCGGGCATGCGCGTGCCGCTCTCCCAGGTGGCGCGCATCGAGGAGACATTCGGGCCGGGCGTCATCCGACGAGAAGCGGGCACGCGCAGGATGGCCGTGGATGCGGCGGTGGTGGGCCGGGACCTGGGCAGCGCCGTGCAGGACGTGCGCGCGGCGCTCTCCGAGCTCAAGCTGCCCAAGGGGTACTTCTTCTCCATCGCGGGGAAGGTGGAGAGCCAGGCGCGGGCGCAGCGCTCCCTGCTGGTGGCCATGGCCATCTCGTTGTTCCTGGTGTTCCTGTTGCTGTACCTGGCGCTGGGCTCCCTCGCGGAGACGCTTGTCATCCTCGCCACGCTGCCCGACGCGCTCGTGGGCGCGGTGGTGGCCATCTACCTCGCTGGGGAGACGTGGAATGTGTCCAGTGCGGTGGGCGTCATCGGGCTGTTCGGCATTGCGGTTCAGAATGGGCTGGTGCTGGTGACGCAGACGCGAGCGCTCGTGGCGCAGGGACGTCCCTTCGCGGAGGCGCTGGAGGAGGCCGCGGTGGGACGCGTGCGACCCAAGCTGATGACGGCGGGAACGGCCATCCTGGGTCTCATGCCGCTGGTGGTGCTGCGCGGGCAGGGGTCGGAGATCGAGCGACCGCTGGCGATTGCGATGATGGGTGGACTGTGCACGTCCACGTTGTTCACACTGCTGGCGTTGCCAACGTTCTATCTGTTCGTGGAGCAGCTTAGGGAGCGGGCGCGATCACGGGCGAAGTGAAGCGTGCCTATCGGCTCACGGGCGTACGGAAGAGGTCCACGGGAACGCCGGAAGGACGACGTTCCACGAGCCAGTCGACGACGGTGGAGCGGAGTGATTCGCGCTTCTCCTCGTGGAAGAGCTGGTGGCGGGCCTCGGGGATGAGCTTGAGGGTCTTGTCCTGTGACCGCGCGCGCTGATGGAGCATCCGGCTTCCCTCCGGGTTCGTCATGCGGTCCGCGCCACCGTGCATGATGAGCAGCGGGAGCTCCAGGGTGCTCATCCGCGCCTGGATGCGCTCCACCGCCCAGAGCATCTCGGAGACCGTGCGGGCGGGGACGCTCTGGCGTTGGACCCATGGGTCGGAACGGAGGGAGCTCACCACGGAGGGATCGCGGGAGGCGTCACGCGGGTCCAGCTCCAGGAATGGCATCCAGGGCAGCGCCTGGCCCAGCACTTCGATGGTGCGTAGCCGCGCTTCGGGATGGTTGGGGTTGGGTGTCAGCATCGCGCCGCTGAGCACCAGGCCGTCGAGGGTGGGTTTGCGCTCGATGGTGTAGAGCGTGGCGATGGTGCCGCCGAGCCCCTGGCCGATCACGAAGAGCGGGCCGTCGCTGATGCGCTGGCGGATGCTGCGGACCGCCACGTCCATGTCGTCCAGGTAGTCGTCGAAGGAGTCCGCGTAGGCGCGACCGCCGCCTGAGCGGCCGTGGCCGCGCAGATCATAGGCGTGGACCGCGAAGCCCTCGTCGACGAGCTTGTTCGCGAGCGTTTCGTAGCGGCCGCTATGGTCGAGCAGACCGTGGAGGATGAGCACGGCGCCCTTGGGGTCGTTGAAGGGGTTCCAGGAGCGGTGGAACAGTTGCACGCCGTCGGGCGCGCTGAGGATGCCGTCGATGACCAGGGGCGCTTCGCCCGCGACCCCGACGGTGGCGCCGACGAGCATAAAGGTGAGAAGGCAACGCCTGGCGGTGCGGATCATGGCACGCGGGAAGGTGAGGCCGCGTAAGCGGCGGTTGCATGGTGTGCGGGAAGGCGTGACGACGAAAATTCGGGCCACGCGCTTATGTGTCTTACCGACTGGGCCGCTCAGATGCTGCCTTCGTGTCCCGCTGGGTTGGGGCTGTTGCGTGATGGTGAGGTCGTCCGTGGCCATGGCGGCTGCGTGCGCGCCGACGCAACGAACCCTGCGCCGACTCTCAGATGAGGTTCGTCGTGATGTCGTTCCGGGTGCGTGCGCATCCTACTTTCCTGCAGATGAGCCCAAACGGTAGTGGCCCTTTGGCGTCAACGTGGCCTAAAAGGGTGTGCTCAAGACTTCGCTTAGGTTTCGGGAAGCGGGGACATATGCGCACGTTGCAGCAGAAGATCACGGTTGTGCACGCAGTTTTCCTTACGGCGATGTTGGCCTCGGAAAGCGTACATGCGGGCGCGCGGAGCGCCCAGCGTGGCGTCCCAGGCCACCCCATCGCGGTGTTTCACAAACCGCCCACGCAGCCGGATGCGTTCATGACCCACGGGCGAGGCTATGCGCTGTGGCTGGTTCCCGAAGGCATGGTGCTGGCACTCAGAAAGCCGCAGGGCGCCCCGTCGGCGTTGCACATCGATCCTGAACGTCCGTGTCTGGCTGGAGATGTCGAGGAACAGGCGGAGACGTCCATCATCCAGATCCGCTTTCCCGGGGCCGCGTCCCGGCCTCGTCTCCGCGCCGAGGATCCGCGCACGACAAAGGTGAATTATCTCAGAGGTGACGATTCAACGCGATGGATACGCGGCCTGACGACCCATGGCCGCGTGAGGCACGAAGGACTGTACCGGGGGGTGGACCTCGTTTCGTACGGAAGCGCGGGTGAGCTGGAGTTCGATTTCGAGGTCAAGCCAGGTGCATCCCCGCGCGCCATCGCGATGGAGTTCCGGGGCGCCGACCGCTTGGAGCTTGATCCCATGGGCTCGTTGCTGATCCACACCCCGGCGGGCGCGGTGACCCTCTTGCCGCCCCAGGCCTATCAGAAGGGGCCATCTGGGAACGAGGAGGTCAAGGCCAGCTTCGAGGTCATCTCGCGCACACAGGCCCGCTTCGTCCTGGGAAAGTATGATCGAGCGCGGACGCTCATCATTGATCCGGTTCTCCTGTATTCAACGTGGTTGGGAGGCGACGGCGACGAGCGCGGACTGGGTGTCGCGGTGGGCTCGGATGGCTCTGCGTACGTTGTGGGGGATACCTGGTCCTGGAACTTTCCTGTGCGCAACCCTCTGCAAGCCCAGATCCGCGGGGACCTCGACGGATTTGTCACCAAGCTCAGCCCAACGGGAGACTCCATTGAGTACTCCACGTTCCTCGGTGGCGGGGGCTATGACGCGTTCGAGCGGGCGCTGGTGACCTCCAGCGGTCAGCTCTATACGATTGGCTCGACCAGGTCCCACGATTTCCCCGTCGTCAACGCGTTCCAGTCGAGTTACGGCGGCGGGCCCTATGATGGAATGATTGTCAGGCTCGACTCCACGGGCACCAATCTGGAAATGTCCACGTACTTTGGTGGGGATGGCGACGATGCTGTTCACGCCATTGCTCTGGGGCCTGCAGGTGAGATCCACCTTGTTGGCCACGTCACGTCCGGCAACTTTCCCCTGAAAAGGCCCATGTTCGGCTACACCGGCGGATTCGATGGCTGGGTGGCGCGAATGACGGCGGATGGACGCAGCCTGGATTTCTCGACGTATTACGCGAGGGGGGCTGACATCTACGGGTTGGCGCTGGATGTCTTCGGCAACATCTGGGTTGCTGGCCATGTGGCCTCGAACCTTCCGCCCGTCAACGCGCTGGACGGGCAGCTTGGCGGCTCCGCAGATGCGTTCGTAGCCAAGATCAACGCCGCGGGTGATGCGGTGCACTTCGCCACGTACCTTGGTGGCAGTGGGCTGGATGGCGCTCGCGCGGTGGAGCTGGACGCGCAGGGCAACGCGTATGTTGCGGGCTGGACCACCTCAGCGGATTTCCCGCTGGTGAGCCCCGTGCAGGACCACCTCGGTGGGACGACAACGCACGATTACTACCGGGGAGACGCATTTCTCACGAAGGTCGACGCGAACGGAACCGCGTTGATGTTCTCGACGTACCTGGGCTCCGAGAAGGATGACAGTGCGTGGGATCTCGCCGTGACCGGGGACGGTGTGGCTTATGCCATCGGAAGCGTCGGGGGACCTTCCTTTCCGATTGTTGACGGCTATCAGCCCGTGTTTGGTGGCCCGGTCGATGATCGCCTGTTCTGGGGAGATGGCTTCCTTGCGGTGGTGGATACGACGAGCGCAAGCCTGATCTATTCGACCTTCCTTGGTGGTTCGAGCGCCGATTACGCCTACGGTGTGGCCCTGGGGCCATTCGGCGATGTCTATGTCAGTGGCATCACCACGTCGTCTGACTTCCCTGTGACCCAACCCGTGGTGCCAAGGCGGGGAGGGCGTGATGCGTTTCTCATTCGCGTGCTGGTTGAAGGGGCGCAAGTCCAGGACCTTCATGTCGAGCCGCGGCTGGCAGGCAGGATCGTTGGGGCTGAACACTGCGTCGTGGCGACCGTCACGGACAACAATGGTGACCCGGTGGGCGGCGTCGCGGTCGCGTTCAACGTCTCTCCCACGCACGCCGCCCAAGAAATGATCACCACGGATGAAACGGGTGTTGCCACGTTTTGTTACGCCGGTGAGCGCGAAGGAACGGATGACGTGACGGTGGTGGCGGATACACTCCAGGACGTCGTCACCGTGGTGTGGACCGCACCGCAGGCCTGCCCCGCGAACACCCAACCCGGTCACGGAAGCGCGATTCGCTACGTGGGCTCCACGACGGCAGCATGCGACGAGGTTGCGGAGCTGACGGCACAGCTTGTGGGACAGCAAGGTGAGCCGCTGGCGGGGAGGACGCTGGTGTTCACGGCGGAAGAACAGGAGTTGCAGGCCGTGACGGATGACGCCGGCGTCGCGCGAGTGCGCGCGATTCTACCGAACCCCGGCGCGTTGACAGTGACCTTCGCGGGAGACGCAGCGTACGACCCGTCGTCGCTGCTCCAGGTACTGCAGCCTGACGCTTTGCCGACAACCCTGTTGGTGACTGGGCCGCGTCACCTCACCGCCGGGGCGGCGGGGGTCGTCTCGGCGGTGTTGCAGGACGGCGTGACCGGGGCGCCACTCGCCGGTGAAACGGTAACGTTCGCTGCAGGTGCTGACGTCGTAGAAGCGGTGACGGACGCCACCGGTCTGGCCACCGCGACCGTCACGGCAGGCGCTGATGCCACCTCCATCAATGCGTACTTCGCCGGATCCCCGTGCCACGCAACGTCGTCGGCGAGCATGGCCGTCCGGGTTCTCACCGGGGACACGTTTGTGATCTGGGGAGGCAACAGCACGGGCCTTCACCTGGGTGACCGTGTCAATTTCTGGGGCGCTCAATGGGCCAAGCAGGTGCAGGAAGGCGACTACGATGCGCACGCAGAGTTCAAAGGCTACGCCGAGGTGAATGGTGACGTGCGCCTCTGCCAGGTCCAATCCAACCGGCACAGCACACCCCCGCTGAACCCGGGGTGTTGGACCTCAAAGCCCGGAAACAGCCATCCGCCCGTGATGACGGCCCCAGCGCGTGTGCAGGCCCTTGTGGCCACCAGCATCGACAAGCAGTCAGGCGTCGTGTTTGGAAACATCGCAGGTGTGGTGGTCTTGGAGCTTGATGCGGCACCGGCGTACGGCCCGGATCCGGGACACCCGGGTTATGGAACCATCGTTGAAGTCGTGATGGCTGGTGAGGGAGTGGGACTGCCTCTCCCGAGCGAGCTCACGCCGCGACTGTCCGTCACGCAACTCCAGGATGTGACGACGAATGCAGGGACGCCGCTCACCGTGACCTTGCACGTTGTCAACACCGGGAATGTGGCGGTGGTGGATGGCACGGCAACGCTCGCCGCACCCTGGGGAGAGCCAGCGCTCCAAACCGCAGCGCTGGGAGCACTGCCCGTGGGCGCCGCCACGGATGTGACTTTCGTGGTGACGTCGCCCTCCCTGCGACGCAGGCCCGACGAGTCGGCGGCAGCGTACGAAGCCCGTCTCGCCGCCGAGGATGGGCGGCGGTTGGCAACGGTGAGCTCCATTGCAGCCCGAACCGCGGATGGCAGGAGTCATGAGATCTTGGGGGCTGGGAGCAGCACCACGTTGCGTGTTCCGCGGCTCAGTCTGGCGCTTCATGCGCCCGCTTGCGCCGGTGCTGGGGCCGCGGTGTTCTACGACGTCACCGTTGCCAACGTGGGCAGCGCGGGCGCCTCTCAGCCTCGGGTTCTCGTCCGATTTGCGGATGGCTCCGAGGAACTGCTCATTCTTCCCGACTTGCCTCAAGGCGCGGCGGTGACGCGCACCGTGTCATGGCGACCGCCCAGCCCTCCCGCCCGTGCCCTGAATGAGTCGGAGGAAGACTATCTGGCGCGGCTGTCGTCGTTGAACGAAGCGCCGCTGGTGACCACCGCATCCGCGGTGTGGACGGGCGAGGCCAACGGGCAATACGGCGCAGTGGAGGGGGCCGCGACGTCACTGAATGGCATCCCCGTGCTGGAGCTGTTGGCCGCGGTAACACCGGGCGGCCATCCCGGAGAGGACGTGAATCTCGACGTACTTCTGCTCAATCGCGGTCATGGCAACGCCTTCCTTGTTGGCGTCCAGGTCACGATGCATGATGGAACCATTGAGCATGCCAGCGTGGATTCCATTGGGGCCGGGGAGTCTGAGCACGTTGTGTTCTCGTGGCCGCTACCGCCCGTTGCAGTCCGCGGCTCCTCCGAAAGCGACGCGGCGTATCGCCAACGACTGCTCGATGCTGCGGGGCGCGTGGTGATGAACGCCGTGGTGCAATGGCACGATGCGGCCGGTGGGGCGTTGGGACCGTTGCAGCGGGAGGCCAGCACCGTCCCCCGTGTCCCCATTGTGGATGTCCAAATCCAAGGACCGCCGGAGGTCACGGCGAGCCAGAGCATCCGGTATCAGGTCACGATTGCGAACGTGGGAACCGGCGCGGCCTCCGACGTCCGGTTGACGGTGTCTCTTCCGGATGGTTCCGTCCGGAGTCTTCCTCCCATGGTGCTGGGGGTTGGTGGAGAACGCGACCTGGAGGTGCCGGGGATTGTGCCCGCCTCTGGGCTGGGGCCAACGCTTACGGCGCGTGGCGAGGCTCGGTGGAGCGATGTAGCCCAGGCCTATGGACCGCTCGGAAACAACGCCGTTGCAACGGCGCTGAACTCCGCCCCGCGCGTGGAAGCTGGAGCCAATGTCAGTCTGGTGCTCCCGCAGCGCACGGTGGCGTTGCAGGGGATCGCTGTTGATGACGGATTGCCTGGCGGCGCGGTGAGCGCGACCTGGTCCCTCGTGGACGGACCCGGCGCCGTTTCCTTCTCCAACGTTAACGCGTTGCAGACGTCGGTAACGCTCACTGCCACCGGCCTCTACACGCTGCGCCTGACCGCCACGGACACCGTGCTTTCCGCCAGGGACGACGTCGTCATTGAGCTGGGAGAAGCGCAGAACCAGGCGCCCGTGGTCAACGCGGGGCCGGACTTGGCGATGGTCTGGCCGGCAGATTCAGTTGAGCTGCTGGGAGCCGTCACGGATGATGAACTTCCTCCGACGGGCGCGCTGCAGACAATCTGGACCGTGGTGAGCGCGCCAGGGGATGTCACGTTCGGTGATTCGCGCTCGTCAACCACCACCGCGACGTTGACCGCGCGTGGGACGTATGAGCTGGAGCTCGTCGCCACCGACGGGGTTCTCTTCGCGACGGACCGCGTGGTGGTAACCTACACGTTGCCGGCAAATGATCCGCCCGTGGTGAGCGCGGGTAACGATGTCACGCTGACGTGGCCGGACAACGTGGTCGCGCTGGATGGATATGTCGCCGATGACGGGCGGCCCGTGGGCGGTGCGCTCGTGGCGCAGTGGTCGCAGGTGAGCGGTCCAAGGTCGGTGGTCTTTGCGGACACGGGCGCTGTCGACACCACCGTGGAGTTCCGTGCTGCGGGCACCTACGTGCTGCGGCTGGCCGCGTACGACGGACAGGATGCCGCGTCTGACAGCGTCCAGGTCAACATCATGGGAACCGGAGGCGGTGGGCCGGCCCCGGTTGTGGGTGCGCTGAGTCTGCAGGACGGGACCATCATCACGCAGCCCACGACGGTGGCGGCCTCCATCCAAAGCGACGCGCTGGAGCGGTGGGACCTTGAGTACCGGGAGCTCGGTGCAGAGACGTGGAACCTGTTTGGCAGCGGCACCACGCAGTCAGTGGGTGGAACGTTGGATCCTACGCTGCTGCTCAATGGTCTGATCCAGGTGCGGCTCGTGGCCACGGACACGGCGGGCCAGGTGACGGAGGGAGAAGCCATCTTCGTCGAGGTGGATGGCAACATGAAGGTGGGCAACTTCACCCTCGCCTTCACCGACCTCTCCGTTCCGGTGATGGGCATCCCCATCGAGGTCACGCGCACCTACGACTCGCGCGACAAGCGGCAGGGTGACTTCGGCGTGGGGTGGCAGCTGGGCATCAAGAACGTGCGGCTGCAGGAGAGCGGCATTGTGGGAAGCCGCTGGCGCATGGACGTCATCAACGGGTTCTTCGACACGTACTGCGTGAGGCCGGTGCGCCAGAAGCGCGTGACGGTGACGCTCCCCGACGGGGACGTGCACGAGTTCGTGCCGCGGTTGGAGCCGCAGTGCCAGAGCATCATCCCGCAGCAGGAAGCCACCGTGGTGTTTGTGCCGCAGCCAGGGACGACGAGCACGCTGACGCCGCTCAACGACTACGTGCTGGTGGCGGGGAATACGAGCGGAGATTTCCCGCTTATCGACGCCGATACGCTCGATGTGATGGATCCGGAGCTGTACATCCTCAAGCTGCGGGACGGACGCCGGCTGATGGTCAACGACGACGGGAAGCTCCTGTCCATTCGCGACCTCAACGGCAACACGTTGGACATCAACGACGACGGGATGGTGCACTCGAGCGGGCAGAGCATCTCGTTCGAGCGGGACGCGCTGGGTCGCATCACGAGCATCAACGACCCGCTGGGGAAGTCGCTGACGTACCGCTACGACGCGCGCGGCGACCTCGCCAGTGTCACCGACCGCGAGGGCCAGGAGACAACGTTCGCGTACAACGCGACGCACGGCCTCCTGGACATCTTCGACCCGCGGGGCGTGCGAGCGGTGCGCAATGAGTACGACGCCGACGGGCGCCTGCTCTCCCATACCGACGCGTCGGGCAATGTGATTGCGTACGTGCATGACCTGGCCGCGCAGGTGGAGACGGTGACGGACCGCCTCGGCAACGTGACCACGCACGAATACGACTCGCGGGGCAACGTGCTGCGCACCGTCGATGCCGAGGGCGGGGTGACGACGCGGAGCTACGACGGCTTCGACAACAAGCTGTCGGAGACGGACCCGCTGGGGAACACCACGTTCTACACGTACAACGACGAGCGGGACGTCACGAGCGTCACCGACGCGCTGGGCCACGTCACGCAGAGCACGTACAACACCTTCGGCTCGGTGCTCACGCACACGGATGCGCGCGGGAAGGTGTCGCGGAACTTCTATGACGTGAAGGGGAACCTGGAGACCGCCCGCGACCCGACCGGCGCGGCCACCGACTACCAGTACACCCCGTATGGCCAACCGTGGTGGATGCGGGACGCGCTGGGACGCATCACGCTGTACGCCTATGACCCGAACGGAAACCTGTCGTCGGAGACCGACCCCCTGGGCCACGTCACGAGCTACACCTACGACGCCAATGGGAATCGCGCGAGCCAGACCACGACACGGACGACGCCCGACGGCGTGGAGAAGCTGATCACGGGGTATGTGTATGACAGCGAGAACCGGCTGGTCGAGACGGTTCACCCTGACGGGACGACGACGAGCACGCGGTACAACGCGATTGGCAAGCAGGCGTCGACGACGGATGGGCTGGGGCGGGAGACGCGCTACGTGTACGACGACCACGGCCGGCTCACGGAGACGCAGTTCCCCGACGGGACGACGGAGGGGGTGACCTACGACGCCGAGGGTCGGCGGCTGACGTCGACGGACCGCGGCGGGCGGGTCACGAGATACGAGTACGACCGGGTGGGTCGGCTGACGAAGATGATCCACCCGGACCGGATGTTCCGCATGACGACGTATGACCTGGCGGGACGGGTCGTGGCGGAGACGGATGAGAACGGGAACACGGTGACGTTTGTCTACGACGACGCAGGACGTCGCACGGTGGTACGGAACGCGCTGGGTCACTCGACGCGGAGCGATTACGACGAGAACGGGAACCTGACGTCGGTGACCGACGCGAACGAGCACACCACGACGTTCGCGTATGACGACGTGGGCCGGCGCGTGAAGACGACGGCGCCCAATGGGACGTACCGCACGACGGGATACGACGCGCTGGGTCGGCGCATCAGCGAGACGGACGAGCTGGGGAGGACGACGCAGTATGGGTACGACGAGCTGGGTCGGTTGACGTCGGTGACGGACGCGCTGGTTCAGGTGACGAGCTACGGCTACGACGAGCTGGGGAACATGGTTTCCCAGACGGACGCCAACGGGCACACCACGCGCTTTGAGCACGACAAACTGGGACGAAGGGTCAAGCGCACGCTGCCCATGGGCCAGTCTGAGACGATGTCCTACGACGCCGTTGGCAACATGACGTCGAGGACGGACTTCAGCGGGCACACCACGACGTACGCGTATGACGAGCTCAACCGGTTGCTCTCGAAGACACCGGACCCGGCGCTCAACGAGCCGACGGTGTCGTTCACGTACTTCTCGACGGGACAGCGTCAGTCGATGACGGATGCGTGGGGCGCGACGACGTACTCCTACGATGACCGGGACCGGTTGCTGACGAAGGCGACGCCGGCAGGAACGCTCACGTACACCTACGATGATGTTGGGAACGTGAGGTCGATCCGGTCGAGCAACGCCGGTGGCACCGACGTGCAGTACGAGTGGGACGCCGCCAACCAGCTTGCTGCGGTGGTTGACTCGAACACGGGCACGACGACGTACGCATATGACCCCGTCGGGAACGTGGCGGGGATGACGCTTGCGAACGGGGTTGTGTCCCAGAGCGTCTACGACGAGCAGAACCGGCTTACGGACCTCTCGTACATGCGCGGGACGATGGAGATTGCGCGGTACACGCACACCATCGCGCCGACGGGACACCGCACGGGCGTGGCGGAGACCAGTGGGCGCCAGGTCGCGTACACGTTTGATGAGCTGTATCGATTGACGTCGGAAATGGTGACCAACGACCCCAACGGCCTCAACGGAACTGTCACCTATGCATACGACGCTGTTGGCAACCGGCTCACGCGGACCTCCACGCTGCCAGGAGTGACGGCGCAGACGTTTTTCTACAACGAGAACGATCAACTCTCCGACCACGTCTACAACACCAACGGTGCCACCGTTGATGATGGCAGTCAGACCTATGCGTACAACTTTGAAGGTCACCTGGTTGATGTGGATGGTGGTCGTGTCACTTTCCAATATGACGGGGATGGAAACCGCGTCGCGCAGACCATTCACGGCACAGCTGCGACAACCACGTTGTTCTTGGTCGATACGCTCAACCCGACCCGTTACAGCCAGGTCGTGGAGGAAGTGGAGAGCGGTCTTATTGCCCGCCGGTACACGTTCGGCGTTGGTGTTCTGGCACAACAAGTCGCTGGAGCTACTCACTTGATGGGGGTCGATGGAAGAACGTCGGTGCGTCTTCTGATGGACGCTGTTGGCACGATTACGGACGAGTGGACGTATGACGCCTTTGGTGCGACGACTTTCCGCGAAGGAACAACACCCACGCCTTACCAGTACCTCGGCGAGAGGCATTATTCCGAGAGTGGATTGGTCCATCTGAGGGCGAGAGACGTGGCACTTGGAGTGGGTCGATTCCAAAGCATGGATCCCCATCCAGGGCTTCTTGACCGGCCATCTTCGTTGCACAGGTATGTCTACGGTGCGAATGACCCGGTGAACCTTGTGGACCGGTCGGGCCTGCTCACCACGCCCGAGGTGCAAACAACCACGGTTGTTCAGACCTCTCTTCAGGCGATGCCGAAAGTCATCATCTCACCGACGATTCTCCCTTTCGCCGGTGCGATTTTGGTTGCAGGCGCGGCTGCTGTCGGCGGTGCGATTGCCTACCAAGTAGCCGTTGCGTTCAAGTATAAGAACAACGATGCGGCGTGCGGCCGGCTGGGGGCCAAGAAGCTCTATCGGGCAATGACCGAGGCGCCCGATGGGTACCCGGAGACTTCACCGCCGAGTTCTAGCACGCTGGCCGCGCGGATTAATGTGGACGTTCATCCGTTCCCAGGCCGGTTTGGACCCGACACCGTTGCGCCGGCCGACGAAGGGATGTCGGTGGCGCCAGATTACATCGGGAATCTGTTGGGCCGCCTTCCGCGATCTCTTGGGGGGCCGAACAACAAGCCGGCATTTTGCATCAACGTTGATCAATTGCCCGAAGATCTCCGGTACGTTCCTGATCCAACCAAGCCCGGCGTTCATGGGTTTGTGGGACCATCGCGGGAGATGTCCTTCGACGACTACCAAGGTCATCTCGCGAGCACCCGGCTCTCTTGGCTCAAGGTTGCAGACAAGTAAGGTAAGGGATGCGTCGAATGGCGATCATTTACGAACTCTCCATAGAGTGCCCAGAGCGACCTGACGCTGACGTTCTTGCAGGAGCGTTTGCAGGTATGCGAATCCTCGTCGATGGTGGGTTGGAGTGTGTTTGCACAGCCCGAACTCAGAAGGACCGGGACGGGTGCTGGTGGACGTTGCTTCATAGTGATCAGCTGCCGCGAAGCGGGCTCCATACCGAAAGCGACGCACGACAGGCGTCTCAATTCGGTGCTCGGCTCTACGACGAACTTCGCAAGCACGCCGGATATCGTTATGCGCGTGCAGGAATCGAATCGGAATTCTTTGTGACCTATCGAGAGCTGCTACTCCCAGAGAATGCAATTGAGCTGTCAAGCGCGGGGCTCGTTTTGCATGAACAGGTATGGGCAAAGTTGAATCGCCCCACCTCTTTTGTTTCGTTCTCTCGACATTACGTTTGGATTCCATATCAAGGGGAGAGATGCACACCAGTGGTGGACTCGTAGCGTCACGTCGTCGTAGGCGGTATAGCCTGTGGACCACGTGAGCCGGGTCCGGCCGCGGAGGCGCAGGGGACGGGAGTGGACGGGCGGCAGCGGGCGGCGTTTGCTGGTGCAGCTATCGGTGCTTTGAGAATGGCGTGCTTGTCTTGCGGTAGCGCAGGCGTCCTGCAGGTGGTGAAGGAGAGGTCTGGGTGGTGCCGGTTGAGCCGGGCCGGCCGCAGAGGCGGAGGGGCCGGGAGCGACTGAGTGGTAGCCCGTCGGGAAGTTGACAGAGCGCACCTTACGCGACGCGGAAGCCGGTACGGCCATGCTGATGAGTGACGACGTGGAGATGGCTGCATGGCCTGTGCCGGACCCGTGTTACGTAAGGCGCGTTCTGTCACGCGACGACGTGACGCGGGCCATGCTCACCGCTTTGTCGACGTCAAATGCATGGCCCGTGGCACGGAGGAGCATACTTTCCCGACGGGCGTCAGCGGGCGAGGCCCCGGAGCCGTAGCGGCCGGCCCGGCGCGAGTGGGTGAGCGGGCGTGGGTTTTCCGTCGACAGGAGCCGAGGCCTGCGAGGACCGCATGGCCCGAGCAGGCCGCAGGCGACGCAGGTGGTGAACCAGATGGGCAGCGACGCCGTGCCGGCGAGACGCCGCATGGCGACGAGAAGGCGCAGGCGAGCGGAGTGGGGAACCGGGGCAGACGAAACGGCGGAGCGTCGCTGGTGCGGTAGAGTGGGAGGCACGGCCATGCCTGAGCTCACGGAGTTCCTGTCCGTCGACACCCACTTGGGGCTGAGACTGCTTTGCTGGCGGCTTCGACTTCGACTTGGCACTTCCGCATTTCAATACCGGCACGACGACAAGGGGGAAGTGGCGGCGGCAGCGGTTGAACGCGCGCTCCTCACGATCGTGCGGCCGAAGCCGGTCCAGTCGTCACAAGGATGGGCCGGATGGCTCCCGCAGTTCGTCCGGATAGGAGTGATGATCGCGTTACCTTTGGAGCATGTGCATCCCGTCGATGCGCACTCTGCGACGAGAGAGCTTGTTCCCAAGGTTGCGCAAGCTTTGGCTGACGTAACGTACGGCGCGGTGGAACACGAGTTCACAGCGGTCGATCGGGTGGCAGTGGTGCTTCGCTCCACGTCGTACTTTCCTCGGACGCCGCTCGAGCGCTTGCAGGACCTGCTTGGCATGCGAACTCGCGGGTGACTGTCGGCCTTTGCGTCTCCATGCTCGCGCGTCGGCCGCGCCTACTCTCTCGACGGTGGCGACGCAGTACGGCGCGTCCTCCGCCGCTGCGCGCGGAGCCGCACCCACTCGACCAGTTCCTCGTTCACCCTCTTGCGCCGGGCCGGCCGCTGCGCTCCGGGGCCTTGCCCACTGGCGCCCGTCGGAAAGGTTTACAGAATCAGATCTTATCCAACATGGCCGGTCCGTCACGTGGCATGCATCGATTTGACGACGTGACGCACTGGCATGCCACGCGCCGGCATGCGGCCACGTCGGATAAGACTGAGTTATGTAAACCCGCATGCCCCGTTTCGAGCATGCCGGTGCCTCACACACCAGCCCGCTACTCATCCGGAACCCGCGCACCCATGGTCACCGTGAATCCCTCCTCGTGGCTCCCAGTAGACCTGCTTCCCATCGCGCGCTCACCGGCTCCCCGCCAGTCCGCATGGTGCGTCCGCGCCGTCCCCATGAGTTCCCGCTGAACGGGTCCCGCCGCGGGCCCTCCCGCCCCACTCGCCCCAGGTGCGCGCGCAATCCACGCAACCAACGACGCAAACCCCGCCGTCGTCATCCCGAGAAGCAGGGCGGACCAGACCACGGTCGCCAACCACCTGACACGACGCATGACGCGCTCAACACCGCGCGGGCAGTCCCGCGTGATCACCGTTCCATCCCTGCGCCGGTACAGCCGCACGCACACGCGGCCCTCCGCGCGCTGGAGCAGCGCTTCCGCTTCTTCCGTCGTCATGGCGGAGAGGTTGTAGACGTTGAGGTTGCACAGGTCGCAATGGCGAACCCGCTCGTTCCCTCGCATCCGCGACCAATCCGCCTCACACGGCGTCGCCACGCGAATCTGCTGCAGCCTCCGTGGCCTCACGGGAAGCGGACTTGCCGGCGTGGCTGGCGTCATCGTGCGTAGAAACGCGCGGTCGCCGCGGAATCCTCCCGTCCTTCGAAACAGGTGTCCCGCTTGAGCACCCCCGCGCCTTTGTGTGCGATTGTTCCACCGGCTACGCCATGATCCTCTTCGATCTCACCTACGAGCTCACCCTCGGCGTGGTCGCCGCGGCTCTCGCATCACGTCGTCCCCATGCCCGACAGACCATCTTCACCGACGGGCTCCTCGTCTCCTCCCTCATCTACATCCCCACGTGCATGGCCGCCTTTGCCGCGTGGCCCGCGTGGCAGACCATGTACTTCGTCGACGTCACCAACCCCGCGCACGCCCTCTGGGCCGCGGCAACGAGCGGCTCCGGTCTTGCCGCCTGCTACGTGCTGGGCTTCCTGTTGGCCCGCCGGCTCGTCAGCACGCGCGGAATGCGCGCCCTGTACGCGTTCCTCGCCGTCCTCTGGCCCTGTATCCTGAGCTTCATCTTCGTCCTCACCTGGGAACGCGCCTTCACGGTGACGACGTACGCCGACTTCCATTCTTCCCGGACATTCGAAATCCGCTGGGGCACCCCCGACAGCCTGCTCGGTGGTCCCCTGACGACGTTCCTCGTCGTTGGCGGCGTCATCAACGCGCTTGCCGTGGCCATCCTCGTGCTTCGCACGCGGCCTCGTGCCCCCTGAGCAGCGGGCTACGGCACCACCGTCTCGTCCCACTCGTCGACGGGCATCCACACCGCGTACCCGCGCGGCGGCGCGGAAACGTACACGCGGCCATCCGCATACACATCGTGCAGCGTGGTGATTCCGCCACGCACGTCCTGGACCACGCGATTGCTCCAGCTGGTGAGCGCGGGATCCGGAGCGTGGTCCACCCAGAGGCCGCGCGTCTCCGTGTCGTGGTTGTTGATGACCAGGATGGCGCCGGTCTTCCCCACGGCAGCGGGCCCCTCCCGACGAGCCACGAACACGTGTCGCGTGTCCTCGGGCGGATACGGATTCCCCTCCGCGCTGAGCACGACCATGGGCCCGGCGAGATGCTCCGCGCGAATCGCCATCAACAGCTGCAGCTCGTCGACGAGACTCGCGGGCGCCTGCACGGTGTAGCTGCCGTCATGGACGTCGCGCTGCTGCACGCCGTGGAGGTGCGGGTAGTAGATGAACGGCCGCTCCTCGGCAAACAGCGTGAACGCGTAGGCCATGTGCCAGTCGCGCCAGAGCCAGTAGCCGCGCTCCTTGCCCGTGTCGTGGTTCTCCACGAAGGACACCACCCGCTCCGAGGGAAGTGCGTCCACCGGGTCCCGCACCATTCCCGCCGAGGCCAGCGACGCCATGTCGAAATCCGCGCCGTTCCGGTTGGCCATGTCCGAGAGCGCGAACTTCAGCGGGAAGTCGAACACCGCCACGTTGCTGTCGCCAGTTCCGGCCGCATCCACCGCACCCACCCACTCGCGAATGCGCTGCTTCTTCCGCGCGAAGTACTCCGCCACCGCGAAGCGAGGTGCCCCACGCGTCGTCACCGGCATGGCATCCAACCAACCACGCACGTAGTCCTGCGGAACACCCAGGACCCAATCCAGGCGGTAACCATCGAATCCCACGACGTCGGTGAGCCAGGCGCCCCACGCACGGAAGCGCTCGCCCACGTCAGGGTGGAACGTGTTGAAGTCATTTCCGAACAGTCGCCAGCGCGGCCGCACTTCCTCGTCGCCGGGCCACTCCAGGTGGTCCTCGGCGCTGGCGGGATGGAAGTGTTCATGACTCCACTCGAAGTTCGCCTCGCCAGGACCGGTGTGCTCCACGGGGCGGATGCCGGTACGCGTGTGCACCTGCATGTCTGCCGGCACCCCGTCGTGGCTCACCGCAACGATGCGGTACCCACGCTGTCCATCCCCATCCTCCACCACGCCACCGACGAGACGCCGCGACGACAACCGCACCTCCAGTCGACCCGGACTGGTCACTTCCACGGAGAACGCGTCCTCGTCCTGCTGCGTCTCGATGAATCCAAGTCCCGGCGTGTCACCGCCCAGCATCACGGGGTCGCTGGACGTCTCATCGGCCCAGGTGGCCACGCCGGTTCCGTCGGTGATTCCTCCCCACACGTCGACGCGATAGGTCCGCTCCTCCACCGCCGAGTCCCAGGGCAGACGGTAGCCACCCACTTGGAACGTCCACGCGCCGGGCGCGGCATCGGGAACCACCCAGACCACGTCGCTGACGGGATAGAGCGGGTACTCCACACCATCCACGGTGGCGCCGTTCTCGATGTAGGCCCGCACGGCGGGATTGTCCGCCAGCTCCGCGTCGGACGCGTACACGTGGTTCAGCACGATGTCGACGACGACGTCGATGCCGCGCGCATGCATCGCGGCCACCATGTCCAGGAGCTCCTGGCGACTCCCGAAGCGCGTCTCGACGGTGCCCTTCTGCTGGTAGTTGCCCAGGTCGTACAGGTCGAAGGTGCCGTACCCCATGTCATAGATGCCGAAGTTGCCCTTGCTGGGCGGCGGCACCCACAGTGAGGTGATTCCCATGCTGGAAAGCGCACCGGCTTCCCCGGCGAGATGGTCCCACCACGTGCCGTCCTTGCTCAGCGCGTTGACGGGGACGTCCCAGTAGAAGGCCTGCAGCATAACGTCGACGGTGCCGGCGCAGGTGCGCGTGTCGCAGAAGGAGGGCAGGGCGGGACGGCCAGCGTCGTCGACGGGCGTGACGGCGGCATCGGAGGTCGCGGCGTCGGGCCGGTTGGCATCGGGAACGTGTGCGTCGGGGAGCGCGGCATCCGGTCCCGCGGCGTCAACGGCGCTGGCGTCGGCGGGAAGCGTGGCGTCGGGGGCGTTCGCGTCGTGCGTCGGGGTGGCGTCCCCCACCGCGGCGTCGGACGGGTGCGCAGCGTCGACAGCACCTCCGTCGAGGTTCGCGCTCGCGTCCAGGGGGACCACGCCGGCATCACCGCGCGCGGAAACACCCGCGTCGCGGGAAGACGGTGGTGACTCCGTCGGCGTGGACGTGGTGCACGACGCCACAGCGAGCACCAAAAGCCAGGAGTTCCGCGGACCCATGCCGGGCACAGTGGCATTGGTGCCGTGCGTCGTGCATCCGTCGTGGTGACGAGGGAAAAGCGCGACGCGACCGCGTGTGAGGTCACGGTCGCGTCACCGGCCTTACGGCCTCATCTCTCCGCCGCCGGAGCTCGGGCGGGATCCCGTAGCCCTGTAGGTCGGGCTCTCGGTGGTCTCGTCCTTGTACATGGACCTCAGCTGATTGCGCAGCTCCGGCGTGTCCTTGTACCCGTGCACCGAGACCGCGTGCTGCACCACCGCGCTCTCCAACTCCTTCTCCTCACCGAAGAACGCCAGCGTGCAACCGCTCTTGTCAGGGTGGTCACGGCAGTCGATGAACTTCCGTGTCATTGCCGTGCCCTCCTTTCATGATGGTGTACCGGTTTCCGTGTCGACGGACACCAGCCCACGTCGGAGGTGCGGCTTCTCTCAGCGCTCGCGCGGGGCGCGGTGCGGAACGGCCATGGGCGTGCGCGCCAGCTCCACGAAGCCCAGGTCCCGGTACAGGCGCAGCGCGCGGCGGTTGGCCGTGGTGACGGTGAGGCTGACCGAGCGCAGGCCGATCTTCACCATCCGCTGCATGCTCGCCACGAGCAGCGCGCGTCCCGTCCCGCCGCGGTGTTCGGGGTGCACCGCGATGTTGTCCAGCGACGCGGACTGGTCGGCAATCGACACCACGGTGAAGCCGCAGACCTCCCCGTTCTTCAGCAGCATCAACGAGCAGGCCGGCGAGAATACGAATGGCCCACGACGCATGGTGGTCTGCCACAGGTGCTCCTTGCAGGCATCCACACTGTTGAGGCTGTCATGGAAGAGGCGCTGGTCCAGCGTGCCGGCGTACGCGTCAAACTCCACGCGCGCCACGTCGGCAATCCGTCGCGCATCCCACGTCTTGACCTGGTAGCCGCGCGGCGTCGTGGAGCGGACGAGCGGGACGTGCAGCGAGCGGATCATGAACGCGCGGGTGTGGAGTCGCGGGGGATTGAAGACGTCGGCCATGCCATGTGCTCCAGGATGCTCTGGGTCGAATAGTGGAAGCGCGCGCACGCGGCCAGCGGAAATCATGGTCACGCTTGCCCTCCCGTGGGAGGGAGCGGTTGACCCGGAGGGGCGCGGCGGATAGTCGCGGGGCATGTCGCGGACCCCCACCGACCTCGTCGAGCTTCTGCGTGAGCGCGCGCAACACCAGGGCGCCGACCGCGCCTACACCTTCCTCGTCGACGGCGACCACGAGGAGCACACGCTGACCTACGGCGCGCTGGACGCGCAGGCGCGGGCGATTGCGGCGCGGCTCCAGGCTCGCGGCCACGCGGGACAGCGTGCGCTCCTGCTCTACCCGCCGGGCCTGGAATACGTGGCCGCGTACTTCGGCTGTCTCTACGCCGGCGTGGTGGCCGTGCCCGCCTATCCGCCGCGACCCAACAAGCCTTCACCGCGCCTGGAGTCCATTGTCACCGACGCGCAGGCCGCCCTGGCGCTCACCACCGACGCCATCCTGCAGAAGCTGCAGCCGCGCTTCCCGGAGATGCCGCGCATGGCGTCGTTGGACTGGCTCACCACCGACGGCGTGGGCACTGACGGTGCGGACGCCTGGCGCGCGCCGAAGGTCGACGGGGATACGCTCGCGTTCCTGCAATACACGTCGGGGACCACGGGGACGCCGCGCGGCGTGATGGTCACGCACGGGAACCTGCTGCACAACTCCGCGCTCATCGCGGAAGGGTTCGAGCACACCGTCGACGACCGCGGCGTGTTCTGGCTGCCCATCTACCATGACATGGGTCTCATCGGCGGAGTGCTGCAGCCGTTGTGGATTGGCCGCCCCACGACGTTGATGCCACCCGCCGCTTTCCTGCAGAGCCCGTTCCGCTGGCTCAGCGCCATCAGTCGCCTGAAGGCCAACGTCAGCGGCGGACCGGACATGGCCTATGAGCTGTGCGCGCGCCAGGTCACCGACGAGCAGAAGGCCACCCTCGACCTCTCGGGCTGGGAGCTCGCGTTCACTGGCGCGGAGCCCATCCGCCCGGAGACGCTCGAGCGCTTCTCGCGTGCGTTCGCGGGCTGCGGTTTCCGTCGGGAAGCGTTCTATCCCTGCTACGGCCTCGCGGAAGCCACGTTGATGGTGACCGGCGGGAGACGCCTGCGTGCGCCGCGTGTGCACCGCGTGGAACGGCCTGCGCTCCTGGAGGGGCGCGCACGTCCCGCCCGTGGCGACGACGCCGAGGCGCATGCCCTGGTGAGCTGTGGGCGCTCGTTGCACGGGCAGGAGGTGCGGGTGGTGGACCCGGAGACCGGCCGCACGTGCGCGGATGGAGAGGTGGGTGAGATCTGGGTGCACGGTCCGTGTGTGGCGCGCGGGTACTGGAATCGCGCGGAGGCGTCGGAGGCGGCGTTTGGTGGACGTCGTCAGGACGGGCCGGATCGACGCTACCTGCGCACCGCCGACCTGGGATTCATCCACGAGGACGAGCTCTTCTACACCGGACGCATGAAGGACCTCCTCGTGGTGGGCGGGCGGCATCACTATCCGCAGGACCTGGAGCGCACCGCGGAGCTGGCCCATCCCGCGCTGCGCCCCGGCTTCGGCGCGGCCTTCCTTCTCGACGACGGAAAGCTGGCCCTGATCTACGAGCTGGAGCGGCGCGCGCGGCCGGACATGAACGAGGTGACGGGCGCGGTGCGCGAAGCGGTGCGGAAGCGGCACGGACTCCCGCTGCACGCGTTCTCCATCATCCGCATGCTCTCCATTCCCAAGACGTCCAGCGGCAAGATCCAGCGCTACGCCTGCAAGGCCGCATTCCTCGACGGCAGCCTGGAGACCGTGCACACCTGGAGCGCGGGCTGACCACCTTCTGAAACGGTGGTGCAGGCTGGTTATCATCCCCGTCGTGATGGAACCGGCCTACCTGAAGCTTGAGCGTCGCGAGCTGTACCGCCGCGTGGATGAGGCCCTGGCCGTCCTGTCCTCCTGCCGCGTCTGTCCCCGGAACTGCGAGGTGGACCGGCTCAAGGATGAGACCGCGGTGTGCCGCGCGGGACGACGGGCGCGGGTTTCGGCGTACTTCGCCCACTTCGGCGAGGAGGACTGTCTGCGGGGCTGGAACGGCTCGGGCACCATCTTCTTTGGCTGGTGCAACCTCCGCTGCGTCTTCTGCCAGAACTGGGAAACCAGCCAGGAGGGCGCGGGTGACGAGGTCACTCCCGAGCGGCTGGCCGCCATGATGCTCGAGCTGCAGGCCAACGGCTGCCACAACATCAACTGGGTCACTCCCGAGCACGTGGTGCCGCAGATCCTGGAGGCCATGCCGCTCGCCGTCGAGCGCGGCCTCAAGCTGCCGATCGTCTACAACACCAGCGCGTACGACTCGCTCCACAGCCTGAAGCTGATGGAAGGCATCGTGGACATCTACATGCCCGACCTGAAGTCGCTGGATCCGACGTGGAGCGCGCGCATCCTCAAGGCCAAGGATTATCCGGACGTGGCGCGCGCGGCCATCCGCGAGATGCACCGCCAGGTGGGCGCGCTGCAGTTCAATGACGACGGGCTGGCCACGCGCGGCGCCCTGGTGCGGCACCTGGTGATGCCCGATGCGCTGGAGGACTCGAAGGCGATCTTCCAGTGGCTGGCCACCGAGCTGGGTGCGGATACCTACGTGAACGTGATGGACCAGTACCGGCCCGAGGGCAGCGTGCTGGAGAATCCGGAGCGCTATCCTTCGCTAACGCGACGCACCACCGCCGAGGAGCACCGTCGCGCCCTGGTGCTCGCCGGGGAAGCCGGTCTGCTCCGCGTGGATGAGCGTCGTCCCCACCCGCGCCTGCGGCGACGCATGCAGGGGCTGATGGTGCTGTAGTTGTCACCGCGAGAGGGTCTGCCTCTCACTGTCCGTAGACCACCAAGTACCTGAACGCGCCGGTTGCACGGCGTGTGCGCAGCCCCACCTGCCCGCCAATCACCGAGCCATCCCGGTCGACGAGACTGTTGAAGCCCAACAACGCGCATTCCACCTCCGCGGACGTCACGGCGGTCCGCAGCACGTGGTCCACTCCCACGGGAGTGGGGCTGCCCACGGACTCCACGGGGGTGGTAGGTACGGTGAAATCCGTCATGACGGAGATGCCCAGCTCGCTGTCGCCCGACGCGGACAGCTGCGACTGCGTACAGGTCCAGCCGTCGCCGTTCTGTTGCACCGCCACGGAGCCGACGCGGCACGCGTAGTCGACGCACTGGATGACGCGCTGCTGGTTCTCCACCATCCCCGCCGTCATCACCAGCCCGGTCAACATCAGCAGTGGGCTCCCGTTGACCGTGGGCAGCGTCTGCCGCGCCTCCCCGTCGATCACCGACCACGTCCCGCCTTGCGGCGTCCACTCGGGGCCCAGCTGTGTTCCATTGAAGCCATCAAAGAACGCAATGTAGTCACCGGGAACCTGGGGACGCGGGTCACAGGTGTCGCCCACGCCGTCGCTGTCCACGTCGGCTTGCGAGTTGTTGGAGAGGCCGGGACAGTTGTCGCAGACGTCTCCCACGCTGTCGGAGTCTTCGTCGTACTGCTCCGGGTTCGGGTCCGCTACGCAGTTGTCCGCCACGTCCTGCACTCCGTCCATGTCCTCGTCCAGGACAAGCACACCGCTGGAGGAGGAGCTCGTTGCGGTGGAGCCGCTGGATGACGAAGAACTGCTGGAAGAAGAGGTGCTGGACGAGGAGCTGCTCGACGACGTCGCGCTGCTGGAGGAAATGGACGTGCTGCCGGCGGAGCTGCTCGAGGACGTTGTGCTGCCCGATGACGAGGACGCGGTGCTGCTGGAGGCGGACGCCGACGACCCCGTGCTCGTCGATGCCGATGTGGACGCCGACGCCACGGTGCTGGACGAGGCCGAGGAGGACGTCGACGCCACGGCGCTGGAAGTGGCTGGTCCACCGCTGGAAGAGGTGGAGGTTGAAGACGCGGAGGAACTGCTGGACGCGCTCGAACCCGACGAGGAGGACGACGTGCTGGAGGAGGTGGAGGATTCGCCCCCGGATGAGGACGTCGAGCCGAGCGATGAGCTGGATGCCGTCCCCGACGACGAAGTGACTCCCCCGCCGGACGACGAGGAACTGCTGCCGCTCGAGGAGCTGCTGGCGTCGCTGGCGCTGGTGCGCGCGCCGGGAACACACGCTCCGTCCTCGCAGCGCTCGTCACCGGCGCAGTTGAAATCGGAGTTGCACAGGCTCACGCACTCGCCATTGCGCTCGGTCTCATCACCGCTGCAACGCGGCGTGCAGCCAGCATGCAGGCCGGTGGCCGCCACCACGCCAACCAGCACCATCCACGACGGACGAATGATCCGCGGACCCATGGCGGGAGCATGCCGTCATGTTCGGGGGATGGGAAGCACGCCGTCACCCGGCGGAAGGGATTCCTCGTCCCGCGCCACGTACACCGCGGCGGCCAGGTCACCGGTCACATTCACCGTGGTGCGACACATGTCCAGGAAGCGGTCCACGCCCAGGATGAGCCCCAGGCCCTCCGCCGGGATGCCGAAGATTCCGAGGATCATGGCCAGCACCGGCATGGAGCCCGTGGGAACGCCCGCGGTGCCAATCCCGGCGAGCACGCAGATCCCCATCACCACCGCCTGGCGCGCCAGCCCCATCTCCACGCCGTAGACCTGCGCCAGGAAGAGCACGGTGACGCCTTCAAAGAGCGCGGTGCCATTCTGGTTCATGGCGCTCCCCGCGGTGAGCACGAAGCGGGTCACATGTGGCGGCAGCTTCAGCTCCTGCTCGGCCACCTTCAGCGCGGTGGGCAGCGTGGCGCTCGACGACGCGGTGGAGAACGCGGTGATCATGGCCAAACGCGCGCCGCGGAAGAACTCCCGCGGGGACCGCCCGCCCAGGAACTTCACCGAGAGCGAATAGACCCCGAACATGTGCAGCGCGAGCCCCAGCACCGCCACCAGCACGTAGGCCAGCACCTGCTGCACAATCCCCGCGCCCATCCTCGACGTCAGCGTGAACAACAACGCCGCCACGCCCACCGGCGCCAGCATCAGCACGCCGTCGATGAGCTTCATGGTGACTTCGTTCAAACCCTCGATCACTTCGCGCAGCCTCTCGGTGGCGGGCGTGCGCGTACGGGCGAGCGCGATGCCGAAGAAGATGGCGAAGAGCAGGATGCCGACGAGGTCGCCATTGGCCGCGGCCTTCACCGGGTTGTCCGGCACCAGCGCCACGATCAGCGTGGGACCCGAGGCACCCGGCGGCGCCACCTTGACGTCGGCGGCATGGACCTGCTGGCGCACGGACTCCGGCACGCCGCGCCCGGGCTGCAACACGTTCACCAACGTCAGGCCAATGAGCACGGAGATGGTGGAGACCACCACGGTGTAGACCAGCGTGCGCGCACCCAGCCGCCCGATCGCGCGCAGGTCCAACCCGCAGATGCCCACCACCACCGCCGAGAACAGCAATGGCACCACGAGCATGAAGAGGAGGCGGATGAAGATCTGCCCCAGCGGCTGCATGATGTTCTCGCTGAGGAAGCGGACCCAGGGCACGTCGGCGCCCCACAGGTTGCACGCAACGCCCGCGCCTGCTCCCAGCACCAGTCCCAGCAGGATCTTCCGGTAGGCAGCCATGAGGCCGCGCACGCTACCTCAGCGCGTGGCCGCCTGACGACGTGGAATGAGCCGGTTCACCACTGCGCCACCACCGGCGCATGATCACTGGTGCCCACGTCCGCCTGCACCCGGCACGAGGTGATCCGCTCCGCCACGGCATTGCTCGCGAGCACGTAGTCAATGCGCCAGCCGATGTTGCGCTGACGCATGTTCCGCCACGGCGCCCACCAGGTGAAGAGCCCCTCCTTGTCCGGCTCCTGCGCGCGTCCCACGTCAACCAACCCGTGACCAAGGATGCGCTCGAACAGCTCCCGCTCCTCGGGTCGCTGGCCGATCAGGCCGGGTTTGCGTTCCTTGGCATGCACGTCGCGGTCGGTGCGGGCCACGTTGAGGTCACCACACAGGACCAGCTCCTTCCCGCTGGCACGCGTCGCACCCGCGAAGTCTCCCAGCGCGCGCAGGAACGTGATCTTCGCGTCGTAGTCCTTGCCGCCGTTGGGCACGTAGATGGACGCGAACACGGTGTTCCCGACTTCCGCCGTGACCACCCGCGTCTCGACGTCAAACGTGGGATGCACGAAGCACGGTTCGGCCTGGCAGATCCCGCGACGCAGCATCAGGCTGACGCCGGAATACGGTCCCGCGCCGTGCCAGAAGCCGAAGTAGTCGGGATGCTGCACCAGCGCTTCGGGGACCTGCGAGGGGAGCGCCTTGATCTCCTGCAGGCACACCACGTCGGGTTGCTCCCGTGCCATCCACTCCTGCACCTGCGCGGCGCGGGCGCGGATGCCATTGACGTTCCAGGTGGCCACCTTCACGGTTTCCTCGTCTCAAAGCAGGCGCAGCTGCCCGCCCTTGTCGGTGGGACGACGGAATGGTGAGGCCTCCGGCGGATCCCGGTGGCGTCGCAATCCCAGCTTGCGCGCGGTGACGTCGTAGATCTGGAACAGTGAGCTCGCATATTCGCCTTCACCCTTGAAGCGGTTGCCAAAGCGCGGGTCATTCAGTCTTCCGCCGCGCACGTCACGCACCCGGCCCAGGACCTTGTCGACGACGAGCGGCAGGTTCTCCCGCAGCCGTTCCACAAAGACCTCCTTGACGCTGCCCGGCAAGCGCAACATGCCCATGTTCACCGAGAATGCGCCAGCCTCCGCCGCGGCCTCCAGGATGTGGACGATGTCGCGGTCGCCCAGCCCGGGGATCACCGGCTGCATGTTGACGGAAACCGGCAGGCCCGCCGCGTTCAGGCGACGCACCGTCTCCATCCGTCGTCGGGGCGGAGCCACGTAGGGCTCGATGGCGCGCGCGTGCTCCTCGTTCCAGATGGGAACGCTGATGAACACGTGCAGCCACGCGTCCCTGTGGAGCTGCTGCAGCACCTCGACGTCGCGCTCGATGAGCGGGCTCTTGGTGATGATGGCCACGGGGTTGCGGTACTCCGCGCAGACCTTGAGGCAGGCGCGCGTGAGCTCGTAGCTGGCTTCCAGCGGCTGGTAGCAGTCGGTGTCGCCGCTGAAGGTGATGAGCTCACCTCGCCACGACGGGCGCTCGAACGCTTCCCGCAACAGCTCCGCGGCGCGCGGCTTGATGACGATGCGTCGCTCGAAGTCCGTCCCGGCGCCAAAGCTCAGGTACTCGTGCGTGGGGCGCGCGTAGCAGTAGGCGCATGCGTGGTAGCAGCCGCGGTAGGGATTGACGCTGAAGCGGAATCCCACGTCGGGGCTGTCGTTCTCGGAGAGGATGTTGCGGGTGTCATCCCGGTAGACCTGCAGCCGGATGGGCGGAGGCTCACCGAGGTACTCCGTCACCGTGGAGGACCAGGGATTGGGCGGGTTGTCCACGGGGATGGGCCGCATGGGAAGCGTGTTCCATAACCCAACTTCAACGCGGTGCAGGCTGAGGGGCAGCGCAAACGCGATTCCGCCCACCCTGCTTGGCCGCATACATCGCCTGATCCGCCCGCGCGATGAGTGCGTCCCGCGTCTCATCCCCGCCCTGCTCGGCCACCCCAAAGGACGCCGTCATGCCGATGGTCTGCTCACCGATGAGGAGCGGGCTCTTCTGCAGGATGGCGCGGGCCCGTTCGGCAACCCGATGCGCGCGTGCGAGCTCGACGCCCGGCAGGACGAGCAGGAACTCCTCCCCACCCCAGCGCGCCACGCTGTCGCCGGCGCGCAGCACCGTTGACAACAGGTGCGCCACGCGCCGCAGCACTTCATCACCCACGGCGTGACCATGTTGGTCATTGATGCGCTTGAAGTGATCCACATCCACCAGCACCACCGACGTGGGGCCTGTGCGCGTGTCGGGAAAGACGAGATCCAGGCCGCGGCGGTTGAGCGCACCGGTCAGCGGATCCACCTGCGCCAGGCGCGCCAGCCGCGCAATCTCGACGTGGGGCGAGCAGATGGCAGCCAGCAGCTCGAGCAGGGCCTCGTGGTGCGCGGTGAAGTGATCCCGCTCGCCATGCACTGCGCTGAGGACGCCCAGGCAGACACGGCCCGCCATCATGGGGACACCCACGAAGCTTCCGAGGGGATCCTTGAGATCGGGGCGGTGGTGAAAGCGGGGTTCGGCTTGCGCGTCGCCGCTGCGCAAGGGCTGACCGTGTTGCGCCACCCAACCCACGAGCCCCTGACCCAACGTGAAATCCGCAAAGGCATCCGTGTGCAGCGCCTCACCCGCACGCACCGACGCCATCAAGCGCGTGCCGCTGGGGTCGAGCAGGCGGACGCTCGCGCGCGGCGTGTCGAGGAGCGCCGCAGCCTCATTGGCGATGGACTGAAGGAGCTGCTCCAAAGTGAGAGGCGCGCGCAGGCCGCGCGTCAAGGCCGCAAGCTTCTGAAGCTCCTCGCTCATGCCGCGGACGATACCACGCAACCCCGCTCAGGGTGGTGCACGTCGCTCCCGCTGGCGCGGGTACGCGCTGGTTTCACCGCGGTTCCATCTCGGGCTGGATCCACAAGGCGTGGTCATCCTCATCACCACGACAACACGCTATCCATCAAGCGCGGCACCAGGATGCTCGGGACCCACGGCACCCTACGCACCCCGCCATGACGGCCACGGCCCGTGCTCGCGTCACTTGGGCACGACGCGGATGACGCCTTCCTCGCCCCAGACCACGGCGTTGGGAAGCAGCGCCAACGTGGTGACGCGCGCGGGGTCCACCTCGGCAAGACGCTGCGGCAGCGTGCCGGGAACGTCCTTGCGCAGACGCACCAGGCCCAGCGCGCCATCCACCCAGTACACGTGGCTCTCGTCGACGAGAAGCGGCCCGGTCACCTCCACCGGGATGCTGCTCAGCACGCTGAGGTTGCCCGTCTCCCGCTCCCTCCGCTGGATGCGCGCATCCGCCGCGAAGTAGAGCGCCTGCGCGTCGACGGCGAAGCTGCGGACCATGGTGGCCAGCGCCGGGAACGAGGGCAGCGCGGCGTTGGACCGCACCGCGTGGTCGGCGGAGAGCCAGTACACGTCACCTTCGACCACCTGCAGGTCACCCACCCACGGCAATCCGCTGACGACGTCGACCACGGTGCCGCCATGCCGGGGAACCTTGCGAATGGTCGCGGTGGTGACGCTGCCGTCGTCGGTGCGGGTGGCCCAGTAGAGGAACTCCCCGTCCCACGTCAGGCCGTAGGGCTGGCGTTGTCCACGCGCCAACACCACCACCGGTCCGCCCTGGACCGAGGTGGCCAGCACGGTGCCCTCCGCTTCGTCGGTCCAGCTCACCACGCCACCGTCGGCCACCAGTGACGACGGACGCCGCAGGTCGCTGGCCACCACCACCGGCCGCTCCTCGCCCACGTCCATGCGCAGGATGCTGTGCAGTCCGTCGGGTGCGCGGTTCACCCAGAACACCGACCCGCCCGAAGCCGCCATGGCCACCGGCAACACCGAGGAGACCGTCACCGTCCTGGGCGTGCCAAGGCCACGTCGCAGGAAGTGGATCTCCCCCGCGTCCATGTCGATCGTCGTGAGTCCGCTTCCGTCGCCCAGCAACTCACGCCAGCGACCGGGGAAGCTCGCCACCTCCACGGCGCGTCCCGTCGCCTTGGCCACGCGCATGAGGCTGGTGAAGCGCACGCTGTAGTCGGAGTTGTACTGCAGCACCTGGAAGAATACGTCGTCATCATCCACCGACGTGATGCCGCAGAAGTGGTACGCGGTGTCCGGCCGCCCGTGGAAGTCGACGAACACCTCCGGCTCACCACCGTCACGACGGATGCGCCACAGCCGGCATGGTCCGCGGAAGAAGTACACGTACGTGGAATCCGCGCCCACCGACGAGAGCCACTGTCCCACCTGGTAGGGCACCACGGGCCAGATGAGCCCCTGGTCCGCGTCGGCGGTGAGGATGGCGGACCCGCCGGGGTCTTCACCCGCGGAGCCCACCCAGAACAGTGCGTCCTCGTGTCGCGCGATGCTGCCCACGTTCAGCGTATCGGCGTCGCTGGTCCAGTCCTCACCACTCTTGCGCGCGCGGTTGAAGCAGCCCGCGTCGCCTCCGTCGTTGCCTTCGGAGAACCACACCAGGTCGGTGGGCGTGGCGTAGAGGCGCTTGGGATGTCCCGGCGTGTCCAGCAACACCGCGGCGTCGTTTCCGTCGAGCGAAGAACGCCAGATGGCGCCATGGTCGGTGCCGGGCTGGGTGTAGACGCCCCAATAGAGCCGGGTGTCGTCGACGGCCAGGCCCATGACGTAGCGGGTCTCCGGAATGACGGTGACCGCGGCGCCGCCCCCGCGCGGGATGCGCATGATGCCGCCCTCCTGCCAGGCGCGCACGGTCCAGTAGATGTGCTGCGCGTTCATGGCGGCAAAGCTCATGGCGCCAAGGCGTGAGCCCAGCACGGGGATGTCATCCTGCAGCGCGGTCCGCAGCACCACGCCATCCTCCACGTGGTACACCCCGGTCTCGTCGACGGTGAACGGCCGCGGCCCGGCGTCAAAGCGCGTGACCATCACGCTGTGCGTGCCGCGTTCGCGGGTGAAGCGGTGGATGGGGCCACCCGGCGTCACGGCGCCCGCGTAGACATGCTGCCCCTGGAGCAACACCTGCGAGAAGGCCTCCGCGCCCCGGTGGAGCGCCAACGCCCCGCCACCTGCCGTCGAGCCCAGGAACACCGTCCTCGTTCCGTCGTCGTTCGCGGTGATCCAGGCCAGGTCCGTGTCTTCCACCGCCAGGGCCACCGGCGTGGAGCCCTGCTCGCGGAACAGCACCACCGGCTCGCCGCCGTGCTTTGGCACGCGCAGGATCTGACCGCCCAGCCCGTCGGCCCAGTAGAGGTGCGTGCTGTCCACCGCCATGGCCACCGCGCTGCCCGCGCCCGCGCACACCAGCGGCGAGGGACCTCCGGTGCGCGGCGTGCGCCAGATGGTCCCCGTCGAGGGAACAGGCCAGTACACGGAATCCTCGTCGAGCGCGATGGCCGACACGCCGTCCTCGAGGTGCGTGGTCAACACCTGCTGGCCGCCGCCCAGCTTGGGCATCCGGATCACCGCGTGGTGCTGCTGGTCCAGCCAGTACAGGTGCGTCTCGTCGGCGAGCATGCGCTTCACGGTGGTGCCCGCGGCCAACGTCAGCGCGCTCCCGCCCTCCTTGAACGCGCGCAGGATGCGGCCCTGCTCCAACGCGCCAGCGGCCCAGTACACCGCGGCCTCGTCGACCAGCACCGCCGTGGCCTCCGCGGCCGTGCCCTCCACCAGCGCCGCGCCGCACCCAAAACCCGCGCACACCCCGCCGCGACACGCATCCCCGGTGGTGCACGCGTTTCCATCGTCACAGGGCATGCCGTCGGGGACGGGCACCGGCTGGCACGCGCCGCCGAAACACAGGTGCATGGTGGTGCACGCCCCCGCCGCGCCACACGCGGTGCCATCCGGCGCGGGCGCATGGCCGCAACCGGTGAGCGGGTCGCACAGGTCCGCGGTGCAGGGATCCCCGTCGTCACAGGACTCCGCCACCGGGATGAAGGCGCAGCCGGTCAATGGGTCGCAGGCGTCCACGGTGCACGCCACGTCGTCACGACATGCGATCGGGAAGCCGCGGCACACACCGTCGGCGCAGGTGTCGTCGGTGGTACAGGCGTTGCCGTCGTTGCACGCGGTGGGAACCGGGGTGTGCGCGCAGGACTCCGCGGTCACGTCCCAGCGGTCCAGGGTGCACGGATTGTCGTCGTCACAGGTGGGGAGCGGCGCGCCCACGCCGTGCAGCGCAATGTGCACGGGCTCCGCTTCCGGCGCGTCGGTGTACAGGGTCAGGGTGCCGGTGCAGGTGCGGGTCTCGTCGGGGAGGAAGCGCAGGTCCACCCGCAGCGACCGACCCGCGGAGAGCGTGCGTTGCTCCGGAACCTGCGCGGTGAAGGCAAGGTCGCCGTCGATGATGACGTTGGTGATGCGGATGGTGGTGTTGCCGCGGTTGCGCAGGGTCACCACGCGCGCGGCGCGGGCGCCGGTGATCACCGCGCCAAAGTCCACGCTCGCGGGCTCCGCCTCGACGAGGAACGTGAGGTCCTGCAAGCGGCTCTCGCCGGCGTCCGGACAGCCCAGAAGGCAGACCTGGGCCGCCAGGACACCAGGTGTCCAGACCGCACGGCGCATGCGCGTGTTCCCGGGTGATGGATGGGGAGGTGACTCGGAAAGTCTTTAACGCTGGCGAAAGCGTGCGGCAGCCATCACGCCGCGCGGTTCACCAGCGTGGTCCCCAGCTGCGGCGCCGCGCCGGGGAAGGTGCGCTCCACCGCTTCGGTCAGCGTGAGCACCACCTTGGGGTTGTTGATGGAGAAGTGGCTGTGCACGCCGTCAATGGTCCAGGTGCGACGCACCCCGTCCGGCATGCGGTGCGGGATGGTCTCGCTGAACGCCTCCACGAAGTTCATCCCCAGCTCCGGGATGACCGGGTCGCGGTAGTTGTCGATGCCGAAGAGGTTCATGATGGCGCCAAAGGGTGCGCCCTTGCTCTCTAGCGGCGTGCTGAGGCTGATGGAAGGGATGCCCAGCTCCGCGCCCAGCGCGTGCGCAATGCTCCCGCCAAAGCTGTAACCGAACAGCACCAAGCGCTTGTCCTGGTGCTCACGACACAGCGCCA
Organism: Myxococcota bacterium; assembly: GCA_040752415.1. Taxonomy (GTDB): domain Bacteria; phylum Myxococcota; class JACRCW01; order JACRCW01; family JACRCW01; genus JBFMGU01. Next base: position 50,245 of record JBFMGU010000017.1, read on the forward strand.
ACGCCTGCTTCCGGATGTCCTTGCGGGAGCGCAACGTGAGCACGCCCCGCACCGCCGCCACGTGGTAACCACGCGCGGTCAGCATGGCCTTGAGCGCCGGCATGCCCTTGGTGCTCATGAGGTAGCCGGGCACCAGCACCACCACCACGGCGTCGGACGGCGCTGGCGTCACCCGACGGTGGAACGTGAAGAGCTGGTAGAGCAGGATCTCCAGCAGGTCGGTGACCGTGTGCCACAGGTAGTGCAGCAGCAGGACCCAGGGCTCCAGTCCCTCGCGCTGAGCACACGCGCGCAGACCACCACGGGCATTGCGGAAGCAATACGAGAGTGTCTGACAGAACGCGCCAACGCGCCGCAGCAGGCTCATCACGATGGCGCGGCGGTTAGCGGAGGGCGCAGCAATCTGTCAACAAACGCCAGCCGCGTTTCAGCGACTGCGACGACGTGCCGGGACCGCCACCGGGACCCGCACCGGACGCAGCGGCGTGGGAGAGAGAACATCCACCAGGGCCTGCAACGCGTCCTGCACCTTGTCCGCCAGGTCGCGCAGCCGGGACTTTCCTTGTGAAGAGCGGTCGGTCATGGAGCTCCTGCATTCCCCGCGCGGTAGGAGTCCTTCCCACACCTCCGCGCAAGCTGGCCGAGCACGGAGAATAGGCATCCGCAAGCCACGCAGCAATGTGTGTTTTTGGTTCCGTGACGCCACTACGATGCACTGCGCAATGGGCCCCGCATGAAGCTCGACCTCATCAGCCTCTCGCTGCCCGCGTTCTTCCTCCTCATCGTCGTGGAGCTGGTGGTGGCGCGTCTGCTGCGACGCAAGCTGTACCACTTCGCGGACTCGGTGACGGACCTGAGCTGCGGGATCCTGCAACAGGTGCTGGAGGTGTTCGTCGCGGGGCTGCTGCTGGCGCCGTACCTGTTCCTCTACGAACACGCGCGCATCACGGATTTGTCGACGGAGTCCAGCTGGGCGTGGGTGGCGTGCTTCGTGGGCGTGGACGTGGCCTACTACTGGTTCCACCGCTTCAGCCACCAGTGCGCCGTCGCGTGGGGCGTGCACATCGTCCATCACCAGAGTGAGGAGTACAACCTGACGGTGGCGCTGCGACAGGACGCGTTCCAGCCGTTCATCAGCGCGTTCTTCTACCTGCCGCTCGCGGTGCTGGGATTCCCGCCGGTCATGACGCTGACGTGTCGCTCGCTCAACACCATCTACCAGTTCTGGATCCACACGCGCGCCGTGGGGCGACTGGGACCGCTGGAGTGGATCCTCAACACGCCCTCGCATCACCGCGTGCACCACGGTTCCAACCGCAAGTACTGGGACAAGAACTTCGCGGGCGTGTTCATCACGTGGGACCAGCTCTTCGGTACGTTCCATCCCGAGCAGGAGGAGCCCACCTATGGCGTCACGGAGTCCGTCCAGAGCTGGAATCCCGTCTGGGCACACGTGCACTACTACACGGTGCTGGCGCGCAAGGTCCGGGACACGCGCGGGCTGTTCAACAAGCTGCAGGTGCTGTTGCGCAAGCCGGGCTGGTTGCCGCCGGGCATGAAGGAGCCGGAGCACCCGCCACCCGTGAAGTACGACGCGCACGCTTCTCCCGCGCTTCACGCCTACGTGGCGACGACATTTGCCACCGTCCTGCTGGGCACGGTGGGGTTCCTGTTCAGCGCCCGCGCGCTCTCCGACGGGGTGCGCGTGGCCGTGGCGCTGCTCATCACGTGGACGGTGATGAACCTGGGGGTGATCCTCGAGGCGAAGCGTTGGGGGTTGTACTCGGAGCGGCTGCGCCTGGGCGCCATGATGGGCGCGTTGTGCGTCCTGCCGCCGACGTGGATGGCGGGCATCCCGGTGCTGCTGGGGATGGCGCTGTGGCTGCACGTGGGCTACGCGCGCCTGTCGAGCGCGACGGTGCCCGCGCCGGCCTCGGCGTGACGACGCGCGAAGGGGAGGGTGAGATGGGGTTGCTCGACTGGCTCGGCGGACGCAAGGACGAACCGCGCCTGGCGCTGTGTTTCGTGCTGCTGGAATCCCACGACGAGCTCAATGACGTGGTAGAGCGTGTGACCGCACGAGGACACCGCGTCGAGGACGTGCAGGTGACGTCGGGGAATGTCTCCTTCCGCGTGGCTGACCAGGAATGCCACGTCAGCGTGATGCCCGCGCCCATGCCCTGGTCCGACCTGGAGGGACCTTGCGCCACGGCGTGGTGGTGGAAGGACGCGGCCAACGCGTGTCGACGTCACCAGGTGCACGTGGTGGTCTCGGTGACCAGCTCCCGGGGCGACCGGTTTGGTCAGCGTCTGCTGCTCACCGACGTGGCCGCCGCGGTGGTGGACCGCGAGAAGGGCATTGGCGTCTACTGGGGCGAAGCCCCGCTGGTGCAGCCGCGCGGAGAATTCCTGGACCAGGCGCGGGAGGCCTCACGCGAGTACCTGCCGCTGCACCTGTGGGTGGACTTCCGCATCGAGCCGCGGGGAGAGCAGCAGTTCCTGTTTGCCACGTCGGGGATGCGCGCGCTGGGGCACATGGAGCTGGAGGCGGTGCACCGCGTGGAGAGCGCGGAGGAGATCGCGGAGGTGGTCGACAAGATGTTCAACGTGGCGCACTACCTCTGCGACCACGGTCCCGTGCTGGAACACGGCCACACCATTGGCATGACCGCCGACGAGAAGATCCGCATCGAGCACCGCGCCTCGGAATGGACGCGCCCGGAGAAGGTCATCCGGCTCTTCATCTGAGCGCCGCCAGCTCCGCCGTCACCGCAAGATGATCCGAGCCGCCACCACGCACGGTGCGCGCATTCGAGAAGCTCACGCCTCTTCCCAGGATGTGGTCGATCTGCACCACCGCGGGCCAGGGCGAGTTGGCGCCTGGCCACGTGGGACCGCAGGAGAGGGGACCGGAGCATGCCTCCTGGAAGCCGGCACCGCGCAGCACCTCCAACCCGCCCGACGACGAGGGCTCATTGAAATCCCCCAGCACCAGCACCGGTCGCCTCTCCTGGCGGTAGCGGTCCACCAGCCCCTGCGCCTGCTGCACCCGCAGCTCCGCGTTCTCGCCCACCGTCTGCATGAGGCTGGCGTCGGCGTTGCGCCGGGCCACGGGCGGGAAGAGGTGGACGCAGACCACGCGCAGCTCGCGTTGCTCCGGCAGCACCACCACCGCTTCCGCCGCGGGCATCTTGTGCGGCTTCTGCGGGAACACGCGGAACTCCCGCACCGGGTAGCGACTCACGATGCCCAGTCCCCACGTCCCGCTGCGCGGCTCCCACTTGCGGTGTGGGTAGGTCTCACGGAGGCGCGCGTCGAACTCGCGCATGAAGGGCTTGGACACCTCCTGCACGCACAACACGTCCGGTGCCTGCTGCTGGATGAGCTCCAGGGTCCTGGCACGCTGCTCCGCGCTGGCGTCGTACTGCACGTTGTAGGTCATCACCGTGGTTGACGACGTGGCCACCACCGCCGCGAGCGTCAGGACGGTGAGCGCGGCCATGCGTCCTCACAGCTCCCCGGTCATCACCCGGCGCAGCGTGGCCGCGTCGATGTTGGCACCGGAGAGCACCACGCCCACGCGCTTGCCCGCCAGGTCGCGGCGCAGCTTGATGACGCCGGCCAGCCCGGTGGCACCGGCCCCTTCCGCCAGGTTGTGCGTCTTGTGCAACAGCAGGCGCACCGCGTCGGCAATCTCGCGCTCGCTCACCGTGACGAAGTTCCGCAGGCCGTGCAGGAGCGCGTCAAAGGTCATGGTGTACGTGGCGCGCGTGGCAATTCCGTCGGCGAACGTGTCCGCGCGGTCCTTCTGCAGCGGCTTGCGCGCGTGCCAGGAGTCATGCGTGGCGGCGGCGGCCTCGGATTGCGCGCCGTAGACGGCCAGGGACGGAGCCAGCTCCCGCGCCACCAGGATCCCACCCACCGCCTGCGAGCCGCCCCCGACGGCAAACACCATGGCATCCAGCCGCGGCTGCTGCTCGATCATCTCCAGCGCCAGGGTGGCCGCGCCGGCGAGGACGTGGCGGTTGTTGGTGGAATGCACCACGCACAATCCCTCCTGCTCCACCAGGCGCTGCGCCGTGCCAATGGCCTCGTCGTAGTCGCGACCCTCCTCGACAACGCGGGCCCCCTGCGCGCGCATTCCCTCGTTCTTCTCCGGGTTGTTGCCGCGCGGCACCACCAGCGTCACCGGGATGGACAACATGCGCCCCGCGTAGGCCAGCCCCAGCCCGTGGTTGCCGCGCGTGGCCGCCACCACGCCGCGCCGCTTCTCGTCGGGAGTGAGCGCGGTGAGGGCGCTGAGCGCGTTGCGGACCTTGAAGGACTCCGTGGGATGGTGGTTCTCCAGCTTGAGGAAGAGCTGGATGTCCGGGCCCACCGCGGCGTCGAGCGGGCCGTATTGGCGCAGCGGCGTGGGTTGCAGGTAGGGCGCCAGGCGGTCGCGCGCCTCCAGCACGTCCCGCATGGTGATGGGCAGCGCTCCGTCGTCAGATGTGCCGGCTGAGCTCGCGGTCAAACAACACCTCCTCGGTTTCCGCGTCCACGTACTTGATGCGTACCACGTCGCGCAGCGGGTCCAGCGTGAGCAGCGTCATGCACAGCCGGCCCTTCCCGTAGACGAACTGCGCCTCCGGGAAGATGTTCTCCTTGTTCTCGAAGCTCTGCTCCGCCAGCCCCGCCAGCGGATTGCCCAGGTTGCCGCCCGGACCCACCGCCACGTCCCACATGGTGCGTCGGAAGCCCTCGCGCTCCAGCCGGCCAATGAAGCCCAGGTGGAAATCACCGCTCAGGAACCACACGTTCTGCACGCCGTTCTGCTCGATGAACTGCAGGATCTCCTCGCGCGCGTGCGTGTAGCCCTGCCAGCGGTCGCCCGGCAGTGCCCACCACGGCTCCGGCATCTGGCACATGGGCACGCTGTTGAGGACCACCTTGAAGTGGCACGGGCTGTCCTTCAGCGTCTGCTTGAACCACTCCATCTGCTCGCGACTGAGATAGGTCTGCTCGGTCTCCAGCGTCGAGGGTTTCCGCTCCGTGCGACAGTCCAGCAGGATCAGCTCCGCGGTATGTCCCCAGCGGTAGCTCGTCCACACGCGGCCGTCCTCCCCGCGCTCATTGGGCAGCGACTCGAAGTACGCGTCCTTGGCTGCCGCCATGCGCGAGGCGGAGAGCGTCTCCGGGTTGAGGTTGTTGTCGAACTCGTGGTCGTCCCACGTGATGTACATGCCGGTGGTGGGCAGCAGCGCGCGGTAGCCGGGGTCCGCCAACGTGGTGCGCCAGTGCTCGCGGTATTCCTCGATCGTCGCCGACCCATCCGCGTAGACCATGTCACCGAGGTGGATGAGCGCGTCCAGCTCCTCGCGCGCGGTCAGCTGCAGTGCCTTGAAGGGCGCGTATTGCTGGTTGGTGCACGTGGTGGCGGCCACCGTGATGGGCCACTTCCAGTCGTCGGGGTAGGCGGTCTTGACCTGGCCAATCTCCGAGCGCGCGGTGAAGGCGCCGTTCCCCCCGACGAAGAACGCGTAGAAGTAGCGCGTGTCCGGCGCCAGCCCGTCCACCCTGGTCTTGAGGTATCCGCCGTCATTGGGCGTCAGCGTCTCCTCGTGCGCCAGCATCACCTCACCCGCGGCGCGGCCGGCGCGCCACACGCGCAGCGTCTTGGGCGTGTTGTCCGAGGTGTGGCTCCACAGCACCAGCGAGGTGTCGCGCATGGCGCCGGCGGAGACGCCCAGGGAGAAGGTGGTCTCGTCCGCGGGCACCGACTCCGGCGAGAACGTCACCGCGGTGGCGTTGTCATGTTCGTCGGGATTGAGGGTGGGGCGCGTGGGCGGCGGGGTGGGCTCGTCGTGGGGGCCGCCCCCGGTGGGCGCGCATCCCGACAGGGAGAACGGAAGGCTGCCCGCCGTGGCCGCCACCGCACCGAGCTTGAGGAAATCCCGTCGCGGTAGGCGTTTGTCTTTCATGCGGCCGATGTGTAGCACGTGAGGGATTCGCTCGGGGGGCGCTTGACATCGGTCAGGGCGCGCACTCGGATGCGCGGACCTTCAACTCGGGAGCAAACTTGAACATCTCCGACAACAGCGTGGTCAGCTTTGAGTACACCCTGCGCAGCGACGCGGGAGAGGTCCTGGACTCCAGCGAGGACGGCGGACCCATGACCTACCTGCACGGCCACGACCAGATTGTCCCGGGCTTGGAACAGGCCATGGAGGGCCGCAAGAAGGGCGACAAGTTCGAGGTCAAGGTTGCGGCCAAGGACGGCTACGGTGAGCGTGATGAGGACGCCATCTTCGACGTCCCGCGCGACCGCCTCCCCGAGGGCATGCCGGTGGAGGTGGGGATGGAGCTGGCCAGCCAGACGCCGTCGGGTGAGCCGTTGTTCCTGCGCGTGGTGAAGGTGGGGGCGGACAAGGTGACCATGGACGCCAACCACCCGCTCGCCGGGGAGAACCTCAACTTCGCCATCGAGGTGACCGAGGTTCGCGCCGCCACGGCGGAGGAAGTCCGTCATGGCCACGTGCACGGCGAGGGTGGGCACGAGCACTGAGCCATCCCGTTTTCGTCCTCGTGTTTGGGGGATTTCCCCATTGGGATTGGGATGGGGAAAGCCCCATGACGACGTGGACCGGCTACTTGCCGTACGTCACCGCCGCCGTCTCGTAATCCACCTTCGCGTTCCTGTAGCGCGGCTTCTCCAGCATCTTGCGCATGCGGATGAACGTCTTGTGCGGTCCCACGGTCACCTGCTGGTTGGCCAGGAACGCCGGCACCGAGCCGCCCGCGTCGGAGTGCATCTCCAGGAGCACGTCCGTCTCCTCCGCCGACACCGGCGTGGCCAGCCAATGGCCCTCCATCTTGGGAACGCGCACGCGGTCGTCGCGGACGGGGATGAAGTCCGGCACGCCCTTCAATGCGAACTTCACCGCGCGCGTGGTGGGGTCCTGGGTGATGAGCGTGTGCTGGATGCTGTCGCGGTCCATCACCGGGAACGGAGAGTCATTGACGAAGTAGCAGTACAGCTCCTTGTTGCTGAGCTTCTTGATGATCTTGTTCTCCGCGCAGCTCGCGTACCACTCGGGGAAGGCGTCCACGTCGGCAATCAGCGCCACCACCGCGTCCAGCGGCGCTTTCACGCGCATGGTGGCCTTGAAGGCCTTGAGGCTGTAGCCGGGGTCGTTGCGCGTGAACACCTGGATGCCCTCGCCCTCACGGTCCAGGGCCCAGTCCGAGGCCGCCGCCGCCGTCGTGGAGAGGCCCAACACCACCAACGCCGTGATCATTCGTGACGTCATGTGCTCCATCCCTGCGCATTCAAACCGCGCCGTGGCGACGTTGCCCCACCGTCCCCCGCACCGCAACCCGCCGTCAGGCCGGCTTGGCGCGACGCTTGACCGCCACGTACGCAATGCCCTGCCCGTTGAGGTCAAGGTCCAGCTTGATGAGCTCCGCGGTGGCGGCATCCAGGGACAAGCCCCGCTGCTCCAGGATGCGCTGGAAGCGCGCGCGCAGCTCGGCCTCGCAGAAGGACGCCAGTTTGTCGTCGGGGAGGTCGCTCTGGATGGCGCGCTGCAGGAGCGCGTCGGCAAAGTCCAGGTGGTCCAGGAGCTGCGCTTCCGCCTCTCGCAGCGCGGTCACCTCGCCGTAGTGCGTGAGGTACGCGCGGGCGGCCCCGCTGCCGGCAATCCGGCGCACGGCCTTGCGTGCCTCGTCGGGGTCGAAGTCGGTGGGACTCGTCGAGGGGAAGATGAACAGGCCCCTGTCCTGCATCACCGGGTAGGCCAGGCCGAACGCGTCACCGGTGAACACGCCGTTGGAGGCGGAGTCATGGATGCAGAAGTGGTGGTTGGCGTGACCGCGCGTGTGGAAGAAGTGCAGCGTGCGACTGCCCCAGCTGAGCTTCTCCTCGTCCTGCATGATGCGCACGCGCGCGGCGTCCACCGGCAGGATCTCGCCGTAGAGCTGGCGGAAGGGCTCGTCGCCGTAGACCTTGCGGGCGCTGGCCACCAGGCGGGAGGGGTCGATGACGTGCGGTGCCGCGCGAGGGTGCGCCAGCAGCGTGGCGTTGGGACAGGCGCGCATCAGCGCGGAGGCGCCGCCCGCGTGGTCCAGGTGCACGTGCGTGATGACGACGTAACGCACCTGCTCCGGCTTCATCCCGCGCGCCTGCAATGCGTCCAGCAGGCGCGGCACCGCGTGGGTGGTGTTGGTCTCCACGAAGGCGGCTTCGTCCCCCTCGGTGAGCAGGTAGGCCGCGGCGAAGCGGGGCTGCAGGTAGTGGCAGTCAATGGTCTGGGGCAGCGGAGAGTTGCTCATGGCGCGAGGTGTGGCACGGCGGCGGGGCCGGCACCAAGCGGGGTTTGACGGCGCAAGGACGCGGCGACAAGGTCCACGGCCATGCACAAGAGCGCACTCATGGCGGCAGCGTTGGCCCTGGCGGCATGCACCGGGACGCCGGGCGGGGAGGGCACCTCCAGCTCGGGCGGGCCGTCCGTCGACGGTGGCGGCAGCAGCAGCAGCGGCGGCGGTGGCGCGGTGGGAACGTCGTTGCTGCCGCGCCTGGTGGGGTTGTGGAGCGGGCCGGCCACGCAGACGCCGCTGGGCGACTTCCAGATGATGAACGTGGACTTCCGCGCCGCCGACGAGCACACGCTCTTTGGCCGGGTGGACCTGGACGCGGACAACAACCTGCGCTTCGCGTTCAACGTCGAGACGCACGGCGGGAAGGACGTGCTGACCTACCGCAACGGCGGCTACTTCCTGGGCATCCTGCGCGACACCCGCACCGAGCTGGTGGAGCACGACGAGGCCAGCGGCACCTGGCGCTTCTGCGCGGTGAGCGGTGGCTGCGACTACCTGGACGCGCTCTATGACTTTGACGGGCCGGACCACCTCGTGTTCGACGTGAAGGTGCGCCTGCGCAACAGCACCAGCAAGACGCAGCACGTGCTGTGGGACGCCCAGCGCGTGGAGACGCGGGAGCTCGCGGAGCCCTTCCCCGTCGACCTCACCTCGCAGGGCACCGGCAACGCCCCCTTCCCGCCCATGCCCACCCTCGCCGTCACGGTGGGCTGGGGCAGCGCGTTGACGTCGGAGGCGCAGGTCTGGGTGCTCCTGTCCACGCAGGACTGCAGCCTGGGCGGCGCGTGCAACATCAGCCGCAGCCTCCGCGCCGTGGCGCCGGCGGGAGCCACCTCCGCCACGTTGACGTTCGAGCAGATCCACGCCGGCAGCTACAAGGTCAACGCCACGCTGGACCGGAACAACAACATGCAGACCACGCTCTTCCCGGACTCCGGCGACGGCGTGGGTGCACCCAACCGCGCCATCACGGTCAACGCGCAGGGCGCCTCCACCGCGTCCACCTCCATCCTCTACACGCTGCCCTGAAGCACAACGCAGCCGTTGCCGGGCGGGTGGCGTCCCGCGCAGCTCATGCGTTGGGCCGCGCGCGGGGCGCGGTGCGTCCGTGGCACGCGCGTTGCGGCTCCCGGTCGCATGCGTCCCTTCCCCTGGCGGCGTCTGGCCGCGGTCCTGGTGGTGTCCGTTCTCTCGTCGTCCGCGGCGGTGCTGGGCGCGGATGCGCTCCCGGCGTGGCGGGTGAAGATGGAGCGCCTGGCCGCCGCGCTGGGGCAGCTGCTCCCGGACCTGGCCAGTGAGAGGCAGTTCCAGGATCCACGCAACCGGCAGCGCATCCTGGGCAACGTGCGCACCATCGTCTCGCTGGCGCACCAGATGAAGCAGCAGCCGGACAAGCCGCAGGCGGATCCCACGCTGGGCTTCATCATGGACGGCCTGGAGGACGAGGCGCGGGAGGCGGAGTGGGCGCTGCGCAACGGCAATCTGGACTACGCGCGCGCGGTGATGTTCAACGTCGCCAACGCGTGCATTGTGTGCCACTCGCGCAACTCGGAGGGCGTGTTCTTCCGCTTCCCGGTCGCTGTCCCCGGCGAGGAGAAGCTGTCGCGCTTTGAGCGCGCCACGCTCCACGCGGCCATGCGTCGGTTCGACCAGGCCCTCACGGAATACCAGGACATCCTGCGCGACCCGCGCGCACCCCTGGACGAGGGACTGGAATGGGACCGCGCCGTCAACGCGGCAGTGGCGCTGGCGGTGCGGTCGCTGCGCAGCCCGGAGGCGGCCGCGTCGGTGACGGAGGTGGTGATGCACGCGGAGGCCGCACCGCCGTTCCTGCGCACGGAGGCCGCGAGCTGGCGGGAGGCCATCCAGGCGTGGAAGCGGGAGGCGCCTTCCGGTGACGGGACCGAAGCGGCCCGCCACGCGCGCGGCAAGGCGCTGCTGGAGAGGGCCCAGCGTGGTCAGAGCGCGGCGGTGCGCCCCAACTACGTGGAGCTGCTGCGCGCCACCACCGAGCTGCATGACCAGCTCAACGCCTTCCCCAACGGTCCCCTCGCCGCCGACGCGCTGCTGTTGCTCGGCATGGCCTATTCGCACCTGGAGCAGCTGGAGCAGTGGACGCTGCATCCCATGTATTTCCAGGCGTGCATCCGCAAGCGCCCGCACTCGTCGGTGGCGCTGGATTGCTACGCGCGTTACGCGGCGTCCATGCACACCGAGTACACCGGCTCGGGGAATCCCAACCTGCCGGGTGACGTCGTGGAGCGGCTGAAGGCGTTGGCGGCGCTGGCACGTTAGTCCAGGGCTGTGTCAGTACCAGATGCCAAGCGGGATTGCTGACGTCGTGAGCGGGCCACGACCTGGAGTGCGGCGGCCCTCGCCGCCCTGGTCAGCGCCGAGCGCGTCGTCAACGGCTGACTGCGGAGCCCGGGACTCCTCGACGACGGGAAAGCGCACGGCGCGCCTGGTGGAACGCTGACAGGTGCGGGACCCGCTCGGCGCTGGCCAGGGCGGCGAGGGCCCGCCGCACTCCAGGTCGTGGCCCGCTCACGACGTCAGCAGTCCCGCTTGAGCATCTTCTCCTGGCGCTTGGGGGTGGGGTCACACCAGGGCACGCTGGCGCAGCGCGTCCATCACCGTGCCCAGGATGGCCTTCCCAATGGCGATGAGCGGGATGATCACAAGCATCCCCAGGATCCCCGCCAGGTTCCCACCAATGCTGATGCCGACGATGATGGTCAGCGGGTGCAGGTTCAGGTTCTTCCCCACGACGAGCGGGTTGATGAACATGGCATCCACCACGTACACCGCGCCGTAGGCCGCCAGCAGCACGCCCGCGCTGGGCGCGTTGGGGTCCAGCAGCGAGAAGAGCAGTCCCGCCCCCGTGCCAATCACCGGTCCCGCCAGCGGAATGACGTTGGCCGCGCCGTAGATGCACGCAAAGAGCAGCGCGTTGGGCATGCCCACGGCAAACAGCGCCACGGTCAGCAGCAGTGCCACCAGCCCGCTCTCGCTGGCCGCGCCGCGCAGGTAGGCGGCAATCTGGCGGTCCACGCGGTGCAAGAGCACCAGCACCGTCTCGAAGTAGCGGTTCGGCACCAGCGACACCACCGCCTTCTGCATGCTGGACCCGTCCAGCAGGATGAACAGCCCGATGATCGGGGCGAGCAGGAACGTGCCGGCGTTGGACAGCGCGGCCAGGGCCAGCTTGGGAAGTCCTTCCATGAGGCCCTTGCGCTGCGTCTCCAGCACGTCGCGCAGCTCGCGGAAGATCGTGCGCCAGTCCACCTGGTGATAGACGCCGCTGAGCGCGCCCTCCCACTCGTCCAGGCGCTTGGCCAGCTGGATCTCGAAGACGCTCTTCTCACCTACCTTGGGCGTTTCCTTCAGCCAGGTGTCCAGCGAGGGCCACAACGCCGCGCCCACCCCCACCAGCAGCCCCAGCCCCACGCCAAAGCAGATGAGCACCGCGGCCCAGCGCGGCAGCCCGCGGTCCTCCATGAGGTCCACCAGCGGGCCCAGCACGTAGGACATCAGGAACGCCAGCACCACCGGCGTCACCAGGAAGCGCAGCAGCCACAACAGCGCGCACACCAGCGCCAGCGCGCACAACGCCACCACGGTGCGCACCACCTTCTGCCCCAGGGTGAGCTCCTGCTCGGGCGGGATGAGCCGCGCGCTCTCGACGCTCATTTCTTCTCCGCGCCACCGGTGCGCTGCGCGCGCATGGACTCGGTCATGGCCCGCACCCGTCCCGCCATCAGCGTGGCCAGGTTCCACAACACCTTGGAGCCCAGGCGGCTGTCGCGCTCGATCAGCGTCTGCAGGTCGGGCTGGAAGATGCCCAGCAGCTCGGTGCGCTGTCGCACCACGCAGGTGGCGGAGCGCGGCGCGGATTCCAGCAGGGCCATCTCGCCGAAGAACTGCTTGTCGGTGAGGGAGGCAATCACCTTCTCCGTGCCGTCGGCCAGCTTGATGACAATGTCCACCACGCCGCGCTTGATGATGTACATGCCCGCGCCCGGCTCCCCCTCGCGGAACACCACCTCTCCGGGCTGGTAGGTCCGCTCGTGGAGCAGGCGGAGGATCTTCTTGAGCTCCCCGTCCTTGAGCTCATGGAACAGCGGCACGGCGCGCAGCGCGGCCAGGCCTTCCGGCTCGGCGGAGCGGGTGCTCGCCGGTGGGTTCCACAGTGCGGCTTCGGTATCGCTCATGGGTGCACCCCGGGCGCGCCAAGACGGTGCGGCTTCCGTCGCCAGCGCGCAAGCGCACTCTAGGAGCAACGCCGGCCCGGATGCCAATCAACGGGTGGGACGCGGGCGGGGCAGACGCAGCGGGGAAGCGCGTCTAGCGTTGCGTTGTTGGCTGCAGGGCGGGACGTGCGCAGCAACAGGAGCAAGCGTGAGCGAGAAAAACGCGGCAACGCATCAGGAACTGGCGCGCGAGGCGCGTGCGCTGCTGTGGGAAGAGCGCTGGGGGGCACTTTCCACGCTTTCCCAGGCCTACCCCGGTTACCCCTTTGGCAGCGTGGCGCCGTATGCGCTGAGCGCGCGCGGGGAGCCGTTGATCCTCATCAGCACCCTGGCGGTGCACACGCGCAACCTGCAGGCGGACCCGCGTTGCAGCCTGATGGTCCTGGAGCGCGCGTTCTCCGCGGACCCGCAGGCCTGCGGTCGCCTCACGCTGCTGGGCCGCTGCGAGCGCACCCAGGGCGAGGAGAACACCGACGGACGGGCCCGCTACCTGGCGCGCCACCCGCAAGCCGCCGGGCATCTCAAGATGCATGACTTCCACCTGCACGTGCTGCGCGTCGAGCATGTGCGGTTCATTGCGGGATTTGGCCGGATGGGGTGGCTGAACGCGGCGGACCTGTTGTGGGACCCGGCGCAGGACCCGGTGCGCGCTGCCGCTGACGACGTGTGCGCGCACATGAACCAGGATCACCGGCCGGCGCTCAAGGATCTGTTCCGCGGGTTGCGGGGGATGGAGGTGGACGCGCCGGTGATGACGGGCGTGGATGCCTTTGGACTGGAAGTGCGCACCAGCGCCGAGGGAGAGGCGCACCGCTTCCACTTCAGCCACCCCGTCACCGACGTGGAGAAGGTGCGCCAGGCGGTCATCGAGCTGATTCGCCAGGCGCGCGAGGGGGACAGCACGGTGCGGTGATGGGGATGTCGGCGTCGTCGCGGCGTGCTGTAAGCCGACCGGTCCATCCGAGCCAAAGCGGTACTTCATACCGCAGTCCGAGAGTGCGGCTCGTTCTTCCCAGTCAGCTGGGGGCCGCACATGGTCAGGGTGCACGCCGTGCCGGTGACGCCATCACGACGAGCGGCCGGCACTTTCGGACTGCGGTATGAAGTACCGCTTTGCCTCGGGATGGATGGTCCACCGCACAACACCAGACACGGTGTCGTCGTTGTTCCTCAGACCACCGGCGCTTCCGCGTGACCGTTCTCGGCGTGGCCGTTGCCGTTCTCCAGCGCCGCGCCGTTGCTGCCGTCCTCGAACAGCTCCGCACGCGCCTTGGGCGGCCGACCGCGCTTGCGCACCGGTGCCGCGCTCTCCGGCGGGAGGGTGGCGTTCCCTTCGCTGCGCGCCCGACGCGCGGAACGCGGCAGCGCAATGGCATCCAGCCGCTGGCTCAGCTCCTCGTTCTCCTCGGCCCACACGCGCGCGTAGGCCATGGCGCGCTGGCACTTCTGCAACAACCCCTCCTGGTGCTCCGCCAGCTTCTCCCGCGCCGCGGCCAGCGCCGCCTCCGCCTGCGCCACCTGCTCGGCGTGCTCACGCACCCGCGCGGCCGCTTCCTCCAGGATGTCGCGGTCCACGTCGGGGAACTTCAGGTCCTTGAGGTCGGCGGTGAAGAGGTCCAGCAGCGCCTGCTGCGCGGGCGGAATGGGGTTTTCGGGATTCGTGGTCATGGGGTCCTCCGTGAGCGGGAGGCGCATCTGAACATAGGTTCAGTCTGGAATCCAGCGTTTTCTGGAGGCACCGCCGCGGTGACGTCGGGGCAGGGCCTCAGTCCCGACAACACATGACCCCGCGCGTCTCCGCGGTCCAGATCTGCTCGATGTCTCCGCAGGTGTTGATGTGCCCGTTGATGACGCCGTACCACGGGGTGGCGTCGGGCCAGACGCAGTCGCCGTTCTGTTGCACGCAGCCGTCGCCGCAGCACACCGCGCCGGACCCGGGGCTGCACTCCTCGCAGCTCAGGTCGCCCAGCGCGGAGACGAAGGCGCCGGTCTGGTTGGCGCACTGCTCCGCGGTGACGCGCAGCGAGACGTCGCACCGTCCCTGCGGCGCATTTCCGCACACGTGCCAGCCCACCGCACACGCGTCGGCGGGAGCGTTGCAGAAGCCGCCAAAGTCATTGCCGCAGGCCACCCCGGACCGTGGCGCCCGCAAGGACATGCTGTCCCACTGCGCTCCGCACCCCGCCACGCCGGGGAACCGCGCCCGCCCCACGAAGGCCTCGCGGGTTCCGTCGGCGCAGCCCACCACGGAGGTGCCGCCGTCGTCGTGGGGAACCCAGCCGCCGCACTCACCGCTGCTGCTGCTGCTGCTGGTGCTGCTGCTCGACGACGCCCCCGCGTCCGGAAGCCCGCCGCTGCTGGCGGTGCTCGTCGTGGACCCCGCCGACGAAGACGACGCTGAAGAGGACGACGAGGTTGCCGCCGACGACGAGGAGGAGCTGGTTGTTGACGACGAAGCCGCCGCGCTCGCGGAGGACGCCCCGCGCGAGGTGGAGCTGGAGGAGCTCGTCGTGACGCCCCCGTCGCTCACCTCGCGCTGGCCCTCCAGGCAATGTCCTTCCACGCAGATGCGACCCACGCCGCAATCCGCATCCGCGTTGCACAGGCGCACGCAGCGGTTGCCCTCCCGCACCTCGTCCTCGTCGCAGGTGGTGCAGGAGAGGGTGGCGCCCGCGCCGGCCAGCGCCAGCGTGGTGAGCACCACCGTCATCCCGGTCCGCATCCACCGCACGCCAGGTTCTCCGTCGGGAGCGGCAGATTCTGCAGGGGACGGGGCGCGGCCGCATCCGGAGGAAGCCTGACGTCGCGGTTGCAGGGAAACCCTGGCATGACGGCTTTGGCCCGTCGGGAACGCGCTCGTTACATGTGGCCAGGGCACAGCCCAGGACTCCTCCATGGCCTCCGTGTCATCCGCGTTCCTGCACGCGGGCGGGCAGCCTCCACCGGCGCTCGCTCGTCGCTACCAATCCATCCGTGCCACCACCGTCAGGCTCTGCCAGCCGCTCAGGGCGGAGGATCAGCAGCTCCAGTCCATGAGCGACGCCAGCCCCACCAAGTGGCACCTGGCGCATACGACCTGGTTCTTCGAGATGTTCATCCTCTCGCAGCAACCCGGCTACCAACCCTTCCACCCGGACTTCGGCCGGCTGTTCAACTCCTACTACCACTCGCTCGGCAATCCGCCGGCGCGGGCGGAGCGCGGCCTGTGGTCCCGCCCCTCGCTCGACGAGGTGCACGCCTACCGTCGTCACGTGGATGAGGCGCTCCTGCGCCTGATGGAGCAGCCGGCCGCGCCACAGACGGAGCAGGCGGTGGAGCTGGGGTTGCACCATGAGCAACAGCACCAGGAGCTCCTGCTGACGGACGTCAAGCACGCGCTCTTCCGCCATCCCTGGCGGCAGGCGTACGCACCGCAGGCTGCTCCGGTGTCGCCCGTCCAGACGCCGCCGCTGTGTTGGCACCGTTTCCCGGAAGGCCTGCGCTGGATGGGCCACGACGGACCCGGCTTTTCCTTCGACAACGAGCGACCGCGTCACCGGGTCTTCGTGCATGCCTTCCAGCTCGCCTCGCGCCTGGTGACGTCGGGAGAATGGCTGGAGTTCATGCGCGCGGGCGGGTACCGCAATCCGCTGCTCTGGCTCAGCGACGGGTGGGCCCTGGTGCAGCAGGAGAACTGGAGCGCGCCGCTCTACTGGGAGGAGCGCGACGGAGCGTTCTTCCACATGACGCTGACCGGGATGCGCCCGGTGGTCCCGCAGGAGCCGGTGTGCCACGTCAGCTTCTATGAGGCGGATGCGTATGCACGCTTCGTCGGGGCGCGGCTCCCCACCGAGGCGGAATGGGAGACCGCGGCGGGTGGCGTGTTGATTGCCGGCAACTTCCAGGAGAGCGGCCGGCTGCATCCCGCGCCCGCGGTTTCCGACGACACCAGCGGCCCGCTGCAGATGTTCGGCGACGCGTGGGAATGGACCGCGAGCCCGCACCTGCCCCATCCGGGATACCGTCCGGAGCCCGGGCCGCTGGGTGAGTACAACGCCAAGTTCATGTGCAACCAGATGGTGCTGCGCGGCGGATCCTGCGTGACTCCCGCCAGCCACCTGCGACGCAGCTACCGCAACTTCTTCCCCCCGCACGCGCGCTGGCAGTTCTCGTCGCTGCGCCTGGCACGTGACGACGCGGGTTCGTACAATCCGGAATGACCACCCCCCTCATCCACGCAGTGATGGACGGCCTGACTTCCGTCCCCAAGCGGCTCCCTCCCTGGCTCCTGTACGACGCGGACGGTGCGCAGCTCTTCGAGCAGATCACGCAGCTGCCGGAGTACTACCTGACACGCGTGGAACGGCTGATCCTGGAGCGACACGCCACCGCCATGGTGACGCGCGCGGGACCGGGCGCCACGGTGGTGGAGCTGGGTGCCGGCACCGCGTCCAAGACCGCCATCCTCCTGCGCGCCATGCTGGCCCGCCAGGAGCGGGTGACTTTCCATCCGTTGGACATCTGCGAGACGTCGCTGCGCACCGCGGTGGCCGAGCTCAGCGAACGCTACGCGCAGCTGCGGGTGGAGCCGCTGGTGGCCAGCTACCAGGACAGCCTGGAGTGCATCCGCACCGTGCCCGCGCCGCGCCTGGTGCTCTTCCTGGGCAGCAGCATTGGCAACCTGGAGCCGCAGGAGGCGCGCACGTTCCTGTTGCAGCTGCGCGGCTGCCTGGCCGAGGGCGACAGCCTGCTGGTGGGCACCGACCTGGCCAAGAAGTCCGCCACGCTGCTGCCCGCCTACGCCGACGCGCGTGGCGTCACCGCCCAGTTCAACAAGAACATCCTGGCGCGCATCAACCGGGAGCTGGGCGGCCACTTTGACCTCGAGAAGTTCCAGCACGTCACGGTGTGGAACGCCAAGGCCTCGCGCATGGAGATGCACCTGGAGAGCCTGATGGTGCAGGAGATTCCCATCGACGGGCTGGGCATCACCGTGCGCTTCAACAAGGGTGAGCGCCTCCACACCGAGAACAGCTACAAGTTCACGCTGCCGGTGGTGCAGGACCTGCTGACCAACGCCGGCTTCCTCCTCGAGGAATCCTGGCAGGATGAGCGCGGCTGGTACGCGGTGAGCCTGGCCCGGGCGCGCGGGTGCTGAGCGCCTTCCTCTTCGTGCTCGCGCTTGCGCTGGCCGGTGCGCTGGTGGGCTCCACCCCTCCGCCCACGACGTCACCTGGCCGCTGGACCTTCCGTTCCCACGCCTGAGCGCGTTGTTGACAGCCCGGTGGCCTCGGGGAGAATGCGCCGCCATGAGCGGGCGGTGCGGACCCTGGCCGGGGACGTGCAACACCTCCTCCGCGAGATTGACGACGAGACGGCGGCCTTTGCGGCCAGGAGCGGGCTGCGCTGTCCATTCCAGTCCCGTTGGCGTTGCACGCCTGGGACCGCGGCACCTGGGAGGAGCTGCACCGGCGCGTGAGCGTGGCGCCCACCACCACGTGCGCGCTGTACGGGTCGCACGGGGAAGGGCGCGGGCGCTGCACGGTGTAGGCGTGGCGTCCGGGGCTGTGTCGGCTGTTCGGGTTCGCGGCGGTGCGCAACCAGCGCGGGGCGCCGGAGCTGGCGGTATGCGGCGTGTTCTCGACGGAGCAGGCGGACACCGTGAGCCATGCGCTGCGGGTCGTCGACGAGGGCGCTGCGGTGCCGGTCTTCGCCGATCACGTGCGCCGTTTCTCGACGCTGGATCCCGTGCTGGGGAGCGCGCCGCGGCCGCTGTACCTGGCGCTCAAGGAGGCGTTGGAGCTGGTGGCGCTGCGCCTGGCGCTGGCCGGGGAGACGGCGGGGAGCTAGGACGCCGCGCGCCATGGGCAAACGCCGCAACCACCGGGAGCGCAACCGCTGCGAGGCGTGCCAGCTCCACCCCACGCTGTGCTTGTGCGCGGAGATCCGGGTGCTGCCGGTGCGCACGCGCGTGGTGGTGCTGATGCACCAGCGGGAGATCTTCAAGAGCAGCGGGACCGGGCGACTGGCGGCGCGTGCGTTGCAGGACGGCGCGGTGCTGGTGCGCGGGGAGCGGGACAGTCGCCTGGATGGCAGCGACGTGCTCCATCCCCAGCGCCAGGCCCTGGTGCTCTACCCCGACGAGAACGCCGCGGTGCTCACGCCGGAGTACGTGGCGCGGGACGGGCGCCCGGTGACGCTGGTGGTCCCCGACGGAACCTGGCGACAGGCGCGCAAGGTGATGTGGCGCGAGCCGTGGCTTCTCGACGTGCCGCGCGTGTGTCTCCCCGCCGGCGCACCCAGCAGCTACGGGCTGCGGCACACGCCGTATCCCGAGCGCACGTGCACCCTGGAGGCCATTGCGCGGGCGTTGGAGATCCTGGAGGGCCCGTCGGTGCGTGTGGAGCTGGAGCGCCTGCTGGGGATTCTCGTGGAGCGCACGCGGTTTGCGCGCGGTGTCCTCGAGCCGGACGCGGCGCAGGCGGTGATGCGCTCCCTGGCGGAGTGAATCCATCCGCGTGCTCGGGGGCCTGGCCGTCAGTGTGCTGCCTCTCC
>JBFMGU010000170.1:0-23045 GCA_040752415.1 Myxococcota bacterium
CCCGGCCTGGAACAAGGGTCTCCTCCGCCTCGCGGCCGGGTGACCGGGGTTTCCGGTTCAATCGCCGCCAGATATTCCGAGACACCCTCTCCAGGGCGCCGCTGCTTCCGCTCACCCGCTTCGTGACGCGCTCGGCACTTCCCTCCCTGCCGATTATCCGACAGCGCTTCAGAAGTCAGGACGCGACTCCGCGACGACGGGTGAGCTCCTTCTGACTTCTGTATTCTGACTTCTGACTTCCTTTTGGGATTCGGCCGACCTCAGTCAAAGATACCCTTCAGGAAGCTCCCCAGCGCGCGCGGGAGACGTCGCAGCTGGCTCTCCACGTGCTGCGCCGCGTCGGCGTGGGTGGGGCAGAAGTCCACCGGGTCACGGCCGCGCCAGAACAGCTCCTGCGCGTGCTCCGGGCAGCGTGTGGTGGCGCGGTGCAGGCTCTCCGTGCAGACGTCCACCCGCACCAGCTCGTCGGGAAGCGGGTCCGCGGGCGGGGGCACGTCGGCGCGGATGGACTTCATGAGCGTGGCCCAGATGGGCATGGCGGCGCGGCTCCCGGTGAGCCCGGTGCTCTGCGGCTCGTCGGAGCCCACCCAAACCACCACCAGCAGCTCCCGGTCAAAACCCACGAACCACGCGTCGTGGTTGTCGCTGGTGGTGCCGGTCTTGCCGGAGGCCTCGAACGTGTAGCCCAGCGTGCGCGCGTTGCGCCCCGTGCCGCGGTCCAGGACGCCGCGCATCATGTCGCGCACCAGGAAGGCGTGGGTGGGATTCACCACGGGGCGGATCTCGCTGCTTCCCTCGAGGAGGACCTTGCCCTCGCGGCTCAGCACGCGGTCCACCGCGTAGGGGATGCGGATGGCCCCGTCGGTGGCAACGGCGGTGAAGGCGGTGGCCACCTCCAGCGGCGTCACGTCCAGCGCGCCCAGCGCCAGCGACGGCAACGGCTTGATCTCCCGCTCCACGCCCAGCTTGTGCAGCAGGTCCACGAC
Organism: Myxococcota bacterium; assembly: GCA_040752415.1. Lineage (GTDB taxonomy): Bacteria > Myxococcota > JACRCW01 > JACRCW01 > JACRCW01 > JBFMGU01. The sequence continues at coordinate 987 of JBFMGU010000170.1, forward strand.
GCGCTGCACACCCACGTCCTGCGCCAGCTTCACGGTGGGGACGTTGATGGACTGCTCCAGCACCTCGCGCAGCGTCACCTGGCCGTGGAAGGTGTGGTCGTTGTTCACCGGCTTCCACGCCTTGCCGTGCGACTCCACGGTGATGGGCTCGTCCAGCAGCACGGTGCTGGGCCCCAGTTCCTTGCCCTTGTGCTCCAGCGCCGCCATGACGACGAGCGGCTTGAGGACCGAGCCGGGTTGTCGCTCCGCGCGCGTGACGCGGTTGAACTGGCTGGTGGCATAGGAGCGGCCGCCCACCATGGCCAGCACGCGCCCCGTGGCCGGCTGCAGCACGACGACAGCGCCCTCCAGCGGCGCGCGGCTCTGACCGTCCAGCTTCTTGAGCCCGTCCTCCAGGGCCTTTTCCGCGGCGCGCTGGATGCGCACGTCCAGCGTGGTCTCGATGGAGTACCCGTCGACGGAGAACTCGGCTTCCGGGAAGACCGCGCTCACCTGCTCACTGACGTGATCCACGTAGTACGGCGCGGTGCGCTGCCCCGAGCTGCCCGGCTTGAGCGTGATGGCTCTTCCCGCGGCCTTGTCGTGCTCGGCCTGCGTGATGAATCCCTGCTCCAGCATCCGTCCCAGCACCACGTTCCGACGGGCGAGCGCCTTGTCCGGATGACGGTCCGGCGCGTAGCCGTTGGGGGCCTGAATGATGCCGGCAAGCAGCGCCGCCTCGTCGAGGCTGAGGTCCTGCACGCGCTTGGAGAAGTACGCGTGGGCGGCCTCCCCCATGCCGGAGATGGACACCGCGCCGCGCTGACCCAGGTAGATCTCGTTGAGGTACAGCTCCAGGATGCGCTCCTTGGGAAGCTGCATCTCCAGCGCGAGCGCGTAGAACGCCTCCTTCAGCTTCCGGCTCAGCGTCTTCTCCGGCGAGAGGAAATAGCTGCGCGCCAGCTGCTGCGTGATGGTGCTGGCGCCCTGCGCCGCGCCGCCATGACGCAGGTTGGCCACCACCGCCCGCGCAATCCCCCGCACGTCCACGCCAAAGTGCTGGAAGAAGCGCTTGTCCTCGACGGCAACCACCGCGTTGATGAGCACCTTGGGGAAGCTCTTGAACGGGACCGGCTGACGCAGCGCCTGGTCGGCCTGACGCATCTCCGCGAAGCTCGCCGGCGGCAGCAGCGCCTCCTTGACCGGTTTGCCGGCGTGCTTGAGGTCCTTCACCTCGCCCGCCTGCACGGTGAGCTGGACCGTCTGCGTGGGCGACGCGCGCCCGCCCGGCCACGACGGAAACGCGCGGACCTGGAAGCGTCCCTCGCCGAGCGCCTTGAAGTCGCCAGGTGAGGCCACGCTGCCCACGCGGTGGTAGCCCATGCCCTCCAGCGTCTTGTCCAGCGGGCCCGGCGGGACGCGGCCGCCCACGCGCAACGAAACCGTCGACGGGTAGAGCCGCGAAGGGACGTCCCACACGCGCCCGGACATGCTCACGTCCACCTGGCGCAAAGCCGCCAGCAACGTCACGCCGGCAAGCCCCGCCACGACGCCCAACCCCAGCAGCGTGACGCCGAGGAGATGCCTGGTCAGTCGTTTCTTCTTGGCAGGGCTCATGGTCCGGCTGGGGCTTGGGGGCCGGCGTTTATACCTGGCCGGGCTCTCATTTCAGGTGTTTCCGAAAAGGCCCCTGATGGCGTTCCCGTCTGGGCCGGGTTCACGACGTCTGCAATCCCGACGTGCATCTTGTTCTGACGCAGCCGGCCTCGGCGGAGCGGGCGGATTGTCCTACGCAGCCCCTCACCTCAGCTCGCGGGAGACCATGACGGCGCCGTTCTCGGGCACGTCCACCACCACGCTGCCCATCACCTGCTGCTCGTCGTTGCGGAGCTCCAGGGTGTGTCGCCCCGCGGCGACGACGAGTTGGGAGACCGGTGTGAAACGTCCCGTGTCCGCCCCGTCGATGAACAGGCGCGCCCAGGGGCGGCTCTGCACGGTGAGCATGCCGGTGGGCTCATGGCGCGCTGAAGCCAGGACGGTGTGGCCCTGCGGGTGCGCGCCGCTGAGCGGACCCGCTTCGCGCAGGACGAAGTCCAACGAAGCCGGAGCCCGTCGGGGAACCAGGCTCTGTTGCACCGTGGCGTAGCCGGGGAGGGAGAGCATGAGCACCATGGGCGCGTCGCCGTAGATGCGCACGCGCGTGGGCGTAAAACCCACCATCTCACCGTCGAGGATCACCGCGGCGCCGGGCGGCGTGGAGGCGATGTCGACGTCGACGGGCGGCAGGTCCGGGTGCTCGCGGCCAATGGTGGCGGAGGGAGTACGCGCCGGGTGGGACTCCACGGCCACGGCGGAAGGCACCAGCGCGCTGACCACGCCGGCCACGCCCATCAGTCCCACCAGCGCACCCATCACGGCGGCGGTGGAGACGCGTGACTCCCGTCGTGGCGGCGGGAGGACCCGGGTTCCCGTGGTGGGCGCCACGCGCGGACGGGCCTGCCCCGGGTCGGTCACGCCGCCCAGGCTGCGACGGATGGTGCGCGTGGGCTCCTGTCCGTCGAGCGCCAGGTCCGCCATCTCCTGCGCCAGCACCGCCTGGGTCCGTTCCTCGTGCGCAATCTCCGTCGGGAAGAGCTGGTGCATCACCGCGGTCACGTCGCCCTGGTCCGCGTGCCAGCCCAACGCCACGTTCATGTCACGCACGGCGGCAAGGAACCCCCGCGCGTCGGGGAAACGGTCCTCCGGGTTGGGTGCCAACGCGCGGTACACCACCTGCGCGGCCTGTTCCGGGACGTCCACGCCCAGCTCGTCAAAACGCGGGTAGGTTCCGGCCGCGGCCTCATTCATCAACCGCCGGTCGCCCACCGCGCGACGCATCCGTTCCGCCGTGATGAGCTCATGCAGGATCACGCCCACGGAGTAGAGGTCGCTGCGCGGGTCCACCGGGCGACCGTCCACCTGCTCTGGGCTCATGTACCCGAGCTTGCCCTTGATGGCGCCGTCCTCCGTCTCCGTCCGACGGATGGTGGTCTTGGCAATGCCAAAGTCCCCCAGCTTCACCGCACCGTCGTGGGCCACCAGGATGTTCTGTGGGCTGACGTCGCGGTGGATGATGCCCAGCGGCTCACCTTTCAGGTTGCGCTTGGCATGTGCGTACGCCAGCGCCTCCAGGACCTGCGAGGCCAGGTGGAAACACACCGGCAGGGGGAGGCGGACCTGCTGCTCCCGGGCGGCCTCCGCCACCGCCGTCAGTGAGCAGCCCGTCACGTATTCCATGACGAGGAAGTAGTGACGCTCGTGACGCCCCAGCTCGAACACCTGGAGGATGTTGGGGTGATGCAACGAGGAAGCCAGCTTGGCCTCGTCGATGAACATGGTGACGTAGGAGATCTGGTCCGCCAGGTGCAGGAGGATCCGTTTGACGGCAACCTCACGCGTGAAGCCGGCGGTTCCGACGACAGCGGCGCGGAAGACCTCCGCCATGCCGCCCACCGCAATCCGCTCCAGGAGGACGTAACGTCCAAACCGCTCCATCCGCTGCGCCTCGGTCACGAGCTCCCGGCCCCGCGACGGGAGTGATCCGGGTCTTAGTGCCGGGCGTCGACGACCGCAGGCCGACGGGCGGAAGGAGGATGCGCGCTCCGACGACACCACATCCTGCGCACGCACCTTCCGTCACACGTCCCTGAGCACCTGGTGGGCTGCGTTGAATCCGCACATCCCGTGCACACCTGCGCCGGGGTGCGCATAGCTGGAGCAGAGATACAGACCAGCGACGGGCGTGCGGTAGCGGAAGTAGGGGAACACGGGACGGAACAGGAGCTGGCGGTGCCACGCGTTGCTGCCCCCGCCGATGTCGCCGCCCAGCAGGTTGGCGTCCATCACCTGCAGGTCCACCGGCGCCACCACGCGGCGGGCCAGGATGTGACGACGGAAACCAGGCGCCAGCCGCTCAATGCGCGCGTCGACGCGGTCCGCGAAGGCTTCCTTGTGCGCGTCCCAACCGCCTTCCACCGACGAGGGAACACGCGAATACGCCCACAGCGTGTGCTGTCCCGGCGGCGCGCGGGAAGGGTCCATCAGGCTCTGCTGGCCGACCACCAGGTACGGATTGTCGGGGAGCTGACCGCTGCGGACCTGGCGCGTGAAGCGGCTGAGATCGTCCAGGCTGTCACCGGCGTGCACCACCGCGCTCCGACGGGCGAGCTCCTCCGACCACGGCACCGGCGCGCTCAGCGCCCAGTCCACCTTGAAGGTGCCCCACCCGTGCGGGAAGTGCTTCATCCGTCGCTGCACGAAGCCGGGAACCAGGTGCCGGTCCAGCAGGTCCAGGAACAATGACTCCGCGCTGGTGTTCGCCAGGATGGCGCGACGGGCCACCAGCTCCTCGCCACCCGCCAGCTCCACCGCGTGCGCGCGGCCTTGCGCCACGACGATGCGCTCCACCCGCGCGCCGAGCTTCACCTCGCCACCGTGGGCACGCAGCAGGGACACCAGCGCGTCGGTAAGGGCCTGCGCGCCGCCCTTGGGCACGGGATATCCGCCGGTGGTGGCGGTGAGGCCCAGCATGTAGCCCAGCGCGGCGCCGAACCTGTCATCCGGTCCCACGTCGACGTGGAGCGCCAGGCCGGGGAGCACGCGACGCGCCGCTTCCGTGCGGAACAGCCGCGTGGACAGCCCGCGCCCCGACGACATGGCGATGATGGCCAGCTTGAGGAGGTCCACCGGCAACAGCCGGAGCATGGGCATGACGGCGGGGAATGGTCCCAGCAGCGCGCCCAGGATGTCCTTCTCCACGCTGCCATGCCAGCGCGCCAGCTTGCGCCAGGCCGCGCCGTCCTCGGGGGAGCCGAAGTGACGAGCGCTGACCTCGTGGTCACGGGAGATGCAGGCCACGGTCCCGTCGGGCGCGGGGTGACAGCTCTCCAGCTCCATGTGCAGCCAGCTCAGCCCATGACCCACCAGGTCCAGCGACTGGAACGCGGGGCTGGTCTTGCCAAACGGGAAGAACCCCGCGCCCACGTCGTGGATGAAGCCGGGAAGGGTGGCCTGCTCCGAGCCCAGCGCACCGCCCGCACGACGGGGATTGGCCTCCAACACCGTGACCTTCATGCCCGCGCGTGCCAGCACGCACGCCGCCACCAGGCCGTTGGGCCCGGAACCGATGACCAGGATGTCGTTGTCGGCGTTGTGCATGGTGGGCGACGTCGCAGCAGGGCTTCTATCATACCGAGGTCGTCACCGGGCTGATTGTTTCGGGCAGATGAAGAGCCGGGTTGTCATGTCACGGCGTGATAGAAACCGGGCATGCGCCTGCTGAGCTTTGCCTTGTTCTTCTCCGTGGCCGCCACGGTGACCGGCCTGATGCATCGCTACGTGTGGGTCCGCCTGGTGCGTGACGCCAACCTGCCCCCGCCGTGGCCGCGCGTGCTGGCCATTGCGCTGACGGTGATGGCGGTGGCCATGCCGCTCTCGATGCTGCTCATGCGCGTGCTGCCGCCGCAGGTGCACCGCGTGCTGGCCTGGCCCGTCTTCACGTGGATGGGCGCCATGTTCATGATGACCATGTTGCTGCTGGGCTCCGACGTGCTGCGCGTGCTGTTGGAGCGCCTGATGCGCGCCGCCGACGTGGGTCCGAACCTGGACGCGGAGCGTCGCGTCTTCCTGCAGCGCGCGTTTGCCTCCGCGGCCACCGTGGGCGTGACGGGCGCGGCCGCCATCTCCATGCGTCACGCGTTGGGCGGCGCGCACGTGAAGGACGTGGAGGTGACGCTGCAGCGGCTGCCTCCGTCGCTGGATGGGCTGAAGCTGGTGCAGATGACCGACGTGCACGTGGGGCCCACCATCGGTCGCGAGTACATCGAGCGGCTGGTGCAGCAGGCCAATGAGCTGAACCCGGATGTCGTGGCCATCACCGGTGACCTCGTCGACGGCTCGGTGGAGCAGCTGCGTCACGCGGTGGAGCCGCTGAAGGACCTGGTGGCACGTCGCGGGGTCTACTTCGTCACCGGGAACCACGAGTACTACTCCGGCGCCGACGAGTGGCTGCACGAGCTGGAGCGCTTGCGCATCCACGTGCTGCGCAATGAGCGCGTCTCCATTGGTGACGACGTCAGTTCGTTCGACCTCGCGGGCATCAACGACTACTCCGCCGGCCAGTTCGGCACTGCGCCGGACCTGGCGCGCGCGCTCTCCGGTCGCGACGACAAGCGTGAGTTGGTCCTGCTGGCACACCAACCGCGCGCCATGACGGACGCCCTGCGGCACAACGTGGGACTGATGCTCAGCGGCCACACGCACGGCGGACAGATCTGGCCCTGGAATCACATGGTGCGGCTGCAGACGCCGTATGTGCACGGGCTCTACCGGGAGGGTCAGACGCAGGTCTACGTGAGCCCGGGCACGGGCTACTGGGGCCCGCCCATGCGCCTGGGTACCACCTCGGAGATTTCCAAGGTCATCCTGCGCGCGGCCCGGGCCTGAAGCGTTGTTCCGTCGGCACTTGGCAGCCGGGCGACTCGGTGGGAAAACGCCACGCCTCCATCAGCCGCGGTCTCATCTCATGAAGCTTCCCACTCCGCAGGATGTCCTCGGTACCGTCCGGCGACTCGTCAACGATCCGCCGGCCCGACGGCTGGAACGCTTTGTCCGCGTGGGCCGCCAGGTTGGGCTCCAGACGGAGTTCCATCCCGGACGCGTTCCCGCGCTGCTCTCCGCGACGGTGCAGCTGGGCCTCAAGACGCGCGCCATTCACGCGCTCCATGCCCTCAACACGCCGGACCGCCTGGCGCTGGTGGATGAGCGCCGCTCCCTCACGTACGCGGAGGCCTCCGACGAGATGAACCGCCTGGGCAACGCGCTCCACTCGCACTTTGGCGTGGTGGGCCGCACGCCGGTGGTGCTCATGATGGAGAACTGCGTCGAGTACGTGGTGGCGTGGTTTGCGTTGGCGCGCCTGGGAGCGGCGGCGGTGCATGCCAGCTACCGGCTGACGCCGAGGGAGCTGGAGTACCTGGTGCGGCACAGCGGCGCGCGCGTGGCCATTGTCTCGGAGAGCGCGCACGCCTGCGCGGCGCAACTGCAGAAGGACGCGCCGGACTTGAATCTCCGTCTCATCGTCGTCTCGGACCAACCGCACGCGGGTGCGGAACGCTACGGGTCCCTGCTTTCCGGCGTGAGCAACGCGCCCCCTCCGCGCGACGCCGCCGTGCAGAGCGAGAACGTGGTGTACACCTCAGGCACGACGGGAAAGCCCAAGGGCGCCGTGCGCGACTTCGCGTCCATTGGCGTCACCGAGCTGATGCGTGTGTTGGAGCGGCTGCCGTTCAGGATGGGTGAGCGGCACCTCGTGGTCTCGCCCGTCTATCACTCCGCGGGACAGGTGTTCACGTTGCTGCACGCCGCGCTGGGCTCCACGGTCTACCTGCGTCCCCACTTCGATCCCGAGGACACGCTGAAGGCGCTCTCACGCTGGGGCATCAACAGCATCTTCCTGGTCCCGACGATGCTGCGTCGCCTGGTGACGTTGGCACCGGAGCTGTTTGGCCAGAATCCCACGCCGTACCTGCGCGGCATTGTCTCCGGCGCCGCGGAGTTCCCGCACAGCCTGCGCATGGCGGCCATTGAGCGCTTTGGCGCGCACGCCATCCATGACTTCTACGGCGCCACCGAGCTGGGCTGGGTCACCATCATCAACGGCGAGGAGATGCTACGGAAGCCCGGGAGCGTGGGGCGGCCGCTGGCGGGCCAGCAGGTGCGCATCCTCGACGAGCAGGGGCATGAGCAGAAGCCGGGCACCGTGGGGCTCATCTACGTGCGCAATGACCAGACCATGGCCGGCTATCTCCACGACGAGGCCGCCACCTCCGACACGCGCCGCGGCGAGTGGATGACGGTGGAGGACCTGGGCTACATCGACGAGGACGGCTACCTGTTCCTGGCCGGGCGCGCGCGCGACATGGTCAAGAGCGGCGGCGTCAACATCTATCCCGTCGAGATCGAGGAGGTGCTGGCGCGTCATCCCGCCGTGGCGGAGGTGGCGGTGATTGGCATCCCGGACCCGGATTGGGGTGAGAAGCTCGTCGGGGTGGTGGTGCCGCGGACCAAGGACCTGGACCCCGCCGACCTGGAGCGGTTTGGTCGTGAGCACCTGGCGTCGCTCAAGGTTCCCAAGGTGTGGCACCTGGTGGCGGAGCTGCCGCGCAATGCCACGGGCAAGGTGCTGAAGAAGGAGCTGCGCCAGCGCTTTGGGCCTCCGTCGGCGCGCTGACGTTTTCCGACGTGGCGCTTGCCGCGCGAGACGGCGTTCCGCACATTGGCGTTCCCCATGGAGCCGTTGTGGAAGCAGCTGGTGGAGGAGCTCAAGGCGCAGGGGCACCAGAGCCCGTACCTGGACCGCCTGCGTGAGCGCCTGCCGGCGACATTCAACACCTTCGACCTCCAGCGCGAGATGCTGCAGGAGATGGCCCACGCGCTCGGCAAAGCCGAGGACAAGGTGAACCTGGCATTGCTGAAGCTTGAGCTGCGGGAGCGTGACGTCGTGGCGCAGGAACGCGCGGAGCCGAAGGACGCCGCCTGGCGTCGCGAGCTGAACGCCCGCATCACCGCGTACAACGCGCAGCGCGACGAGGCCGTGACCTTGCTGTGGGAGCTGACCGTCCACCGGGAGGCCATTGGCCTGCGTTGCGACCAGAACTTCCGCGACTACTACCCGGTGCCTCCCCCTCGTCATCACGTGGGCTGAGTCCATGGGTTGCGCGCGCCGACGGGAGAGCGCGTGGAATACACGCTCGAGCAGCTGAGCGGCAGCGCGTTGACGGCGCGGGTATCCCCGACCAACGCCAGCTTCCGCGTCGTCGAGGTGGATGACCGGATGGGCGTGGCCACCAGCGGTACCGGCAGACTGCGCCTCATGCCGCTAGGCCCCGACGACACGCTGGACGATGACTGGATTGTCTACGTGGTGGGACGCCGGTAGCCCTCAGGACGAGGCGCTGCGGTAATGGCGCACAGCCGTCTTCCACATCACCCGGCTGACGACGACAAAACCCACCGCCACGCCCAGTGCCGTGAAGGCGGCGCTGGTCTCCAACGTGCCGCGCAGCGCCATGGCCGGGAATGACGTCATCAGTCCCACGGGCACCACGAACGTGAGCACGAAGCGCAGCCAACCGCGGAACACGGTGAGGGGCCAGCGTCCCGCGTCGAGAATGGAGGCGAAGAGGTGCGCCAGGTTGTCAATCCGGACGAACCAGAACGCCGTGCAGATGGCCAGGAGCCACACCGCGTAGAGAATGAGGACGGAGGCGAACATCATTCCCGCGGCGGAGAAGACCTCGGTGGGACCCGGGACCAGGCGCAGCTCATGGAGCGCCCAACCCAGCACGGCCAGGCCGCCCGCCACGTCGACGATCTTCACCGGCTCCAACCTGCTGGCGCTCACCAGGAACTGCGAGTCCACCGGCTTGATCAGAACGAAATCCAACGTGCCCTTGCGGATGTGCTCCACCACGGAAAGCAGGTTGGGATTGATGGTTCCTTCCAGCACGGCCTTGAGGATGATGAAGAACCCCATGACCAGGAGCGCCTCCGGCATGCGCCACCCGCCGATGTTCTCGCGGTGCTGGAAGGCGAAACTGAGCGGCGCCACGGTCCAGATGACCCAGAACACGCTCATCACCAGCTCGACGAGGAACTGCATGCGGTAGCGCATGGCCAGCACCGCGGAGGTGCGGACCATCTGGCCCACCAATATGAAGTAGCGCGCGCCCGTCATGCGCCATACGCCTCGTAGCGACGAATTCCCGATCGCCACAGTCGGAGGGTGACCGTTCCCAGCAGGATGATCCACAGCCACTGCACCGCCACGCCCTGCGCAATCTCCGACGGAGAGAGGTGGCCCAGGATGATCTCCACCGGGAGGCTCAGCATGGAGCGGAAGGGCAGTACGTAGGAGGCGGTGTGCATCCACGCTGGCGTCAGCTCCAGCGGGATGAGGTACCCGCTGCAGATGGCCCACAGGCCGAAGAACACGTCCCACAGCGAGAGCGACTGGTCACTCCAGAGCGCGAGCAGGCCGATGAGCACCTGGATGGTGAACGCCAGCAACCACGCGCCGAACGACGTCAGCAGGAAGACCAACACGTGCTCCGGTGCCGTGCTGATGGCCAATCCACCTCGCCACCACGCCGCGGCGGCAACCAGCGGCACCAGCACGCACAGGCGCAACGGCAGCGCGGCCAGGTTCTCGGCGGCGTAGAGCCAGAGCGGATGAAGGGGCCTCAGCAACCGGACCGACAACGTGCCGTGACGGATTTCCTCGTTCAGCGTCCAGACCACCCAGGAGCCGGAGAGCTGTCGCACCACGAGAACGGCGACGTAGTAGGCCACGAACCCCGCTTCATCGAATGGGCCCACCGTGCTGTTCTCCGCCGCGGCCAGCCACAAGGCGAGCATGACCAGCGGCAGCGTGGTGCTGAGGAACCAGATGACGAACTCCGCGCGGTAGGCCACGGACTCGGCGAAGCCCAGGCGCAACAACCCCGGGATGGCACGCAGGACCCGGGCCGCCGTCGTCATGGGACGCCCCCGAGCAGCTGGCGCATCACGTCCTCCAGCGGCGGATCCTCGACGGTGAGGTCCAGCACCGGCAGCGTTCCCAGCATGCGCGAGACCTGTTCCGCCATCCCCTGCTGCGGACAACGCAACACGGCACGACGGTCCTGCAGCTCCACCACCTGTCCAAAAGGACTGAGGTCCTCCGCGCGCACGTCGTGGTGGAAGGTCAGCGAGATGCGCTTGTCCGGGAGCGTGGTGGCGGCCAGACGGGTCAGGTCCCCGTCGTAACGGAGGCGGCCCTTGTCAATGATGATGACCCGCGGGCACAGCGCCTGGACGTCATCCATGTCATGGCTGGTGAGCAGCACCGTGGCGCCGTGCCGCTCGTTGTACGTCTTGATGAACGCGCGCACGCTGGCCTGCATGGAGACGTCCAGGCCAATGGTGGGCTCGTCGAGGAACAGGAGCTTGGGCCGGTGCAACAGCGCGGCGGCCAGCTCGCACTTCATGCGCTCGCCGAGGGAGAGATTGCGCACCGGCCGCGTCAGCAGGGGTTCCAGGCCGAGCAGTGCAATGAGCTCGTCGAGCGTCTCCTGGTATTGCGCGCGGGGCAGGTCATAGATGGCGCGCTGCAGCTCAAAGGTGTCGACGGGTGGAAGGTCCCAGATGAGCTGCTGCTTCTGGCCCATGACCAGCGTGATGGTGCGCAGGAAATCATACGCGCGGTCCTGCGGCTGGAATCCGCCCACCGTCACGCGCCCCGACGTGGGCATGAGCAGACCGGAGAGGATCTTGAGCGTGGTGGTCTTGCCCGCGCCGTTGGGACCCAGGAAGCCCACGCGCTCGCCCTGGGCAATGGAGAAGGTGAGGTTGCTGACGGCGGTGACGTCCTCGTGCTCACGCCGCAGCAGGGAGCGCAGCGCGGCCGTGAATCCCGCTGCCCGTCGGGGCACGCGGTAGACCTTGGTGAGCTGGTCAACCTGGATCACGGGCGGATGTGTAGCACCATTGGCGTCGGACGCGGGCGGTTGCTGGCCCCGGCCCTCCAACGGGTGTATCCAACCCGCATGCTCGTCTCGTGGGTTGCGGCCACGTTGCTGCTCGCCTCGCCCGACGCCGGGCCGGACGTGCCCGACGTGCGACGGAGCGCGGAACACCGGGCGCTGGAAACGCAGGTGGAGCTGCTGCGCAAGGAGGCCGCCCGTCCCCGCGACTGGCACCAGCGCGAGCGCGGTGAGCGTCTCAAGCAGGAGCTGCAGACGTTGGAGCGCGTCCTCTCCGACGTGGAATCGCTGTACGCCATCCGGCTGGCGCGGTGTCAGAAGCGCTATCCCATGGCCAGGGACCCGCGCAGCGCGCTGGCGCATCCCGGCTACTTCGGCTGTCCGGATGATGCCATGGTGAGCGACGACGTGGTGCGGCAGATTCGACGTCGTCACGAGGTGGAGCGTCGCCTCAAGGAGAAGGGACTCCCGGTGCAGGCGCGCACGGCGCTGCAGAAGGAGCTGGCGCAGCTGGTTGCCACGCTGGAGAAGCAGTCGGGAGAGGACCCGCTGTATGTCGACGACATGGACCGTGTGCGGGTGGAGGATGCCGGCGTTCCCGACGAGGAACCCGGCGCGCCACCGTTCACTTCAACGCCTTGACCACGCGAACCTTCGCGCCCGGTTTCACCACCACAATCTCCTGTGCGCTGAGCTTGAGCTCCGGGTTCTCCAGGCGCACCACGTGTCGGCCCGCGGAGATGGGCAGGTCGACGACGGGCGTGAACAGTCCGGTGGCTCTTCCGTCGACGATCACGTTGGCCCAGGGCCTGCTGGCAACGGAGAGGAATCCGCCTTCCTCCCGCTTCTGCGGCTCCTTGGCGCGAGTGGTGCGCGTGGGGCGTTCCCGTGACGGGCGCGACGGTCCTTCCACGGTGGGTGTCGGCGCGGCCTGCCGCTCGACGAGGTGGAACTTCAACCGCGGGGGCGCGTCCTCGGCGGTGAGCTCCTGGCGCACGCTGTCGTGACCGCTCAGCTCCAGGTGCAGCTGCACCGGCTGGCCCGCCTCCAACGTGATGGACGTGGGCGTGGTCCCCACCACGACGTCACCGAGTCGCACCGTGGCGCCCGTGGGAACGGTGTCGACGGGGATGATGCGGTGCGCGGGCGGTGGTTGAGGCGGAGGCGCGGGCGTGGCGACGGGAGGCGGAGCGGGGGAGGGCGGCGCCGGTTGGGGTGGTGGCGACATCCACGACCGTACCGCGACGGCGGATGCCACCCCGCTGAGGAGGATGAGCGGGACGGCAATCAACGCCCACCGACGGGCCGAGCGACCCACGTCGTCACCCGCGGCCGCGCGCGCCACCCGGGAGAGCTCCGGTGCGTGCTCCGCGGCAAGACGTTCCAGCTCCTTGCGGATGCGTGTTTCCCGCTCCGCTTCGCGGGCCATCTCGTCGGCGAACAGCTCCGCGAGGAACGTGGCGGTCTTCACCCCGGACCACGACCAACCCTGGGCTTCCGCGGCATCACGGAGCGCGTCTCGGAAGGATTGCGCGTCCGGCCACCTCTCGTCGGGATTGGGCGCGAGCGCGCGGTACACCACCTGCGCCACCGCGTCCGGCACGTCGACGCCGACTTCGTTGAAGCGCGGAAAGCCGCCCGCCATGACCTCCCGCAGGATGGCCCGGTCCTCGTGGCGCGCGCGCATGGGACGCATGGTGAACAGCTCATGGAGCACCACGCCCATGGCGTACACGTCGACGCGACGGTCCGCCTTCTGTCCCTTCAGCACCTCCGGACTGAGATAACCGGGCTTTCCCTTCACCCGACCGACGCGGGTGGTGTCCTCGCTGGTTGCCGCCTTGGCCAGGCCAAAGTCCGTCAGCAGCACGCGCCCGTCGTAACCCACCAGGATGTTCTGCGGGCTGACGTCGCGGTGGATGATGTTCAGCGGTTTTCCGTCGGAGTCCGTGCGTGTGTGGGCGTGATGCAGCCCGCCGAGTGCTTCCGTGACGACGTGAACGCAGAATGGTGCGGGAAGTTGCACACCGGATGTGAGCGCGCCCACCAGCACCTGGCTCAGTGCACGCCCGGAGACGTACTCCATGGCAATGAAGTGCTGGCCACCGGCGCGACCCAGGTCCAGGACCTCGACGATGTTCGGGTGGTTCAGCACCGAGACCAGCTTGGCCTCCTGCACCATGGACGCCGTGATCACCGGGTCTGCGGAGAGGTGCGGGTGCAGGCGCTTGATGGCCAGCACGCGGGAGAAGCCGGAGCTACCAAAAGAGGCACCCCGCCAGACCTCCGCCATGCCGCCGGATGCAATGCGCTCGACGAGGATGTACTTGCCGAGCCGCTCCATGGGTCAGGAACGCTGCGGCGCCTTGCGCGGGCGCGGAAGCCCATAGGCCTCCAGTCGCTTCACCAGCGTCCGACGAGGAATGCCCAGCGCCTTGGCCGCCTGCGTCTGGTTCCCCGCGAAGCGGTCCAACGCCTCCCGGATGCGTTCCCGTTCCAGCGCCTCCATCTCTCCGCGCAGGTTGGCCCCGCCGCCCCCGTCCGCCGCCGCACCCCGTGACGACGAGAATGACGCTTGCGTGGCCACCATGGACGCTTCCATCTTCTCCACCGGGAGATGCTCGCGCATGATGACCCCGTCGCAGAACAACACCGCGCGCTCCATCACGTTGCGCAGCTCCCGGATGTTGCCCGGCCAGTGGTAGTCCTGCAGCAGCTCGAGCGCGTCGTGGCTGATGGTGGGAACGTCCTTGCGGTCCATCTCCTCGCACGCCTGCGCCACGAAAGCGTTGGCCAGGTCCTCGATCTCCTCGGTGCGCTCCCGCAACGCGGGGATGGTCAGCGTCACGGCGTTGAGGCGGAAGTACAGGTCCTGGCGGAACGTGCCGCGTGCAATCTCCGCCTCCAGGTCGCGGTTGGTGGCGGCAATGAAGCGCACGTTGATGGGCTGCGCCTTCAATCCGCCCACCCGCGTCACCATGCGCTCCTCGATGACGCGCAGCAGCTTCACCTGCGTCACCAGCGGCATCTCGCCCAGCTCGTCGAGGAACACCGTGCCGCCTTGCGCGGTTTCCAGCAGGCCCGGCTTGGCCGCCACCGCTCCGGTGAAAGCGCCCTTCTCGTGCCCAAACAGCTCGCTCTCGAGGAGGAACTCACTGAGCGCCGCGCAGTTGAGGCGCAGGAACGGCTTGGACGCGCGCGGCGACTGCCGGTGGAGCATCTCCGCCAGCACCTCCTTGCCCACGCCCGTCTCGCCGAGAATCAGCACATTGATGTTGCCCGCGGCCACTTTCTCGACGAGACGATGCAGCTTCTGCATGGCACCGCCCTGCGGCATGATCGGGCTACCGGGCGTGGCGGCGGCGGCGCGCTTGCGCAGGGCCGCGCCGGCGCGCGTGAGCAGCTCCTCGGGCTCGCGTCCGTCGGTGGGAAAGCAGGCCACGCCAGTCCGCACACGCGCGCCATGACGGGCCAGGCGGGCCGTGACGTCGTCCTCCACCTGCTTGGCCTGCGTGGCGGTGCAGCCCACCAGCAGGCACTCGTATTGGCCGGGACCGTAGTAGGCCACCACGTCCTGTGGGTGCCCGCGCAGCGTGAGGATCTCCTGCATGGCCTCGGAGCCGAGCATCTGCGGCGCGTGGATGCGCAACACGGCGAACGGCGTGTTCCGCTCGCGCTCGTCCTCCAGGCGCCCCTCGAAATAGCCGTGCGTTGCCAACCGTCGGGGACGGGCACCCGTGACGCCACGCTGCACAATCACCATCACCGAGCCGAGGTCAATGACCTCACCGGTGCCCACTTCCACCGGCGTGCCCTGCGCCACCGCGCTCCCGCGCACGCGCGTGCCGTTGGCGCTGCCCAGGTCCTCCAGCCGGATGGATCCTCCCAGGTGCAACACCGCGTGACGACGGGAAATGGACGCGTCGTCGACCTGCACGTCCACGTCCTGCGCGCGACCGATGACGACGTCGCCCTCACGCGGGAGCGGATGGGTGGCCACCACGCCGTCGCCAATGACCAGGAGCCGCAGCGGGGCGGGAGCCGCGGTGGCGTCGGCGGGACTCAGCAACGCGGTTTCACGACGCTGGGGATCATCCATGTCAGGCGGGGCCACGGTGCGGACCTCCAGGGTGCGGGCCACGGTAGCGCCGACGCGCCGTACGTGACCAGCGCCCACCTCTCCCGACGTCAAACGGCGTTGACGACCAGCTTGTGCGCGACCCTAGGATGAACCCGCACCACGCCCTGGAGGTAGAGCCTCAGCACGGGCGGGAGGAGCTGCAACATGTCCCGCGCCGCCAAGCTGCTGCTCCTCTGCGTCGTCCTCACGGTAATCCTCTACGCAATCCCGTTCGGCGGGCTCATCATCTGGCCCATCATGCTGTTCGCCACGCTGGCGCACGAGATGGGACACGGCGTTGCGGCGCTCACGTGCGGCGGGGAGTTCCACCAGTTCCGCTTGTGGGCCGACGGGTCGGGGGTGGCCAACACAGGCGGCTTGAGCGCGCCGTGGATGGGGGCGGTGGTGAGCGCGGGTGGCCTGGTGGGTCCCGCCCTGGCGGCCATGGTGCTCTTTGCGCTCGGCCGCAGCGCGTCATGGTCACGACGTGCGCTCTACGGGGCCAGCGCCGCGTTCATCCTCGCCGACGTGCTGGTGGTGCGGAATACGTTTGGCCTCTTCTACGTGGGCGCGCTGGGGCTGCTGACGGCGTGGCTGGCCCGCAACGTGGAAGCGCGCACCGCGCAGCTCGTCGTGGTGTTCATGGCCATGCAGCTCTCGCTCAGCGTCTTCTCCACGTCGGACTACCTGTTCACCGACGTGGCGCGGACCTCTGGCGGGACCATGCCCTCCGACGTGGCGCAGATGGCCAACGTGCTCGGCGGACCCTACTGGCTCTGGGGTCTCGTCGTGGGTGCGTTCTCGGTGGGGGTGTTGGTGGTGGGCTTGCGCGTGTTCCTCAGGGGTGCACGCTGAACCCGCGCCCCGTGCGTGGCCCGCTGACGAAGATGGTCTACGGGCCCACGCGCGGGATGAACTGTCATTTGCCGCTGGATGTCGCGGTTGGAGGCGCGGGGATGTGGCCCAGTGCCAGCGCGGTGGGGGCTCCCAACACCACGAAAGCGTCAATGTCCACGCGATCCGAGGAGGACTCGGAGTTCTGAGTGCCCAGCACGCGCACCTGCAGCGTGTGAGCCACGCCCGGGTCGACGTTGGCACTGAACACGATCCGGCGCTTCTGGGTTGACGCGCTGTACGTGTCCACCGTGGCCACCACCACGCCATCCAGCAGCACCTCCGCCATGCCGCGGTTGGAGCTCAGCGTGCTCACCCACGCCACCGCGCGACCCTGGAAGGTGAGCGAGGCCGTGGCTCCCGAGCGACTGGAGTGACGCACCTTGCCGCCGTAGCTGCCCGAGAGACCCGAGCTGCTCCAGCGTCCGCTGTAGTTCACGTCGTCGTGGGACTCCTGGAGCGCCACCACGCGGAACTGCGGGCCGGACACATCGGCGCTCACATTGCCCTCCGCGTCGGCGCCACGCACCCGGTGCTGGTAGTCATTGGCGGGGGACAGCGCGCGCGTGACCTGTGTGGCACCTGGAGAAGGCAGCGCCACGGTTCCAAACGCACCGGCGTTCATCCGCTCCTGCGCCACGTAGGTGACCGGCGGGCTGGCGTCCGTGGAAGACCAGCTGATCACCACCGGCACCGTGGCGTCATTCAAAGTGGCTCCCACCACCAGGGAAGGCCACGGTTGCGTCACCACCGGCGGGGTCAGGTCCTGCGTGATCACCGTGAAGCGCGTGGAGGTCTCGCTGCTGTTGCCCGCCGGGTCCACCGCGCGCACCTTGAACGTCCAGGTACCGTCGGCCAGCGGGGTGGAGGTCACCGGGCTGGTGCAGGCGGTGAACGCATCCGCGCCCGTGCTCAGTGAGCAGAGGAAGGAAGCGTCCGGGTCGGGCGAGCTGAACTCGAACGCGGGCGTGTTGTCGTCGGTGGGATCGGTGGGACCGGAGAGGAGCGTCACTCCCGGCGGCGTGTTGTCCGGGAGCACCGTGAACGTCGTCGTCACGTCATCCCATGTGCCGCCGGAGTACTGCGCCAGCACCGAGAAGGTCCACGACCCATCCGCCAACGGTCCCGAGGTGAACGGCGAGCTGCACGGCGAGAACGTGGGCGAGCCCGTGCTCAGCGCGCACCAGAACTCCGCCGAGGGATCATTGGAGAGGAAGGTGATCACCGCCACCTCACCCTCGTTCAACGTCGTGGGCGCGGAGGTGATGATGACGCCGGGCAGCACCACGGGACCCGTGGGAACCGGGATGGTCCCGTCGGCGAACTGCAGCTGTTCGATGTTGCGCAAGGTGTCGGTGCCATCCTGCTGGGTGCCGCGAGCGTGGACGACCTGCACGAAGCCCGCGCCCGGGAGGATGTCGTATTCCGCCAGCGGACCCGTGAACACCGCGGTGTCATTGCCCATCACCGTCGCGGGGACGATGCTCCTCACGATCGAGATCGTGCTGGGACTGATGCGTCCCGCAAACACGTCGTTCCTGATCTCCTGGAGGCCATCAACCAGCCTCACGGTCTCCGTGATCGTCACCGCCCGCAGCTGCACGTTCAGCCAGGCGTCGCCGTCCAGGATGTCGTTGCCGCCGCGACCCTCGAGGACGTCGTCGCCTTGGCCGCCGAGGATGATGTTGCCGCCCGCGAACTCCGTCGCGCCGGGAGGGAGCAGCGCGGCCAGGCCGTTGATCCGGGCGATTCCCGCCGCCGTGAGGACGTGCCCGTTGGCCGCGCCGGTCAGCCCGTCGTTCCGCAGGATCGCCTCGTCCCGGTTGTCGCCGCGCAGCATGTCATCGAAGTCGGAGCCCGACAGACCTTCGACGAGGTCGAACCGGTCGCGAAGCTCGTTGAGTGGCGCATTCACCTCGAACAAGCCGGTAACCAGCATGTCGGCATCGACCGGCACGGTCTCGCCACGGTAGGTGACCCAGTCAAAGCCCAGCATGCCTTCGAAGCGATGCGTGGGCACGACGCTGCCGACCATGATGTCGTCGCCACCCTCCATGTCGAAGTCCCCATCACCCGGGCCGGCAACCCCGACGTCGTGACCGCCGTCCGGATCGTTCTGGAACTGATTGTTGTCGTCGCCAACCATGACGCTGGCGGGTGAAATCGTCCCCTCCATCCAGTCATCACCCGCGCCGCCGAACGACTCGCTCAGGCCCGCACCCATGTAGATGACATCGTTCCCGGGACCGCCGAACACTTCCGACGCATCCACGCCGCCGATGATGAAGTCGTTGCCTTCATTGCCCTGGAGCAGGTCGAACGGACCGGGGCCGCCGCTGATCGCGTCATCGCCGGGGCCGCCCTTGATGACGTCCTCGCCGAAGGTATCAACCAGGATGTCGTTCCCCGCACCGCCGTTGGTGAGGTCGTTGCCGGCGCCGCCTTCCACAAAGTCGTCTCCGCCGCCGCCCGCGATGCTGTCGTCGCCGATGCTCGAAATGATGCGGTCGCCGGCAGCGTCGTTGCCGTTCCAGATGACGTGTGCCCCCCCGGAGTACCGGAACGTGCCGTCCGCCGTCCGCGTCAGCTCACCCGCCGCCACGAGATCCAGCTCGTTGAAGGCCGTCGTCGGATCGTCGACGATCGTGTTGCCCGCGCCGCCGATTCTCGCCAGGTTCAGCACGAGGTCCGGACGGCCGAAGACGTCCTGCCCCATGCCCTCCGCCGCGGTGTTGCGCTGGATGAGCTCCTGGAACGAATTGCCTTCAAGCTGCGCCAGCAGGTTCAGACCGTCGAGACGTTCGAGATAGTAGAAACGGTCCTCGTTCTGGAGGTTCTCCAGCTGCCGTTCGAACACAAACGTGAACGTCGGGCCCAGCATCGAGCCGAACGGAGCCGGCCTTTCCGCAAGACCGCCGATCCACAGGTCGATGTTGTTCACGCCGGTTTCCGCAGCGGGACCGTCCATGAACTCGGAGTCCAGCAGCAGGGCCAGTGCCGCTGCGCGTCTGCCGGCAAGGCCGCAATCCGGCGCAGGACCCGTCGTGCAATCCGGGACAGCCGCGAGCGTCGGGTGGATACCATAGGCCGCGATGAAGTTGACGAGCGAGTCCGGGTTTCTAAGCGCGAACCCATAGTCGGACCAGTTGGTGTACGGAGCCAGCGACCAATCGCCGCTCGCCTGGAACAGCTCCTCGCGCACCACGTTGAGTGGCGCGATGCTTTCGCTGCGTCCCCGGGCCACATTGAGCACCCCAAGATCCAGCGGCAACCCGAGGAGGTTGTTGCGCACGGCCTCGGTGACGAACTCGTCGATCTGGTTGCCGACCTGACGGGTGCCGCCCTGGAAGATGGCACCGGCCGCCTCCGCGGCGGTCAGCGTCCCGCCCAACCCATCGCGGTTGAATTCCAGCGGATCCAGGAAGCCATCGAGCAGGGGAATGTCGTACGTCGTGCCGTCGGGCCTCTCGCGGGAAATCGTATCGGTCAGCATGGAGTGCCCAAGGCGGTACACCGCGTGCGCGAATTCCGCGACGATCGCGGGATTGAACCTGCTCGACATGTTGATGCCGTCGCCGATGAACTCGTTGATCGAGGGCACCAGCTTGCGCGCGAACTCTTCGAACACGAGGTGCTGGTACTGCATCTCGGTCACGAATCTCGCCGCCTGGAAGATCCGTTCGCCGTAGCCCCAGCCGGACGCCGCGTCGACGGTGCGCCACGCCGCCGCCTCTGCCGGCGTCAACAGCGTATCAATGAGTCCGCCGCTGACCCCGTTGGCGCCGCCGATCTGCGCGGCCAGCCGGTTGTGCTCGGCGTGGAAGATCGTGTGCACGGCTGTCAGCGCGATGTTCTCGTTGCCACGCCCGTCGCCGGTGACGAAGTGCGCGTCGAGCAGCTCGTCATCGTAGGTGCCGGGTTCCTGCGGCCCGGTCGTGACGACGTCGTCGCTGTCGGGAGCCAGGCCGGTCCGCGGAACGGCGCGGTGTGCAATGTCATCGAGGAAGGCGTGTCCGGTCAGGACGGCATTGGCGGTGGTGATCGGCGCACTCGGGTTGCCCTCGGCCGTCCCACCGCTCTGCAAGACGATCAGCGGGTACCCATTCGGGCCGGGCTTGAAGTGACCGTAGGGATCCGTCAGGAGCAACGGGATGTTGAAGACGTCCCCGTCGGAGAGCGCAATGCCGAGTTTCGTCCGCGCCTGCTCCTTGACCTCCGCCCAGTTCCCGATGTTGCCACCGGCGCCGTCGATGAGGCGGCCGGTCGGGATGGGTGGGGTCGCCAGGTTGTCGTCGTACTCGCGCAGGAATACCTGGTGCGAAGGATGTGAAGTGTAGGTCTGGTTCTGATCGACAAAAGGCGTGGTGACGTTCGTCGCCTCGTGGATGTCGTCCTCGGTGCCGAGCTCGCCGTCGGGGCCAGGCAGATTGGTGGCGCGGGACAGCACCATGAAGTTCGTCGGGCTTCCCGGGACGTAGAGCGGATCGTCGGGCTGCAGCGGCACCACCACTCTCTCGTTGCCTTTGGTCACGAGGTCGAGGCCGTGATCGAAGAACTGTCCAAAAAACGTGAACATCGTGTTGAACGGCGCAGACAGGCCCTCGTCGGGGGCGACGTTCGGGATGAAGCAGGTCGGGTCGCGCCGCGTGTCGGGAAGGTCGACGCACTCCCCGCCGGCTGACTGGGTCACGTTCAATGCGGCCGGGTTGTTCACCGTCTGATCCGCGATCAGGTTGGTGATGATGCGCGGCTGCGGGTCGACCACGTTTCCCAGCGGTGGATAGCCTGGACGGTTGTAGGCCGTGGTCATGCGGGGGAACACCTCGTCGGCGGCGCCCCACGTGGTCTGACCCGGAACGAGGTGGTTGAACGAACCGTCGACGGTCCGTAGTCCAAACGGCAACCGCGGATCGTTGACCTGGTTCGGTCCGGGTCCCAGGAGTTGCCCCCCGCCCGCGTGGGCCTGGGCAATCTGGACCTGGCGGAAGATGAACCGCAGGTCCCCGGCGTTGATGGTGAAGCCGGCTCCGACGGGTGCCAGCTCCTCCGTGGCAACGCCGGCGACCCCTTCTTCAACCGGGGTCTGCTCGGCGCTGTCATTGGCTGGGCAGCCAACGGCGAGCAGCGTTGCCGCGCCCGCAACCGCGGGCCAGCGTGGAAACCCTCTCTGCTTCTTCATTGCTTCCCCTCCTCGGAGCCGGGCACGCGACGCACGGCCGCCCTCCCCGAAGCGTCGATTCAAGAAATGGGGCGTGCGTGACACCACCCCGCGTGTGCCGTGGAAATCGCCGCCCAGCTTGCGTGCGCGGGAAATCCCGCCGGGCGTGGACAACCCAGGTCTCAGTTGGAGACGATCATGGATGGTGGCGGCTGGTGCCGGGGACCACTGACGACGCGAAGGAACCGCGTGCGTGCTCGCCCTGGTCGTGATGCTGTGACACGTGCAGGGTGTCTCGGCAGCGCAAGACGCCAGACAACCGGCCTGTGCGCATTCATAGCGGTGCG
>JBFMGU010000171.1:0-23019 GCA_040752415.1 Myxococcota bacterium
GCTCTTCCGATCTCTTCATGCCGCAGTCCGAAAGGGTGCGGGCACCGCTCCGATTCGTGAGATTGCGAAGCCCGCACCCGTGCCACGTCGGGAAACGTGCCGGCCTGTCCACGAGAGCGAACGCTGCCGGCACTTTCGGACTGCGGCATGAAGTGCCGCTTTCGCTCGGACCAGCGGGGCGGCCTCTGCCAGACGGAGGCCAAGCGGCGTGACAACTTCAACGGGAACCACTGTAAGCCTGGTTTCGCGCATTGCTTGCAGCTGCCCGGTCCAGCCGATGCGACCTTGTCACAGTCGGCAGCCCGCTCATAGAAGGCCGCTACTCATCGGAGGGTTCGTTGGCCTTCACAAAGCTCCTTGTCGTCGCGATGCTCATGATCTCAGCATCCGAATCGCTGGCCGCGGAGGAGGCGAGCGCCGCACCGTCCCGGGACGTGGCACCGGAGAACCAGCCGCACGGCGACGAAGTTGCACTACCGCAACGCGCGCCGGACGAGGACCCTGCGGTTGCGCAAGGTAACGCCGCGACCAGCCGGGATGAAGCCGCGTCATCTGAGGAGGGTGACAACGGGCCGGCAATGTGGAGCCTCGCCTCACGCCCGTTGATCGACCTGGCGCCGGGCATGACCGCTGGACTGACGGCGATGGTGCTGGGCAGCGTCCTGCATCTTGGCGCGCTCTACGGGTTGTTCAGTGTCGTCTACACGCTGCTTCTCACCGCGCGCACGCCCGCGCCACGTGTGCCGCAGCAGCCGCTCATCGTCGCCCTGGCTGCGCTCTCCACTTGCTTCTGCGGCCTGCCTTCCCTGGCTGTCCTGGCGCCGTTGTGGGAGTACACCGCGTTCATTGCCGGGTCTTCCGCAGGTGGCGCCGTCAACTTCTTCCGTGCCATCCGCGGCGGTACCGGGTCCCCGAGGGCCCATTTGGTACGCGCGGCCTCGGTCCCGCTATTCGCAACGTTGGCTGGTGCCGCGCCTCTGCTGCTGGGCTGGCCTCTTGCTGTAGGCGCGCTGGCCATCTTCCTTCCGGGGCTGCTTTTCGGCGTGTCGCTGGGTGATGCGCTGCGGCTGAACGAACCGGGAAGGTTGATCCTGGAGCACTCCGCGCTTGTCGTCGGAATGACCGGTGTGGGGCTCATGCTGCTTGGAGCCGCCGTGGTGCGACCCGCGCTGTACATCCTGTTGCGCAATGGCGCGGTCACTGTGGACCGGATGGTGCGACACCGCCCGTGGCCCGTGGACAACCGCGCCTCGGTCGACGAGGTCTCCGAGCTGGATTGAGTGC
Organism: Myxococcota bacterium; assembly: GCA_040752415.1. GTDB lineage: Bacteria > Myxococcota > JACRCW01 > JACRCW01 > JACRCW01 > JBFMGU01. The sequence goes on from JBFMGU010000171.1 coordinate 1,285, forward strand.
GCCTCGCAACGGTTCCCGTTGAAGTGGTCATTGTCTGGCAGGATGCGCCGCGTTGGTCCGAGCGGTACTTCAACGGAGTGCCACGCGCAGTCCTTCCGTCGTTGCCGCCGCGGGCGCAGCCCTTTGGGAGTGCGGTCTGAAATACCGCTTTGGTTCGGCTCCGTCGGCGATGGGATGCACCGCCGCAAGCTGCGTGGCGACGCACACGTCGTGGGGCGGGGTCAGCAGGGAGAAGCGCTCCACCGAGGAGCCGAACCAAAGCGGTATTTCAGACCGCACTCCCAGAGGGCTGCGCCCGCGGCGGCAACGACGGAAGGACTGCGTGTGGCGCCGCCACGACCGACTGTCATGCCTCTGCGCCAGGCCTTGGCCGCTACGACGACCCCACGGGTTTGACGGGACCCTCGCGCTTCACGGCAGCGGGTGCGCCTCGAAGAAGTCCAACAGGTAATCCGTCGCGGAGATGTCCTCCGTGGTGTGGCCCAGCAGCGGAATGGAATTCCCTCCTGGCCACTGGTGACCGCCGCCGTCGATGGTGCACAACTCCACCACCGCGTTGTCGGAGCAACCCGTGTACGCGCGACACGTCACATCACCCTGCTGGTAGGTCACTTCCGTCGACGTGGAACAGCCGTTCACGTCGGCCCACGCGCTGGTCACCTCCTCCGCGCCGTTCACCCCATCAATGCCGTACTGGTAGCTGACAATCGTGTCGCTGGTGCCGTGGAAGTGCAGGATGGGCGTGGCGCGTGACGGCGTGCAGGGCGACACCACGACGAGCCCCGAGATGGACGCAATGGCCGCAAACGTCTCCGAGTGCTCACACGCCAGCCGGTACGAGAAGTGGCCGCCGTTGGAAAGGCCCGTGGAATAGACGCGCTTGGGATCAATGCACAGCGACTGCTGCACGTGCTCCAGGATCGCCAGCGTGAATCCCACGTCGTCAACCTGGTTGGTGTAGGCGGAGCCGCAGCAGTTGCCCGCGTTCCAGCTCATGCCCGTTCCCTCCGGGGTGACCACCACGAATCCGCGGGCGTCGGAGCGCTCGTTCATCCCGCTCAGGTACTTCTGCACGCCCGCCGTGGTGTTCAGTCCGTGGAAGTTGAAGACGAGCATGGCGCCGGAAGCCGGCCGCTGTGCGTACGACTCGGGGATGTGCAGGTGGTACTTGCGTGCCGTTCCGTCGTGGGTGAGGTCGCATTCAAACTCGCCGCCGCCTTCGTCGGTGCATCCGGGGACCACGCCGCTTCCGCAGGCCCCACCTCCGCTGCTGCTTGACGACGAGCTGGTGCTGGAAGCGCTCGTGCTGGTCGCGCTCGCGGTGCCGCTGGTGGAAGCGGCAGACGACGAGCTCACGGACGCGGAGGTGCTGGTGCTCCCGGTGCCGGTGCCCGCGTCGTCCTGACCGGAAGCTCCCGCGTCCGCGGGGACACCGCCCGTTGACGTGTTGTGCGTTTCCCCCGACGGATCCTCCGGGCCTTGACAGCCGAGGCTCAACAAGACCCCCAGAACCGCTGCGATTCTCACGCGTGCGACCATGCGGGGAGGCGTATCGGTCGGCGCGCCTGGAACGAGCATCGGACAGGCGGCGAGGTCCGCTTCCTGTCGGAGCCGACGTGCACGTGGGACGGGCTCCGGCCTTGCGCCCTCGTCCCCTGCCGGCCATAGAACGCGCCGTCCTTTGCCAGGAGGTCCAACGTGAGCTTTGCCCTTGTTGCCGGTCTCGCCCTGACCGCCGTCGCCCAGGCGCCTGCCGCCGCGCAGCCCCATCCCTTCACCGTGATGGACATGCAGGCCATGGAGCGCATCTCCGAGCCGCAGCTCTCCCCCGACAAGAAGCTCGTGGCCTACACGCTCCGCACCACCGACATGGATGCCAACAAGGGGCGGACCGACATCTGGGTCGTGGGTGTCGACGGAAAGGGGGCGCGCCAGCTCACCACGCACGAGGCCAATGACGCGAGCCCGCGCTGGCTGGCCGACGGAAAGAGCCTGCTGTTCCTCTCCACGCGCAGCGGCAGCCAGCAGCTCTGGCGCATCAACCTCGACGGAGGCGAGCCCACGCAGGTCACGCGCCTGCCGGTGGACGTGGAGAGCGTGGTGGTCTTCCCCGACGGGAAGCGCGTGCTGATGAGCCTCAGCGTCTACCCCGACCTGCCCGCCGACAAGGTGCTGGAGGAGACGGCCAAGCGCGACGCCGAGAAGGAGAAGTCCAAGGTCAAGGCGCGCGCGTACGACTCCCTGCTGTATCGCCACTGGGACACCTGGGAGGACGGCAAGCGCAGCCACCTCTTCACCTGGACGATTGGCGAGGGCAACCCGGTGGACCTGCTGGCAGGTTTTGACGGCGACAGCCCCACGCAGCCCTGGGGCGGCCCCGAGGAGATCAGCATCTCCCCCGACGGCAAGGAGGTCGTCTTCGCCGCCACCATGATGAGCAAGGAGGCGGCCTGGTCCACCGACGTCAACCTCTTCAGCGTGCCCGCCGTCGGCGGCGCCGCGCCCAAGCCCCTCACCGCCGACAACAAGGCCGCGGACACGCTCCCCAGCTTCTCCCCCGACGGAAAGTGGCTGGCGTACCTGGCCATGCGTCGGCCCATGTATGAGTCCGACCAGCTCCGCATCATCCTCGTGGACCGCAAGACCGGAGCGAAGAAGGAGCTGACCAAGGACTGGGACCGCTCCGCCGGTGAGCTGGTGTGGTCCGCGGACTCGAAGACCATCTTCACCACCGCGGACAACGTCGGGAACCACTCGGTGTTCGCGGTCGACGTCGCCAGCGGCAAGGTCACCACGCCCGTCGACAAGGGTCACAACGCCAGCCCCATCTTCGCGGGCTCGCGCCTGCTCTTCCTGCAGGACACCCTGAGCTCTCCGGCGGAGCTCTTCAGCGTGGCGCTTCCCAAGGGCAATGACCTCAAGCCCGTGACGACGGTGAACGCGGCACGCGTGAAGTCCGTGCAGTGGGGCAGCTACGAGCAGTTCAACTTCCCCGGCGCCAAGGGGGAGAAGGTGCACGGCTGGGTGGTGAAGCCCGCGGGGTTCAAGGATGGACAGAAGTACCCCGTCGCCTTCCTCGTCCACGGCGGACCGCAGGGCAGCTTCGGCAACCACTTCCACTACCGCTGGAATCCGCAGGTCTACGCCGGCGCCGGCTACGCCGCGGTGTTCATCGATTTCCACGGCTCCACCGGCTACGGCCAGGCGTTCACCGACGCCATCAACAAGGACTGGGGCGGCGCGCCGTACGAGGACCTGATGAAGGGCCTGGACTTCGCGCTGCAGAAGTACCCCTTCCTCGACGGAAACCGCGTGGCCGCGCTGGGCGCTTCCTACGGCGGCTACATGATCAACTGGCTTGCCGGCCACACCGACCGCTTCAAGTGCCTGGTCAACCACGACGGCATCTTCGACACGCGCATGGGCTACTACGACACCGAGGAGCTCTGGTTCCCGGAGTGGGAGCACGGCGGCAAGCCCTGGGAGGTGCCGGAGAGCTATGAGAAGGACAACCCCGCGCAGCACGTGAAGAACTGGAAGACGCCCATGCTCGTCGTCCACGGCGGGCGCGACTATCGCGTGGTGGAGACGCAGGGCATGGCCACCTTCAGCGCGTTGCAGCGCAAGGGCATCCCGTCCCGCTTCCTGCACTTCCCCGACGAGAACCACTGGGTCCTCAAGCCGCAGAACAGCGTGCTGTGGCACAAGGAGGTGCTGGGCTGGCTGGACAAGTGGACCAAGGCGGAAGTGGCGCAGCGCTGACGGGCCTCACTCACAGGCCGCCACGCGCACCACCGCCAACTCCTGGACATTCCCCCATGAACAGGCCCACGTGACGTCGCCATTGGCGTGCGTGGCACAGTCATCCTTCCACACGGAGCCCACGTTTCACGGCTCCGCGCAACCAGGTCGACGGGTGAGGCGTACCGACCCGTGTGGCCAGGTGCGGCTCCTCCTGACTCTCCAAGCGTCGCGGCTCCCGGCACGTCGTGTCCCATGAACATGTGACGTCCTCGTTGAGAGACCTCATGCCTCGGGAAGAGCGCGTCTCCAACGGTTGACGTCGCCAATTCACGGACCTACACGCCCGACCGGGGGTAGGGGCCTACCCAGCTTTATCCAACGTTCCTCCGCAGGGTCGCGGAGGGGGAGCAATCCAATGCGCAGTGTCTTGAAGCCGTCGCTCGGCGTGGTCGTGGTGTCCGCGCTGCTGGCCGGCTGTCCGCCCACCACCACGGGCGGCACCACCGACACCACCACGTCCACCGCCACCGCGACGTCGTCATCCTCGTCGTCGTCCAGTTCATCGTCGGGGGCGTCCACCTCAACATCGTCGTCGTCATCCTCCAGCTCGTCGTCGGGTTCCACCAGCACGAGCAGCAGCTCCTCCAGCTCCAGCAGCTCCAGCAGCACGTCCAGCTCCAGCACCGGTGGCCCGCCTACCTGCGACGAGTACTGCACCACCATCCAGGCCAACTGCCAGGGCGGCAACGCGCAGTACCCCTCGCAGCAGTTCTGCCTGGATGCGTGCGCGCTGATCGCCAACACCGGCGTGCGCGACGAGACCAGCGGCAACACGCTCGGCTGCCGGCTGTACCACGCGGGCGCCAGCGCCGATGATCCGCAGACGCACTGCCCGCACGCCGGTCCCGAGGGTGGCAACGTGTGCGGCACGCCGTGCGAGCACTATTGTGACGTCGTGGAGACCGCCTGCGTGGAAGGCCTGGCGCTCTACCCCAACCGCGAGGACTGCCTGGCCGCGTGCAGCAGCTTCGGCCAGGACGGCGCGCCTTCCGCCACCAGCGGCGACTCGGTGCAGTGCCGCAGCTACCACGGCACCGTGGCCAGCCTCTCCGAGGCCAATGCGCAGACGCACTGCCCGCACGCCGGCACCAACAGTGCCACGTGCAACGCGGGTGGCGGCCCCGTCGACGCGGGACAGCCCACTGACGCCGGCCCGGTGTGCAACCCGGAGAGCCCGGTGTGCACGCCCGCCTGCGGCGCCAACGACTTCTGCGACACCGACTGCACCTGCCAGCCGGTTCCCGTCGTCACGCTGCTGCCCCGCGCCAGCAGCTCCACCACCGTGGACATCAACGCGGATGACACGCTGGTGGCGGTGGCCAACCGCGACCACGGCAGCGTCTCCATCTTCAACGCGTCCACCAACACGCTCATCAACCGCATCGACGGGTTCGTCGATCCGCGCGGCGTGGCCTTCCACCCGGACACCACCACGCTCTACGTCTCCGACCGCGACGGCATCACCAAGCTCACCGACGTGGGCACCGTGAGCCCCGCGCCCGGTCAGACCGCGCTGGATGGCGTGTGCGCCGAGCCGCAGGGCATTGCGCTCTCTCCGGCGGGCAACAGCCTCTACGTGGCGTGCCTCGACGGTTACGTCGTCATGGTGGATGCGGTGGCCCTGACCGTCACCACCACCACCGACCTGCGCGGTGCCAACGCCACCGGTGGCGCGCTCCCGCTCAACGCCGCGGCCATGGCCATTGCGGTCACCAACGACGGTGATGCCGACGAGACCGACGAGACCGTGGTGGTCCCGCTCTTCTACTACGAGCGCGTGGCCATCAACACCGCCACCGACGCCGACCTCGGTGGCCTGGGCGTGGTGGCGTTGCTCGACGACACCGCGGCCGTCGTGAACCGCATCAACATCCAGCCCACGGCGGACACGGGCTTTGGCACCGGTGCGTTCTTCAACCAGCTCTCCGGCGTCTGGGTGCAGGAAGGCAAGGCGTTCATCCTCGCGCTCGCCGCTTCTCCCAAGGGCCCGCCGGGACCGGGCGCGGCCAACCCCGACGCTGGCGTGCCGGCCGCGGGTGGTCAGAACACGTTCCCGTACCTGCTCAACATCGACCTGGCCACGGCGGCGGAGGACGCGGAGAACCACATCAACCTCAACCGCGAGATGCTCAAGGAGGCCGGCACCATCCGCTTCATGTCCGTGCTCTCCGGCGTGGCGTTCGTGCCGGGCACGCGCATTGGCTACCTCACCAGCTCCGCCTCCGACGCCATGGTGCGCATCAAGCTCGGCACCGACTTCGAGCTGGTGGACTTTGGCAGCACGCTCTCCAACTTCATTGCGTTGGACCAGATGCCCAGCGGACTCACCATCAGCCACGGCAGCCTGGGCGTACGCGCGTACGTCAACAACGAGGTCGCGCGGAAGGTGCAGGTGGTGACCTTCTCCAGCCAGAGCGTGACGGCCACGGTGGAATCCGCTCCGCTTCCCGTCGACACGCTCGAGGAGCAGATGCGCAAGGGCAAGCGCTTCTACGTCACCAGCACCGGTCGCTGGGGCAACAACGGCATGGTGGGCTGCCTGGCCTGCCACCCCGGCAACGGCGCGCTGAGTGACAACGTCACCTGGTACTTCGCCGCGGGTCCGCGCCAGACGGTGGCCATGGACAGCGACTACGGCAAGGTGGGCGACGTGGAGACGGGCGCTCCGGATCCCGCCAACCAGCGCGCGCTCAACTGGACCGCCATCTTCGACGAGATGCACGACTTCGAGCTCAACACGCGCGGCGTCTCCGCGGGCGTGGGCGCGATTGTCAGCGCGGACGCCCTGGCCAACAGCAGCCGCATCAACCTGGCCAACGCGGGCCCGGACGGCGGGCCGGCCCAGTTCCTGCGCAACTCCACCGCGACCATCGTCGACGACGTGTCCACGCACAAGGAATGGAATGACATCGAGAAGTTCGTGATGGGCATTCCCTCGCCGAATGCGGGGAGCAGCAACACGGTGGGCGGCCAGCAGCAGGCGGCCATCGCCAGGGGTCGTACCCTGTTCAATGACGGCAACTGCCAGCTGTGTCACGGCGGCAGCAAGTGGACGGTGAGCCGCGTTCCGTACGACCCGCGCGACGACACCGGTGGTCGGTTTGCCGCGGAGCGTGCGCGCACCACCAGCTATGCCGCCGGCGCGTTGTCCGCGTTCAACACCGACACCACCGTGGTTGCCGGCGACGACACCGCCGACAATCCCGACGCCGGCATCAGCGTGACGCCCAAGCTGGACCGCCTGGCGTGCAACCTGCGCAACGTGGGGACGTACCAGGCGGGACCGCTGGAGGTGCGGCAGAACATGGCGGCCAACAACCCCGCGCAGGGCGCCCGGGGCTTCAACCCGCCGTCGCTGCTGGGCGTGCGTTATGGCGCGCCGTACCTGCACAACGGCTCCGTGGCCACGCTGACGGAGCTGTTCGGCTCGGCCTACGACGCGCACACCACGGCGGGGAACGTGAACTTCCTGGCCAACGCGCAGACGCGTGACGCGGACGTGGCGGACCTGGTGGTGTTCCTCGAGTCCATCGACGACACCACGCCGGTCTTTGCCATCCCCGCCGGCGCGGACATCTGTCCCACGGTCCCGTGATGCATCCGGGCGGGCGCCTGCCTCTCTTCGCGGGCGCCCGCCCGTTTCCCACTCGCTCCTTGGCGTCCCAGGGCTGACAGCGGTTCCGCCGAAGCCTCGACCTGTGGCGCGGACCATTCCTGTCTGCGATTCCGCGCGAAGCCTCGGTCAGTGGCGCGGACCACGCTGCTTCTTCGTCGCCACCGCTTGCTCCACCGGGGCCGGGGGCGCGAACATTCCCGCGCGCGGGCGTCCGGTGCTCATCCGTGACGGAGGTTCCCTTGAAGGTCCTGGCTCGACGCGTTGCGCTGGCGGCGTGCGTGGTGGTGTTTGTCGCGGAGGTCCGCGGTCAGTCGGACGGCGGCGCGGCCGAGCCCGTGACGACGACAGCCGCGCCTCTTCCCGACGCGGTGGACCAGCCGGGCACGCCGTTTCCGTCGGAGGATGAGACCCGCGCCTGCCGTTGGCTGGACGTGCGCATCGAGCAGCGACGTCGCCAGGAGCTCTTCCCGCACGTGTTCACCCTCGCGGAGAAGGAGGCGCGCCCGCAGGTCCAGTGGCGTCTGGCGCAGGCCATCATGGGCTACTACGAGTTCCACCGCGAGGCGCCCGACAAGGAGAAGCTGCGTGGCTACACCGCGGCGGAGCGCCTCATGCGTGACTGCCAGGCGCGCAAGGGTCCACCACATTGCGAGTTCTTCCTCGGCGCGGCCATCGGTCGCCAGGCCACCGTCAAGGGCGTGATGAGCTCCTTGCGCGCGCTGCGTCCCATCGAGGGCGTGTGGCTGACCGGCCTGGAGCGCAGCAAGAACCGTCCGGACCTGCTCCTCGACGGAAGTCCCATCGAGTCGTACTTCTACTACGCGCTCGGCGCGCTCTACCGCATCCTGCCCGACTGGTGGATCATCAAGGTCATCACCGGCGTGCGCGGCGACCTGGACAAGTCCATCTCCATGCTGCGCAAGGCCGTGGCCATGCGGCCGGATACCGCCACCTGGCTGGAGCTGGGCGTGGCGCTGACCTGCAGCGGTCACAAGCGCGACAACCCCGCGCATCTCTCCGAGGGGAAGAAGATCCTCCAGGACGTCATCGGCATGCCGCGCAAGGCGGAGTACGACGCCGTGGACCAGCAGGCGGCGCGCCACATCCTGGAGCATCCCAGGAGCGCCTGCGGCTACAGCCGCGACAAGATGCAGGACGTGGAGAGCCAGCCGCGGTAGGCACTCACCGCACCGACAGCTCGTCCCGCTCCAGGCAGTTGCCACCCACGTCGACGCCGTGCTCGCCGTGGTCGCGGATCCCGTTGCGACAGTGGTTGGTCACCAGCGGCACGTGCCGGTTGAAGTGCACGCGCAGCACGTGCTCGTTGATGACGTCGTTGCCGGAGCAGGAGCGGCCGCAGTCGGGGGCGCACGGGTCGCTGGTGCAGTCGTGTGTGCTGGGGAACCAGTGCTGGGGGCTGTGCGCCGCCTGGCCGCACGGCGGGTAGTTGTGCGTGCCGCTCTTGCGCGAGAGGTAGATGTCGTCGCGGCTGGAGAGGAACCACTGCGCAAACTCCACCTGGTGCAGCCACTCGTGCATCATCACCCCGCGCTCCGCGCACTCGAACGGGAACGCGCCGGAGGTCTTGGGCACCCAGCTGTAGCCCGCGCCGCCAATCCCGTAGTCGCTGCCGTAGGTGAGCCCGCACGCCCCCACGTCAAAGGAGACCCCCGCCTCCTCGTCGAGGACACCGTGTGAGAGCATGATGAAGTCCGTGTCCGGCCGCAGGTGCGGGCGCAGGTGCTTCTCCAGCCCAAAGGGCGGCAACCAGAAACCGTTGCCAATCCGCGCCAGGCCCACCTCCAGCCGCGGCAGGTGGATGGCCTCCAGGTTGAGCACCACGCCGCCGTCGGTGAAGACGTTCGTCTCGGTGATGAACGTGTGCAGCTCCTCGTTGAGCCAGGCCACGTCTTCGTCGGAGAGCGTGATGGTGAGGCACACCGCGTCGGCACGACCCTTGAGGCGCGTGTCGCCGGGCGGCAGCGAGATGAAGTTGTCGTTGTCGGCAAAGCGCACCACGCGCCCGCCGCGTCGGTTCAAGCTGGCGCAGGTGCCTTCTCCGCACGGGTCGCCCACAAAGCAGGTGCGCAGCTCCCGTACGAGGAAGACCTGCAACCGGAAATCCTGCACCAGTCCTTCACCGCCCGGGTTCGGCTCGTCATCCATCAGGCAGGAGTCCGGGACCGCTGCGGTGCCCTGCGACGCCTTGTGCGCAATCAGCGCTGCCGCGGGAGGTGATGGGGGGGACGTTCCGACGTCGGAAAGCCTGGTGCATGCCAGCGCGGTCAGCAGGCACGCTGACGCGCTGAGCAGCACGACCTTCATCTGCTCGTCCTTGGCCAGTCATGGTGGGGGAACGCAGCAGATGTAGCGACGGAACGCGGCGCCCGCAGCGCACGTTTCCCTTCGTCAGCTTCCCGGTCTTCGTGTCAGCGCGTTCAGGTGCGCGGCGTGGGTTCCCGCGGCGGTTGGTACGGCACCGGCAATGTCCGACGCCACGCGTCGCGCTCCCGCGGCCTCACCTCCCGGCTCAGGTAGTGGTCCAACGAGAGCGGACCGGACCCGAACACCGCGAACAGGCACAACAGGAAGAGCACCAGCGTGGCGAACTCCAGCGTCCTGGCCTCCGTGAACAGTCCCTCCCGCAGGTGGACGAAGAAGATCGCGCCCAGCACCACGGGGATCTGCATCAACGCCGCCACGCGCGTGATGAGTCCCAGCGCCAGCAGCAACCCACCCGCCAGGTGCGCGGTGGCCACCAGGTGCGCAATCCCCACCGCGCTCTGGCTCCACAGCCCGCCCTCCAGGCGCGAGACGATGTACGCCGTGTGCACCACGAAGTTCGCGCCCATCGCAAACAGGCCCAGGCCCAGGTAGATGCGCACCAGCTCCACGAAGAGCCAGCGGTGTGCATCCAGCCACGCCACCACACCCTGCCGGCCCACCGTTTCCGTCCGCGCCACCATGGCAACCTCCCTCGGCCCCAACGAGCCGGGTCCGTCTCCGCGCGGCTGCGCGCATGCCCAAGGCACGGCCGCGTTGTTTCTGCCGCCTTCGTGGGAGTTAACGCTCCCCGCGGGGGAATTCTGACGTCCCCGGCTTGCGTTCCACCCTCCGGTTCGCCATGTATGCCCGCGTCACAGCCCACCCGTGATGCCGTCAACCAGGTCACCGGAGCCCACCCGTGAATCTCACCGACGTCTGCATCAAGCGTCCCGTCCTGGCGTGGATGCTCATGGGGGCCACGCTCGTCTTCGGGGCCGTGGCCGCCACGCGCATGGGGGTCAGCCAGTTTCCCGACGTGGATTTCCCCAACATCTCCATCAGCGTCACCTGGGAGGGGGCGGCGCCGGAGGTGATGGAGAATGACGTCGTGGAGATCCTGGAGGAGGCCCTCATGCAGGTGGAGGGCATCCGGTCCATCACGTCGTCATCCCGGCAGGGCAGCGCCTCCATCAACCTGGAGCTTGAGCTCAACCGCGACGTGTCCGTGGCCTTGCAGGAGGTCCAGACCAAGGTGAGCCAGGCGCAGCGCAGGCTGCCGCTGGACCTGGACCCGCCGGTCATCTCCAAGAGCAACCCGGAGGACCAGCCCATCATGTGGGTCGGGTTGTCCGGCGCCGTGGCCCCGCAGGTGCTCAGCGACTACGCGCGCTACCGCCTCAAAGAGAAGCTGCAGGCCATCCCCGGCGTGGGTGAGCTGATGATGGGCGGCTTCCTGGAGCGCAACATCCGCATCTGGCTGGACGCTGCCAAGCTGGATGAGCGGGGCCTCACCATCACCGACGTCATGGCCGCGCTCACCCGCGAGCACGTGGAGCTGCCCGCCGGGCGACTCGAGGTGGAGGGGCGGGAGGTCAACGTCCGCGTGCTCGGGGAGGCGCTGGACCTGGACACCCTGCGGCGCATCGTCGTGCGCGAGGTGGCGGGCAGCCCGGTCTACCTCGAGGACGTGGCGCTGGTGGAGGACGGGTTCGAGGACGTGCGGCGCATTGCGCGCGTCAACGGCGTCCCCGCGCAGGGCATCGGCGTCAAGAAGCAGCGCGGGGCCAACGCCGTGGACGTGGCGCGCCGGGTCCATGCCACCTTGGACGAGATCCGCAAGACCCTGCCGCCGGAGATGACCCTCGGCATCAACTTCGACTCCACCCGCTTCATCGAGGAGAGCGTGGAGGAAGTGGAGTTCGAGCTGCTGCTCGCCATCCTGCTCACCGCGCTGGTGTGCTGGATGTTCCTCGGCTCGCTGTCCACGACGTTGAACGTGCTGCTGGCCATCCCCATGAGCCTGCTCGGCACCCTGGCGGTCATCTACTTCGCGGGGTTCACCCTCAACACCTTCACGCTGCTGGCGTTATCACTCGCGGTCGGCATCGTCGTCGACGACGCCATCATGGTGCTGGAGAACATCTACCGCCACGGCGAGATGGGGAAGGGCCGCGTGGCCGCCGCGCGCGAGGGCACGCACGAGATCACCTTCGCCGCGCTCGCCGCCACGCTGGCGGTGGTGGCCATCTTCATCCCCGTGGTGTTCATGAAGGGGATCGTTGGCAAGTTCTTCCTGCAGTTCGGCGTCACACTCTCCATTGCGGTGCTGCTCTCCTACCTGGAGGCCGTGACGCTGGCGCCCGCGCGCTGCGCGCAGTTCCTCAACACCGGGCGGGAGCACCGCGGCCTCGTGGGTCGCGCGGTGGACCGCGGCTTCAATGCGTTGGAGCGTCTCTACAGCTGGGTGCTGCAGCGCGGGCTGCGCTGGCCGGTGCTGGTGTTGCTCGTGGCCGGGGCGCTCTTCGCCGGCTCGGTGAGCCTGTTGCGCACCCTCCCCAGTGAGTTCGTGCCCAGCCAGGACCAGAGCCGCCTCATGGTGCGCGTGCAGACCGCGGTGGGCTCCGACGTCATGGAGACCGACAAGCTCTTCCGCAAGGTGGAGGAGATCATCAACGGCAAGCCGGAGGTGACCCGCGCCTTCGCGGTGGTGGGCGGCTTTGGCGGCGGTGCGGTCAACACCGGCGTGGTCTTCGTGACGCTGGTGCCGCCAGAGCAACGCAAGCTCACCCAGGCGGCGTTCGCGGGGATGATCCGCAAGGAGCTCAACAGCATCCCCGGCGTGCGCGCGGTGGTGCAGGACCTCTCGCAGTCGGGCTTCACCGCGCAGCGCGGCTTCCCGGTGGAGTTCTCCATCCGCGGTCCCAACTGGGACGGCCTGGTGGCCGCGCGGGAGAAGGTGATGCAGAAGCTGCAGGCCTCAGGTCTCGTCGTCGACCTGGACAGCGACTACCAGGTGGGCATGCCGGAGCTGCGCATCCTCCCCGACCGCGCGCGCGCCGCCGACCTCGGCGTCTCCATGGGTGACGTGGCCAACACCATCCGCGCCCTCGTGGGCGGGGTGCGCGTGGGCAAGTACAGCGACGGAGGACGACGCATTGACGTGCGCCTGCGCCTGCTGGCCCACCAGCGCGCGCGGCCGGAGGACGTGGCCCGCCTGAAGGTGCGCGCTGCCGACGGCACGCTCATCCCGCTCAGCGCGCTGGTGCGTGACGAGGAACGACCAGCGCTGCAGGCCATCACCCGCCGCGACCGCGAGCGCGCCATCAACGTGTTTGCCAACGTGGCGCCGGGACACGCGCAGAACGAGGTGCTGGCTTTCGTGGAGACGCTGCGCGCGGAGGTGCCGGAGGGCTACCGCATCGTGCTCAGCGGCTCGTCGGTGGAGTTCAAGGAATCCATGAGCAGCCTGCTCTGGGCGCTGCTGCTCGGGATCCTCGTCGCGTACATGATCCTCGCCTCGCAGTTCAATTCCTGGCTGCATCCCGTCACCGTGCTCACCATCCTGCCGCTCTCCATGGTGGGCGCGGTGGGCGCGCTCTATCTCGCGGGCAAGAGCCTCAACATCTTCAGCATGATCGGCCTGCTGTTGCTCATGGGCATCGTGAAGAAGAACTCCATCATCCTCGTGGAGTACGCCAACCACCACCGGGAGCAGGGAATGAACGCGCGGGACGCCATGCTGCACGCCGGCCCCATCCGCCTCCGGCCCATCATGATGACGTCGGTGTCCACCTTGATGGCGGCCATTCCCGCGGCGCTCTCCCTGGGACCCGGCGGGGAGATCCGCGCCCCCATGGCCATCAGCGTGCTCGGCGGTGTGCTGGTCTCCACGCTGCTGAGCCTGCTCGTGGTGCCCGCGTTCTACGTCGTGGCGGATGCGGTGCTGACGCGGTTGGCGCGCCTGTTCCGTCGCGCGGAGGCGCCGCCGCCGGTGCCGGAAGCGCCCACGCCGTCCGCCTGAGCCTGCCCGCGCTCCGACGTCATCACCCGGTGCGTGATCACGTGACGCGTCGGAGGACGCTCACGCCGGCGCCTCCTCCGGCAACCCATCAACGTCGTGGCCGCGGCGCGTGATGCGGCTTTCCGGGCCGCGCGGGTGGTGATGTGACCCGCCCATCGCTATCACCGCTCTGGACTCCGCTGCAGCGGCCCCCCAACGTCGCCATGACGTGGCACCGCCGCCACCGCGGGTTCGCGATCCACATCGTCCACATTCCACCGCCGCGGGGGGGAGCATCGGGGGCTCCGCTTCGCGTCATGGGCCGGCAATGCCCACGCAGCCCAACCACTCGCTCGAGCGCGCCAAGAAACACCTGCAGAAGGGCAACCTCCAGGCCGCCATCCAGGAGTACCGCCGCGCCGCGGAGGAAGCTCCGGAGGACGTCTCCATCCACAACGCGCTGGGCGACCTCTACGTGCGCGCTCACGACGTGCGTGAGGCAATCCGCTGCTTCCAGTACGCCGGCGAGGTCTACAAACAGCAAGACCTCCACCTCAAGGCCATCGCCGTGTACCGCAAGGTCTGTGAGCTGGACCCCGTCGACCACGAGTCGGCGTTGACGCTGGGACAGCTGTTGGCGCGCGCGGGCCGGCAGGAGGACGCGCAGCGGGTGCTGTTGCGCGTGGTGGACTCGCTGCGCAAGGCGGGGATGCACCAGGCCGTGGTGTATGTGCTGGGCCGTTGCAGCGAGGCGGACCCCAAGACCTTCGAGGTCGCGCTGGTGACGGCGGAGGAGCTCCTGGGGCAGGGCGCGCTGACCGAGGCGCTGCAGACGGTGCTCATCGGGCTGCGCGCTCCCCGTCGGGGATTTGCCACGCGGGTGCGGGAGCTGCTGCTGCGCATGGAGCCCAGCGTCGGGGACGTGCCCGCGTTGCGCCTGGAGCTGGCCCGCGCCTTCCTCCGCGCCGACCTCCCCGTCGACGCCGCGCGGACCGCCGTCACGCTGCCGCCCGGCGTGCGGGGCCGCGTGGAGCTGCTCCTGGAGGTGGCCCACCGGCTGGTGCAGCAGGGTGAGGCCGCCGACGCGCGCGTGCTGGTGGAAGCCTGCTGGGGCAACCTGGATCCGTCGGACGCGCCGCGCGCCGTGGCGGTGCTGGAGGCCATCCACACCGAGCTCCCCGACGACCCCGTCACGCTCGGCATGCTCCGCGCCCTCGGCGTCACCCCGTCACCGCCCGGCATTCCCGAGGAGGCGCTGCCCACCCTGGAGCCCCTCGTCGAGCAGCCGCTGCCCGCGGAGCCGGTGACGACGGAGGCGGGCGTTCCCCACAGCCCGGCCCGGGAGCCGGTGTGGGATCTCCGTCACGCGCCCGGCAGCGCGGGCCACGGCGACCCCACCGCGCGCCCCATCCACGCCCCCGCCCACGAGACGCTGCTGGACCCGGATGCGCTGGCGCAACCGCCGCCTCCCGACGAGGAGCAGCATGTCGACCCGGCTCCCGCCGTCGAGGCCCCGTCCGTCGTCGCCGTGGAGGTGGAGGAGTGCGCCTTCCAGGGGCTCATCGGCCTGCACCAGCTGGAGTGGTACCTGGACATCGAGTGGCGTCGGGCGGCGCGGCGCGGCACCAGTCTCTCGGTGCTGGTGGCGGAGATCGACGGGCTCAATCCCGAGGCCACCGGCGTCGACGAGCGCGAGCCTTTCGTGGCGGCGGCGCTGCGCGCGGTGCTCAAGCGGCCC
This sequence comes from Myxococcota bacterium, assembly GCA_040752415.1. Taxonomy (GTDB): domain Bacteria; phylum Myxococcota; class JACRCW01; order JACRCW01; family JACRCW01; genus JBFMGU01. The sequence continues at coordinate 16,708 of JBFMGU010000171.1, forward strand.
GGGGACATCCTCGCCCGTCGGGGACGGGGCGTCTTCCTGGCGGTGCTCCCGGAGACTCCCGTCGAGGGAGCGCGGGTGGTGGCGGAAGGCATGCGCGCCGGCGTGGAGGCCTTGACGCCGGAAGAGAACGGAATGCCCGCGTGCGCCACCGTCAGCATCGGGGTGGCCAGCGCCTCGCCGCGCGCCAGCGGACATGGCGGGATGCTGGTGCAGGCGGCGGACGAGGCGCTGTTGGAGACGCATTTCCAGGGCGGCAACTGCGCCAACGTCGCGCCAGTGCTGACCTTCCCAACCTCGTCGTCGCGGCTGGCCCGGACCTGACCTACGCCTTGCGACCCTTCTGCATCAGGTCCTGCGCCACCTTCTGGCGTTGCCCCACGCTCAGGAACGTCTCGTTGGTCTCACCCAGCTGCTCCACCAGGTGGCGCATGATGAAGCGCAGCAGGTCGTAGGCCAGCTTCAGCGTCGCCTCGTCGGAGACCAGGTTGTCGGTCTTGCGCACCTTCGGGTCACACGCGCCGCGGACGATGAAGAGCAGCCTGGTCACCGCGCCCGCCGCCTTCCAGTAGTTCGCCTTGAGGTTGAAGCGCAGCTCCTTGCGCGCCTCCTCCCACGCCGCGAACGTCATGCCCGCCTCGGTGAGCAGCTCGTTGTCGCCCAGCAGCTTGCGCATGTTCTTGCGCGCCAGCGCCGCGTGCAGCTCCGGGATGTTCTGGTCGGTGAGGATCTGCTCGACGCGCGGCCGGCTCAGCGACGTCATGCACGCCGCCATGAGGTCCAGGTCCCCCGCGCTCCTGCCCGCGGCGCGGTTCGCCAGCAGCTTCTGCTGTCCCTTCTGCTGCTCGCGGTAGAGCGGCTCAAAGCCCTTCCACAGCTCCAGGTACTTGAAGTGCGGCTGCTTCTCCTCCTCGGCCTTGGCCAGGTGGGTGCGCGCCTTGATGAGCGGCGGGATCTCCTCGGGCTTGAGCTGCAGGCTCTGGGGCGGCTTGAAGGTCATGGCGCGCTCGTCTTCCGTGGCGGGGAACCGCGCCCCTGCGTATCACGCCGCATTCCGCGCCGGCAGGGCCGCGGCCGTGAAATCCCGGCGAGGGGGCCGGACGTTGGTGGTGGACCATGGGCCCTGTGGCCTGGCCCCCGCCCTCCCGACTATGGAGGGCCACCAACCGCAATCCCCGAGGGACGTGGCCGACATGACCGAGAAGACCACCATCGACGTTGCCGTGGTTCCCGCCGCCGGGCTGGGCACGCGTTTCATGCCCGCGGCCAAGGCGGTGCCCAAGGAGATGCTGCCCATCGCCGACACGCCCACCATCCAGCTCATCCTGGAGGAGGCGGTGGCGTCGGGGATCAAGCACGTGGTGCTGGTCACCGGGCGCAACAAGGAGAGCATCGTCGACCACTTCGACTACGCCTATGAGCTCGAGCACACGCTGCGCTCCCGCGGCAAGAACGCGGACGCCGACGCGCTCCGCGCCATCGCCGAGAAGGTGACCGTCACCGCCATCCGGCAGAAGGAGCCCAAGGGCCTCGGTCACGCGGTGCTGGCCGCGCATCCCGTCGTGGGGAACCGGCCCGTGGCGGTGCTCCTGGGCGACGATCTCATCTTCTCCACCGCGCCGGGGCAGCGCCCGGCCATGGGCCAGCTCGTCGACGCGTACGCGCGCACCGGCAAGGGCGTCATTGCGCTGATGCAGGTCCCGCGCGAGGAGATCCACAAGTACGGCGCGGCGGAAGGTGCCTGGGAGGAGGCCGACCCGCGGCTCATGCGCGTCGGGCGTCTCGTCGAGAAGCCGCCCAAGGGCACGGAGAAGACGGACCAGGCCATCATCGGCCGCTACCTCCTGCCGTCGACCATCTGGGACATCCTCAAGGAGACCCGGCCCGGCGCCGGCGGGGAGATCCAGCTCACCGACGCGCTGCAGGTCCTCGCCGCGCGGGACGGCCTGTACGGTTACCGCTTCGAGGGACGCCGCATCGACGCCGGTGACAAGGTCGGCTTCATCGAGGCCACGCTGTGGTACGCCCTGCACCGCGGCGACCTGGCCGCTCCCACGCGCGCCGTGATGCGCCGCCTGCTGCAGGAGATCCCGGAGTGAGACGCACGCACCAGATTGTCGGCATGTTGCTCGTGATGGCGGCCACGTCGGTGGCGTTGGCCTACGCGCCGCATCCCGGGTTCATCCTCAGCCTGTCGGCGGGCAAGCGCACCAAGCAGCGGCTCAACGCCACGCGTGTCGTCGTCAAGCGCACCGACTACGTGGGGGAGCAGCCCCAGGACCCGCGCGAGCTCACCATCACGCTGCGGGAGGGTGGCCGCGTGCGGGAGGAGTGGACGGACAAGGACGGCAAGCACGCGCGCATCAGCGACGGCACGCGCCTCCTCCTCGTCGACGGCGAGAAGAAGGAGAAGGGCACGCCGGAGCCGGACCTGCTCTACGCGCTGTGGGCCAGCGGCGGGGAGGCCACCGAGCGCGAGCTGGCGCAGGAGCGCGCGCTCAAGGTGATGAAGGCGTGGGGTGTGGCGGAGAGCCCGGTGGCGTTCTCGCGCATGGATGGGCGCGTGGCGTGGGTGATTGGCGCGGAGAGCCGCAACCTGGAGGTCCCGCAGCTGTGGATCGACAAGGACGACTTCCTGCCACTGCGGGTGCTGCACCGTGACGTCGTGGCTGCGCCGCCTCCGCCTGCACCCACGCCGGATGGCGGCCCTGCTCCCGAGCCGGCTGCGCCGCCCGCGGCCACTGGCGCGCTCGTCGACATCCGCTACCGCAACTGGGGCAGCGCGACGGGTGGTGAGTTCTTCCCCGGCCGCATCGAGACCTACCGCGACGGTCTGCTGGTGCGCGTGGATGAGCTGGTGAAGGTGGACGTCACCCCCAAGATCGACGAGCGCGACTTCAAGCTGGAATAGGCGCTCACCCGCGCCAGCCGCTGTCCTCCACCTGCGCCACCGACGGAGCATCCACCCGCGGCAGCACCAGCTCGGCGCGACAACCCTGGCCCGGCTCGGTGGTCAGCTCCAGCCGTCCCCCGTGACTGCGGGCAATCTTCACCACCAGCGGCAATCCCAGGCCGGTGCCCTTCTCCTTCGTCGTGAAGAACGGGGTGAGCGCGTTCTGCAGCGCCTCCCGCGACATGCCCGGCCCCTGGTCCTGCACCGCCAGCGTGAGGAACTGCCCCTCCAGCGCGGCGCTGAGGCGCACCCGGGTTCCGGTGGGGGAGGCCTGCACCGCGTTCTGCGCCAGGTTGAGCAGCGCGCGACGGATCTGCCCCTCGTCCAGCGCGGCGTGCAGGCTCTCGGGCACCTCTGGCTCCACGGCCACCTCCACCTGGCGGTTCCGCCCGTCGGCGGCGCACAGCTGGGACACCTCCCCCAGCAACTGGCGCACGTTGAGCTCCTTGCGCTGCGGCGGCACGTCGCGGGCGAACATCAGGAAGTCGTTCACCACGCCGCTGAGGTGACCCAGCTCCTTGCGGATGCGGTCCACCGCGTTCTTGATCTCGTGGCGCAGTGGCGCGGGCACGTCGGGAGGCAGCTCGGCGGCGGTCTCGGACAGGATGCCCGCGTACAGCTCCATGCCGCCCAGCGGGTTGCGCACCTCGTGGGCAATGCCGGCCAGCATCATCTGGCGTTCCTGGTCGCGGGCCAGCAGGCGCAGCCGCATCTCGTCCAGCGCGCGGGCCACCTGTCCCACCTCGTCGTCGGCCGCCACGTCAATGGGCCGGCCCAGCTCGCCCTCGCCCATGGTGCGCGCCTGTTGACTGAGGCGGAAGAGCGGGCGGGCCAGGCTGCGTGCCACGGTGTACGCGGTGGCCACCAGCAGGATCAGCGCCACCGCCACCAGCACCGCGTACAGGCCGGCCAGCGCGCGCAGGGTGCGGAACAGGTCGGCGGCGCCCTCCACCGCCACCACCATGGGGATCTCGGCGGCGGGCACGGCGGCGTAGCAGCTCTTGTACAGCGCTCCGTCGGGGCCCTCGAACAGGACGGAGGCGGAAGGCGTGCCGGTCAGCGCGCGCTCCATCTCCACCTGGTCGAACTGCAGGCGCGGCGCGCTGGCGCCAATGGGGAGGCGTCCGTCGGAGTCCAGGCGTACGCGCCGGTCCGCGTCCACCAGCATCACCCGCGCCGCGCTGCCGCCCACCCTCACGCTCTCCAGCCGGCGTCGGATGTTCTGCGCGGTGCGCGTGTCCTCGTCCCCCTCCTGCAGGGTGGCGGCGAGATCCGCGGGGATGGTGGAGGCCGCCACCTGGGCCAGGGCGCACAAGCGCCGACCCAGCTCCTCCTCCAGCGCATCCCGGGTTCCCACGTAGGCCACGGCACCACATGCCAGCACCGCGGCGGTGGCGGGTGCGGCAAAGGCCAGCGCCAGGCGGGGACCCAGGGGAAGTCGTCGGGGCATGGGGAAAACCGGAATTTGCGTCCAACCGCAACCATGGCTCAAACTGGCCGTGCTTTCACGCTCCGGGTGCTACAAAGGGTGGGGTGCGGGGGGAGATCGTGGCCGCAGCAGCAGATCAGACGCCGCTCCTGGGCGCAGACGGCGTGATCCGCTTTGCCAGCGTGCAGGCGCTGCGCGAGGCCATTCCCAAGCTGCGGCTCGGCACGTTGACGGCGCGCGGGAAGCCACCGCCGCCGGAGACCACCAGCTTCAAGCTGCTCGTGGACGGCGTGTGGGAAGCCACCGCGCAGGCGCGCATCATCACGTCGGTGGCGGGCCGCATCCTCTTGCGCCTCCCGGACGTGAGTGAGGAGCTGCTCAAGCAGATCTCCGCGCTCCCCGGCGCGGAGATTCCCGCGTTGCCGGCGGCTTCCCGGCCCGCCGCCACCGAGGAGGGCCCCAGGCCGGAGGCGAGCGAGGAGCCCCCCGCGGCGCTGGTTCCGTCGGAGCCGCCCGTTGCCGCGAAAGCTCCGGAGCCCCAGCCGGCTCCACCACCCCAGTCGTCCCTGACCTCGCCGGTCGCGGAGGTGGGCTCTCCGGGGCGTGACGTCGATCCCACGCCGCCGGCTCCCGCCGTGGCCGCGGTGGCGGTGGACCTGGCGCCGACGCCGACGACGAGCCCGGACGCCCCCCCGCCGCCCGCGGTCTCGGAGCTCCCGCCGCTGGCTGCTGCGCCGCCCCCGACGGAGCCGGAGCCCCCCGCGCCCGTCCGCGCGCCGCTGATCTCCTCGCCAATCCTCGAGGTGATGCCGGTGGGGCGGGACTTCACGCCGTCACGGATGGCGGTTCCCGTTGCTGCCGCCGTGGACGCGGGCCTGGTACTCACCCCCGTGGAGGCGCCCGCGCCCATCTCCTCGGCCGACGCGGGGCTGGTGCTCACGCCCGTGGAGGAGCCCCCGGCGTCGTTGCAGGCCGCCGCACCCGCGGAAGCTCCGCCTGACGTCGTTCCTCCGCCCCCCGCTCCCGTGGCGGAAGAGCACGTGCCGTCGCCGGAGGCGGAGCGCGTCGCCGCGGCGCCGTCGTCCATCCCGCAAGCCGCGCCCACCGACGCCGCCAAGGCCCCGCGCGTGGAGGTCGTGCCGCCGCTGGAGCCGGAGTCGCCCGTCGCGGCCACTCCGGTGACCTCGTCGGAGGAAGCCGAGCCGGAGGACATGCCGCTCGTCGACGGGCGCGAGATCCGGTTCCGCTCGGATGCGGGGTTCGTGCGTCGTCACCAGGATCTGATCCGCGAGGCGGGGGTGATGGGTCGGTGGGTGGGGGCGGGCGCGCCGGCGTGGGAGTGCCAGGCATTCGCGGTGCGCGTGGAGGGGCATGCGCACGAGGTCTCCTTGATGGCGGAGCTGGTGCCGCTGCAGGGCGACAAGGTGGCGGTGGTGTTCAAGGACGTGGCGGGGCTGCGCAAGGGGCTGGAGGGCCTGGCCCGCCAGGTGAGCGGGGAGGCCCACGTGGAGCCGGAGCCCGCCCCCGCCGCGCCCGCGGAGACCACGCCGGAGCTGCCCCAGCCCGCCATTGACGCCAAGGGGCGGATCACCTTCCCGGACCCCGCCGCGTTGCAGGCGCACGCGCGCGGCATCGTCGACACCGCGGGGCTGATGGGCCAATGGGTGGCGCTCCGTCCCGCCCAGCGTGAGGCCCGCGACTTCGTGCTGTGCGTGGCCGGTCACGACGCGGAGATCACCCTGCGCGGTGAGGTGGTGCTGCAGCACCTGCACAGCGTGGCGGTGGTCTTCCACGACGCGACCGCGGTCCGTCGTGAGGTGGGCGCCCTGTTGGGCCGCCTCGGCGTCACCGACCCCGCGCTGGCACCTCCCGAGCCCGAGCCCGTCGTCACCGCGGCGCCCGAGCCCCCCCCCCCCCCCCCCCCCCCCCCCCC
>JBFMGU010000172.1:0-22908 GCA_040752415.1 Myxococcota bacterium
GCGGCCGCCAAGCCCGCGCCGACCGCCAAGGCCGCAGCTCCCGCGAAGGCGGTGGTGAAGCCCGCTCCCGCGCCCAAGCCCGTCCCGCTGAAGGACCTGGACAAGGCCGCCATCGAGCGGGCCGCCAAGGCCATCCTCAAGGCGCTGCGTCCGCTCACCGCGGATGATGACGAGGGCGACCGCGAGGCCCAGCGCAACCGTCTCTCCCTGATGGCGGCGCACCCGCGGCGTCGGCCCGACGGCGAGTACGAGGTGTTCCTCCGCTACAACTCCGGCCCCGGCCTGGCCGACCCGGAGGCCGACGCCGAGCGCCAGGCGCGCGACTTCTTCTCGAGCACCGAGTTCGCCAACGTGCCGGTGGCCGTGGACGTCATGGTGCTGGAAGAGCGCGAGAGCTGAGCGGGCGGCGGGCTGACGTCGTCGCTGGTGAAGGGTGCACCCCTTGCACGACGGCGGGTCGCACGACGTCAATACGGCGGTTCCCATTCGGATTGACCGGGGAAGTGATGGCCCTTGGCCGCGGAATCGCAGCCATTCTTGTTCCATTCTTGTCTGCGATTCCGCGGCCAAGAACCTTCGCTTCGCAGGTGCCAGGTTCACCCTCCACCACGCCAACTCCCACGGGAACCGTTGTAGGCCCCGCGGCTGTTTCGCCCGCTGTGAACGCGCTCGTCGCTGGCCAGGGCGGCGTGGGCCCGCCGCACTCCAGGTTGTGGTCCGCTGGAGGCGGTCAAAGGACCGGATCGGCAGCTTGTTTCGAATCCAGGAGCCGGAGGGTCGCGCGGTCGTCGCTGACGGGCGCGACGTCAGCGTTCCAGGCGATCATTCCTCGTCGTCGTCGACGTCCTCGGTGAAGCGCGCGCCCGGCGGTGGACCCTTGCGCGTGAGCTCGATGCGCGGGGCGCCCGCACCGGGGATCTGGAACTCCTCTCGCAGCATGGGCCCGTGACGCCCGCCCGCCGCGCGCCACGCCGACGCCAGGTCCTCCGGCAGCGGGCTGACGCCGGTGATGGTCCGGGTTCCGTCGGGGTGGGGCAGGGTCAGGCGGTGGCTGTGCAGGGCCTGGCGCGCCGGGTCGCCCTCACGGGGCTCCGCGTACTGCTGCTCGCCCAGCAGCGGGTGGCCCAGCTCCGCCATCTGGACGCGGATCTGGTTGCGTCGGCCGGTGTCCAGCTTGAAGGCCACCAGCGCCACGCCGTGCGCCTGCTCCACGACGCGGAAGTGCGTCACCGCGAGCTTCCCCTCGCCCTCGGCCAGCGCGCGCATGCGCAGGTCCTTGCCCACCGTGCCCAGGTGGCTGACCAGTGTCCCCGCCTTGGGCGGCGTGCCGCGCACCAGCCCCAGGTACACGCGGGAGAGGTTGCGCGACCTGAGCTGCCCGACGAGGAACCCCAGCGCCCAGCGCGTGCGCGCCACGACGAGAACGCCGGAGGTGTCGCGGTCCAGGCGGTGCACGGGGAAGAGCCGGTCATGCGCGCCGCGCAGCCGGTGGTGCAAGAGCCCGACGACGGTGGGAGGATTGCCGCGGTCGGTGGGGACGGTGAGCAGGCCGGGGCCCTTGTCCACCAGGCAGATCTGCGCGTCCTTGTAGAGGATCTCCAAGCCCCCCGGGCCCGGCGCCCGACCCTCCCGCACCACCTCGAGGGGCGCACGCGGCGGCGCGGGGGCACGGACCGCACGTGGCGCACCGGGCGCGTGGGGGCCTCCGCGCGGCGGGCCGCGACGGTCGTCACGTCGGGGATGGCGGCGGGATCTCACGGACTCACCCCAGCTTCTGCAGCAGCGCGCGCTCGGTGGCATCCAGCACGCGGCCGCCCTCTTCATTGAGCATGGCGTGCAGCGACGAACAGACCCCGGCGCGGTCGGAGATGTCGCGGGTACGGTCCATCAGCGCGGCCACCACGCACAGCCACTTGCCGTCCTGGCTCATCTCATCCCGACGGAACTTGTAGCGCGCCGGCCCGAGCACGCTGATCAGCGGCGTGAGGTTGGCCTCGTTCTCCAGGAACTCGCGGACCTTGCGGGCGCGCAGCGCGGCGTCGGCCTGCACGGTGGTCTGCAGCGCGGCGTACTCCACCAGCGAGAGCAGCGTGGCCCGCACCTGGTCCGCGCGCGGTGGCGTCATGGGCAGGCCGGGAGGTTGGCCGTAGGCGGAGCGGAATCCCTCGGAGAGACGTCGACGCAGCTCCAGCCGGGCCCCCGGCGCGGGCGGCTGCTCCACGAAGGGAAACCGCGAGATGGCCGCCAGCGCCGCCGCCATGGGCACCAGGGAGCGGCTGATGTCGACGCCGGTCTGCGCGCGCGCTGCGGCGGCGCCGCTCATGGCCAACAGGTCGCCGGGACGCATGGAGCGGATGGCGTTGCTCGAGGGAGCCGCGCTCGCGGCCGGAGTGGCGACGCGCGCGAGCAGACAGCCCACCCCGCGCCCCAGCGCGCTCGCGTCCACCTCGGCGAGGTTGGGCCCCAGGGTCTCGACGGCGCGCCAGGCCACGCGCAACACCTCGGGCAGCTTTGCGGCGCGCCCGGCCACGTCGTCACCCAGGGACATCAGGGCGCGCTCCAGGACCCGGCCGCCCTCGGTCTCCGTCGGGGGGAACGCGTCCGGGTCCAGGGTGAGGCCGCGTTGCCGGTACAGGGACGCGCGTGCGGCGGGGAGGTGCGCCAGCGCGGTGGGCGCGCTCACCTGGGCCTTGAACGCCGTCACCGCCTTCTGCACCAACGTGTGCATGGCCCCCGCGCCCTCCGCGGCCTTCTGGGCAATGACGTCGAGACCCAATGCCTGCAACGCGATCTCCTCCGCACTCGAGGGCGAGACCGGTGGATGCAGGGCGGCGGCGATCTTGTCGATGCGGTCTCGCGGCAGACCGAGCTGGGCCAACGCCTTGGCGCGCTCCGGACCGGTCTTCAACGACGCCGCCATCAGCCCCGCCTTCACGCTGGCAAGCTTGTCCAACGCCGCGGACGCCGACGTGGCATTGGCCTTGGGCACCGCCAGCACGGTGAGGAGACGGATGCGCGCCTCCGCGTCCGCCTCCGTCAGCGCGGCGATGAGGTGCGTGCCTCCCGGGTCGCCGGTGGCGGTGACGGAGAGGGCCTGCTGCGCCCGCGCCACGAGCTTGCGAGCCTCCTTCAGCGCTTCCATCGCGAAGATGTCGACGAGCGGGCGGTAGAACGCGGCGCACAGTGCGTCGACGGCGTCCGGTGACTTGAGTGCGGCGGCGGCCTCCGTGGCGCGCTTGATGACCACCTCTCCGTCAACCTGCGCGGCGGCGGAGAGCACCCGTTCAATCCCCAGCCACTGCACGCGCTCGCTGATGGCCTTCTCGAGGGCGGCGGAGTCGTTGAGTAACGCCGCGGTGAGCACGCCCGGCCCCTGCACGCCCGGCCCCGGCGACACCAGGACCGCCTGCAGCACCGCCTCCGGCCCGAGCTGCGACGGCGTGACCTTGAGGGTGGGGCCGGTCTGGAACGCCTTCCACGCGCGCTTCTGCTTGGTCCCGGTGCCCTTGGCCAGGTCCAACCCCAGCACCACGCCCTTCTGGGTGGCCCACTTCTGCACCGCAGCCTTGTCGGGGACGCGGATGGTGGCGCCGGGAGGGAGCTTGTCGTCGGGTTTGTGGCCGGGATTGGCTTGCGCCAGCAGCTCGGCGGCGCGCTCGTCGGAGAAGATGCGACGGGCGATCTGGCGGAGGGTCTCCCCGTCGGCGGCGCGCACCACCTGCACGGCCGCGGCCGGCTTGGCGTTGCTGGGGGGCGCACCGACCGACATGGGAAGGGACTATCGCATGTTGCGAATGGCGGTCATCTGCGAGTCGTGCCAGCTCTTCATCATGTTGCTGATCATTTCGTAGGTGCGAGTCATCTCCTGCTGCTTCTTTTGGAGGATCTGCATGAATGACTGCTCGCTGTTGGTGTCGCTCGCGTCGTATTCGCGGCCGTCGACGGTCACCTTCGTGCCGTCCTGACCGACTTCCACAGAGCCCTCGTGGGATGCGCCTCCGGTGCCACTTGTGGAACCAGCGTCCCCGGTTGTCCGTTCGCCGGTCTTTGATTCGCCACCGCCGCCCACGGCCTGTCCCAGCATGTGCCCCGCGACGCCACCCGCGAGCGCTCCAACCGCCGCCCAGACCTCGGGTGGGAACATGCCCATGGGCGAGCCGAAGAAGAACCCGACAGCAGCGCCAATGGCCGCGCCTCCACCCGTGAACATCAGCTCCTTCATGACGCCATCGGTGTCCCCGCTCTTGCCGCCCTTGCCCAGTTGTTCAGCCATCTTCTCAAGCGGAAGGTTCTTGAGTCCTGCCGAACCGAGCCCGCAGAGCGCGCCAACCGCTCCCCCAAGCGCGGGCCCCGCCAGCTGGAGCGCTGCACCGATGGGCGCGCCGTACGTCGTGCCCTCAAGACAGGCACCCGCCACATTGCACAGAAGGGGAACGATGAGTGGAGCGATCGCGCCGGTGACGGCGAGCGCACCGGAGCCAAAGTTCTTGAACACTCCGACAATTGAACCAACGTCCAGGCCTCCACCCTCGCCACCGCCCCCCGCACCAGGCAAGGGGGGGCCACCGCCGCCTTCGCCGCCGGGCACCCCGGGCAATGCGCCGCCACCCGGGCTCGCGGCGGCGTCCCCAGCCTCCTTCTTCTTCTCCCCACCGGCTGCTTTCTTGGCCTTGTCCCAGGAGTTCATCATCTCTTCGAGCTTCTTCTCCTGTTTCTTCGCGATCGCCATGAAGAACAAGAACATCTTGTCCTCGAAGGTCAGGTTGGGATCGCTCAGGATCGAGCTGATGTCGTCGGGAGCGGATGACCCCCTCGTCTCCGTTGTTCCGCCGGGCTGCTTGGTGTCCTCCATTCCTTTGGTCCCCGGCGGTCGCTCACCGGGTGAAGTCCTGCGTGTGCCTCCAACTTCGACACTGCCTTCGAGCAAGAGCTTTCCGAAATCCGGGAGGCTGAAGAGCTCGCTGAGGAAGGCGGTGAGGTGCTTGAATCCCCCTTCGACCTGCTTGCGCGCCTCCATCAGCAGCTCCAAACCCTTGGGGATGAAGGAGAGCGCGGCTGACAGCAGCGGGTTCTCGACAAGCTTGGCGATGAGATCAAATCCCAGCTTCTCGTTGATCCTTGGACCGCCGCCCACACTGAGGATGAGCTTGAGCAGCTCCTGCAGCTGGGCCTTCTCTTGGGCCGACAGGGGTTTGTCGGTGGTCACCTTTCCATCGGGCGTGGCACTCGTAACGTGGACGTCCCCGGTGCCGCAGTAGCCGCCGTTCTCGACGCCAAAGCGAAGATGAAGACCGAAAGTCAACTCGGGAAGGCGCTGGCGTGCCACCTCAGGGCGCTCGGGTGTAAAGGGTTGGGCCATCCCCTTCACCTCTTTCCCGACGTCGACTTCAAAGAGGAATTTCGCAGCGTGGCTGGCTGTGGTGAAGTAGTCCTTGCCCGACTTGAGCGCGGAATCGAGTTTGGCGGAGGCCTGGTTCTTGGCCTCGGAGGTGAACGCGCCGGCCTTCTCACCAGCCTTGTTGACGGCCCCAGCGGCGCTGTCCGTCGTTTCGCTGGCCAGCTTGCCGAGGTCTGCCGCCGGCGGCGCCTGAGGCTCCGGAGGCGGCGAGGCCGACACACTCGACGTGAAAGTGAACCCCGACGGACCCGCCGAACCGCCAACCTTGAACGTAGTGGTCATTCTGGTCTCCTCCCAGGCGGCTTCCCCACAACGCCGCGAACGGGTCCTCCTCTATCACAAACCTTGCCAACCGCTGCCGGAAGGTAGAGCGCAGAGGGAAAGTCGGCCTGACCGGGGCGCCAAGGGCAGCTAAGGTGCCGCGAAAAAGTGTCCGGAATTCAGACAGGGTGTCTGAAATTCAGACAGGTCCCGGGGTGTGGGGCGCCGAGCGGACGTCGTGGGGGATAGGAATGGACCGGTTGGGGGCGGGGTTTGCCTATCCTGGGTGGTGGTACGGGGTGAGACGTGCTTGAGCTGATTCGCCCGACGCCGCGCGCCCTCTGCTGGACCGCGCTCCTGTGGCTGACCGGCGCGGGAATCCTGCTGGCCGGGCCCGCGGCCGAGGTGTTGCGCTGGGCGGGCGAGATGGACGCGCGCCCCGAGGGCCTGGCCTGCCTGGACCTGGACCGCGACGGCACCGACGACGCCGTGGTGGTGGACGCCCGCGGCCTGCTCCTGCTGCCCCCCGCCGGCACCGAGCAGCCCCTGCAGCGCCTGCCCTGGCCCGCCGAGGCCCCGGTGGCGCCCGCGGTTCGCGACCCCCACGCGCGCGTGGTGGCGCTGCCGCCGCGGCTGGGTGGCGGGTTGGCCGTGGTGCCCTCCGCGCGCGGTGGCTACGGCGTGCTGCGCGAGGCGCCCGCGAGCCTGGGCACCCCGGCCCTGGCGTGGACGCTGGAGGGAACCGCGCCGCTGTCCTCGCGCGGTGACCACGTGCTGACGGGGCTGCGCGTGGCGGGCACGCACCAGCTCATGGGCCTGAAGCTCGACGACGCGCCCGTGCGTGGTCTTCCCGGCGGTGTGCGCGCCACGGCGTTGCTGCGGGGGCCAAGTGACAAGGTGCTGCTGGTGGTGGGGAGCCCGGAGGGTGTCTCCCTGCATGACCCCGCGGATGGTCGCGCCGGGGCGCTGTTGTCGGGCGTGGCGCCGCCGCTGCTTGCCGTCGATGACGACGGAGACGGTGTGGATGAGCTGTACTCCGCCCTGGACACCGAGCGCGGTACCGACGCGCTGATGGTGACGCGGCTGGCGCAAGGTCGGCCGGTGGTGGAGCGCGCGGCGGAGACGGGCGGGCGCCTGGTGGCGCTGGCGCGGTGCCCCGGCGGTCCGGGCGTGGTGATGGCCCTGGTGCAGGCGTCGGGCGGCTGGCGCGTCATGGAAGTGCGACCGTGAAACGAAACGCGGCGATGTCCTCCCTGCTCCTGGGCGCGATGCTCGTCGCGGCGGGGTGGGCGTGGCCGCGTTACGGCGGCGGCCTGGTGGTGGAGGTCCCCGGCCCCGTCACCACGCATGACCCCGCGCAAGCCAGCTCCCTCCCCGACGTGCTGGCAGCTTCCCTCACGCATCGACCGCTGCTGGTGTCGTCGGAGGGGCAGCTGGTGCCGGACCTGCTGGCCGCGGTGCCGCAGGGCGACGGCACGGGCAAGACCTTCCTGCTGCGCCTCCGTCCGGAGCTGCGTTTCGCCGACGGAACCAGCCTGGACGCCGCCGCGCTCAAGGGCAGCCTGGTGCGCCTGCTGGCCCAGACCAACGTGGCCGCGGCGCGCGTGGTGACGGCGGGAATGGCGCCGGAGCGCCTGGAAGTCCTCGACGAGCAGACCCTGCAGGTCACCCTGGATCCGCCGGACCGCGCGTTCCCGTATCGACTCGCGTTGCTGGCCGCGTCGCCGCGGAGCGCGTCCGGTTTTGGCGCGGGTCCCTTCTTCCACGAACCCGGCGGCGGCGGTGACGCCGTGGTGGGGGCGAACCTCTGGGACGTGGAAGGTCGACCGTTCCTGGACCGCGTGGTGTTGCGCGCGGCGCGTTCCCGTCGGGAAAGCCGGTTGGCGGCGCTGCAGGGCGAGCTGGACGTGCGCTGCGGCGTGGATGGACTGGGGCGGGGGAACCTTCCCGTCGTCACCGAGCGGGCCCTGGTGTTGCGCGCGGCCCCGGAGCTGGCGGAGCGCGAGGTGTGGCTGCAGATGCTGGCCTCCCGCGAGGGGCTGCTCTCCCTGCGGGAGGCGCTGGGGGCGCGGGTGATGAGCGGGGCACAGTTTGCCCGCGCGTTGCCGCGGCAGGCGGAGGTGCACCTGGCCGTCGACGAGGACAGCCCGGTGGCGCGACTGGTGGCGCAACGGCTCCAGCTCAATGCGCACGCGTTGGGGCGCGCCGTGGTGCTGGGCGCTGGCGAGGCGGGTGGCGTCGAGGAGCTGAGCCTGCACGAGGTGGTGGCGCCGCCGCTGGATACCTCGCTCACCGCCGCGCTGGCCTTGCCCCCCGACGAGGCCGCCGCGCTCACCAACGCTGTGGCCAAGGCGCCGGAGCAGGCGCGTGCGTTGGAGCTGGCCGCGGGCGTGGGGGTGCTGTTGCGGCAACCGGTGCGCTGCTCCGTGCCCGCGGCGGCCACTATCGACGAGGGCAGCAGCCAGCTCACCTCCCGGCACATGCTGGTGGACGCGGTGGACCCGTTGGGGAACCTGACGCTGGAGCGCGCATGGTGGCGCTGAAGCGCATCTTCCCCCTGGGCCTGCGCGGCCAGCTGGCGCTCATGTTCGGCCTGGTGGCCGCGGGGCCGGCGTTGCTGGCGGTGGTGCTGGCGAGCCTGGCGCTCTCCCGCGCGTATGAACGTGAGCACGAGGCGCGCGTGATTGCGCTGCGCACCGCGGTGGAACGCGAGGGCCTGGTGACGGCGGAACGCCTGGAGCGCGCCGGACGTGAGCTGGCCGACGGACCGCTGCTGGAAGCGCTCATCACCGGCAGTGTCGAGGAGCCCACGAGCTCCGACGCGCCCGACCCGCGCGAGACGCTGGAAGCGGTGCGGCGGACCAGCGGCCTGGAGCTGCTCACCGTGCAGGACGACCGCGGCGTCATCCTCTTCAGCGCGCACCTTCCCGCGCGCACCGGCGAGCTCACCACGCCCATCCTGCCCGGCGGTCCGCGCCTGGGCCTGGTGACGATTTCCGACGGAAACCGGCTGCGCGACGTGCCGGCGATGTTGTGGGCGCGTCGGGTGGACCTGCGTGGTTACGGCGTGACCGTGGAAGTGGGCGCGCGCCTGGATGCGCCGTTCGTGGCCCGCATCACCGACGAACCCGAAGCGCGCATCTGGATCCTGGGCGCCGGTGCGCTCTCTCCCAGGGTGACCTCCGGCAAGAAGCCTCCCGCCGACGGAGAAGCCATGGACGTGGCCAGCGTGAGCCTGCAGGGGCCGGACATCCGCTTTGGCGTGGCGCTGGGTGGTGCCCGCATCGACGAGGCGAAGACGACGTTGTGGCGCATCACCGTGTTTGCCGCGTTGCTCCTGGTCCTCTTGTCCGCGGCCATGGGTGCGGCGCTGGCTCGTCGGGTGAGCCAACCGCTGCTGGACCTGCAGGACGCGACGGTGCGCTTTGGTCACGGTGAGAGCACACGTGCGCCGGTGGGCGGGCCGCCGGAGGTGCGGGCGCTGGGCGCGGCGTTCAACCAGATGGTCCAGGACGTCGACGAGGCGCGCAGCCGGGCGCTGCAGGCGGAGCGCGTGGCGGCGTGGCAACAGATTGCGCGACGCATGGCGCACGAGATCAAGAACCCGCTGTTCCCCATCCAGACCTCGGTGGAGACGCTCATCAAGGCGCGCGAGCGGCACAGCCCGCAGGAGCCGGAGATCTTCGAGGAGACCACGCGCACGATCCTCGAGGAGGTGACGCGGCTCTCACGCATCGTGACCGAGTTCAGCTCGTTCGCGCGCATGCCGGAGGCCGTTCCCGTCGACGTGGACCTCATGGAGGTGGCGCACAACGTGGTGAGCCTCATGGGCAACTCGCACCTGGGCCAGCTCAGCCTGGACGGACCGGAGCGGGCCGAGGTGCGCGCCGACAAGGACCAGCTCCACCGGCTGCTGGTGAACCTGGTGAAGAACGCGCAGGAGGCGGTGGCGGCCCAGGGGACCGAAGGCAGGGTGCAGGTGCGGGTGCAGGAGGGCGCGCAGCACGTCTCCTTCGACGTGGTCGACAACGGGCCGGGCATCCCGCTGGAGGTCCAGCAGCGGCTCTTCACGCCGTACGTCACCACCAAGCCCGACGGCACCGGCCTGGGCCTGGCGCTGGTGCACCGCATTGCCATGGACCACCACGCCGACATCCAGGTGGACACTGGCGCCCGTGGCACCACGTTCCGCATCCACTGGCCCAAGCCGCAGGCGGCACCCTTGCCCGCGTGACCGGTGGCGGCCGGGGCCAACCCCCGTTAAGGGCATGAACACCGACGCCAGCTGGAGCGTCGACCTCACGAGGTGGAGCATGGGACGGAAGCTGGCGGTGGCGGGTGCGGCGTTGGTGGTGCTGGTGTGCTCCGGTGCCGCCGTCTCCCGACGCTACGCCGACATGACCGACGAGGAGGTCAGCCAGGCCATTGCGCGCGCGCAGTCGATTCCGTCGGTGGGGGAGCGCGTGCAGGCGGTGAGCGAGGGCTTCCTGGGTACGCCGTACCTGCTCGGCAACATGGGTGAGGGCCCGGATGGCGACGGGCGCGACAAGGATCCCCGCTACAACGTGAAGTCCATGGACTGCACCACCATGGTGGAGCACGCGCTGGCCTTTGCGCTCAGCGACAGCCTCCCCGCCGCGCGCCAGCGCCTGGACCAGATCCGCTACACGACGGGGAAGGTGGGGTACGGGACCCGTCGTCATTGGCCGGAGGCGCAGTGGGTGCGCGGCCTGGTGGAAGAGGGTTACCTGCAGGACGTGACGAGTGAGGTGGCGGGCAAGGCGGTTCCCGTCGAGACGGCCAGCGTGACCATTGATCCCGCGCTGTTCAAGAAGAGCGTGCACGCGCAGAGCATGCCGCTCACCGACGAGGAAGTGCCGCGCGGCACCTTCAGTGTGCCGTTCATTCCCATGGAGCGCCTCCCCGACGTGCTCACGCGGTTGGAGCCGGGGTTGGTCATCAACATCGTCAAGGCGCCCAAGGAAGGGCTGCTGGTGCGCATCAGTCACCAGGGGCTGGTGGTGAAGAAGGACGGCAAGGTGTTCATCCGCCACGCCAGCAGCGTGGGACAGAAGGCCGTCATCGACGAGGCCGTGCCGGATTTCCTGGAGCGCCAACGCAAGGCCAAGTCCTGGCCCACGGTGGGTTTCCAGTTCCTGCGTCCCAAGGCGCCGACGCGCTGAAAGCACCAGCACATCGACGGATGCCGAAAACACGTTGGGGTGTTGGAGGCTTGAGGGACCATGAGCGCACGGATGGTGGTGTTTGGCTTCGAGGCGTTCGGAGAGGAGCGCATCAATCCGTCCGAGGTGGCGGTGCGCGCGCTGCATGGTCGGACGCTGGGCGGCGTGGAGCTGGTGGGCTCCGTGCTGCCGGTGACCTACGCGAACGCGTTCTCGACGCTGCGTCCCGTCCTTGACGCCGTGCGACCGGTGGCGGTGATGGGCGTGGGGCAGGGCGGGGAGCGCTTCCAGGTGGAGAGCCAGGCGCGCAACGTGGTGGGCGGCAAGCCGGACAACCAGGGGCGCTCCGTTGGGGGCCAGGTGCAGGAGGGCGGACGCGACGTCATCCCCGTCACCGCCGATGCCGCTGCCCTCGTCGACACCCTGCAGGGCGTGTTGGCCGACGCGGGCAGCACGCTGGCGGGTTTGCTGAGCCAGGATGCGGGCAGCTACCTGTGCAATCACACGCTCTACCACGTGCTGACCTGGGCCGACGGGCGGATGCCCTGTGCCTTCGTCCACGTCCCCAAGCTGAAGGTGGCCGAGCAGGCGCTCATCAATCGCGTCGTGGAGGCGGTTGCGGGCGCCATGGTCCTGCAGACCCGTCGTGCCATTGTGGCGTGAGGCCCGCATGCGCGTGGTCCTGCTCGTCGTGTGCCTGGTTGTGGCGTGCGGTGAGCGCGCGGACACTCCCGACGCGTCGTCGAGGGTGACGCCGGATGCGGGTGTCGTCGTCGACAACGGGTGCAGCGAGAATGGCACCATGGACTGGGTGCATGCGCTGCGCGCTCCGACGGAACCCGGAGTCAGCAAGCTGGTGGCGCCGGGCGTTTCCCTCGCCGAGCTGCTGGCGGGGCTTGAGAACAACGCCACCGCACAGGCGCTGCTCACCCGGGCACGCGCGCGTGCCGACGAGCCGGTGACGACGCTGCCGCCGGGAGACTCCTCCTCGTTCCAGGCCGTGGCGTCCCGCGCATTGGCCGCCGCGGTGGTGGCCTGGGTGGATGACGACGTGGAAATGGCGCGTCGCAGCGCCGCACACCTGACGGCGGCGGGCGTGAACGAAGCGTGGGTCGAGCAGGCGCAGGAGGTGCCCATCCGCGTGGGCGGTGGCATGGTGGCCGCGGCCGGTGCGGTGGACCTGCTGCGCGCCTCCGCGCTCCTTCCCGACGACGAACTGACGGCCGCGGTGGGCTCCCTGGCGAAGACCGCGCGCGCACTGGATGGGTGGTCGCGCGACCTGGGGGGCCTCTTCCTCAGCAGCACACGGAACAACCACAACCTCCGCCACGCCGCCGGGCTCGCCGCCGCTGCGCTGGTGACGTCGTCCGAGGAGATTCCCGACGAGGTGCTCTCCTTCGCGCTGGGTGAGCTCACCACCACGCTGCACCAGGACGTCTCCGGGCCCCGCCAGGGCTACAACGAGGGCGCCACGTACTTCGCGTATGCGTTCGAGCTGGCGGCGCCGGTGTGGCATGCGCTGGACGTGGCGTGGTCCCTCCCGGCGGAAGGCTGTGTGTGGTGTCCCGGTTACATCTCCTCCTGCGCGGAGAGCGTGGTCACCGTGCCGCGTCCCGGAAATGACGACGTGCTCACGGACGTGCTGCGTTGGGGCGCCTCGCTGGAGACCGCCGGCGGCTGGTTGGCGACGATGGATGACAGTCGTCTCAGCGGTGTGCCCGGTCCGCTGCTCGACCGCCTTCTCGGCGCACACGTGTTCCATTCCTGGCGCCACGACGGCCCCGAGGGCAGCCTCAGCGGCGCGGTGGAGATGACGCCGTGGTTGGCGCTGGAGCTGGCCCGGCCGCGTCCCCCGACGGAGAGCGTGGAACGGACGTGGGTGGAAGGCGGAACGGCGCGGTTGGATCTGTCCGGGGCGCAGGCGTTTCTCGTCGCGGAGCATGGGCAGGCGCAGCGCGGTGGCGGTCACGAGCGGCCCGATCCGCTCTCCGTGGTGCTCGCTGTCGACGGGCGGTTGATGCTCGGCGCTTCCGGTTACGGCTCCTTTGACACGCGCGCCGCGTTCTCCCGCGCGGATTCCGCGAGCACCATCACCGTGGACGGCCGCCTTCCCGACGACGACGGGTTCCACGCGTACGGCCCGGAGGCGCAGCTCGCGGTGGTGGCGGGTGGCGTGGAGGGGAGCATGGTGATCAACGACGTCACCGTGCGCCGCACGCTGGGCACGGAAGGCGCGGCGCTCATCATCACCGACGAGATCACCCTCACCGGTTCCCACGCGCTCAACTGGCACTGGCACCTGCGCGGCCAGGTGAACCCGACGCCTCCGGCGGATGCCGCCTGGCAATGTCGCGCGACCACGTCACGTGCACGGCGCGCCAAGAGGGACCCGCTGCGCTTGCCACGGCGCAGCAGAGCGCGGCGCACCGCGACAGTTACAGCGTGGAAGAGTCTCACCCGGTGGTGCGTCAGACCGCGCCGCTGCAGGCCGGATCCTCGACGTGGATCACGCGTGTGGAGTGCGCGATGGCGCCGTGAGTGTCAGCCGTCCAGCGCCTGCAGCACCGCCTGGCGCATGACCTGCGGCTCCGTGTAGCCGAAGAACTGGCGGAGCACGCGACCATCACGCGAGATGAGCACACCCATTGGCAGGCTCAGGATGCGGTAGCGCTCACCCACGCCCTCGCTGTCAATGACGACGGGAAACGGCATGGGCTTGTCCTTCAGGAACTGCTGCACGCGTGCGGGGTCCTCCGGCTCACGGTTCACGCCCAGCACGGTGAATCCCCGGGGGGAAAGCTCCTTGTGCA
The DNA here is from genome assembly GCA_040752415.1 of Myxococcota bacterium. Classification (GTDB taxonomy): domain Bacteria; phylum Myxococcota; class JACRCW01; order JACRCW01; family JACRCW01; genus JBFMGU01. The sequence continues at coordinate 13,653 of JBFMGU010000172.1, forward strand.
GCTCGGACAGCTCGGGCAGCTCACGGAGACATGGACCGCACCACGTGGCCCAGAAGTCGACGAGCACCACCTGGCCCTTCAGGTTCTCCAGGCCCAGTCGCGCGGTCTTGTCCGGCGTGGGCAGCGAGAACATCGGAGCCGGGTCGCCCTCCGAGATGGGCGCCAGGTCCGCCTTGTTCCGCACCACGTCGAGCACGCCCAGGCCCAGCGCCACCGCGAGCACGGACGCAAACACACCGCCCGCAATCATCTCGACCCGACGGGAAGGAGGAGGGATTTGCTCCGCGCTCTCTGCCATGGTGATGCTTGCTAGCGTTGGACCGCGCCCGACGCAAAGGCCCCATGACGCGACTGCCCGTCCATCCCCAGGGTGAGGTGCTGTGCCAGACCGGGTCGCAGAGCTGCGCCGCGTGCTGCGGTCTCTTCAACTTCGCCGACCGTTCCCCCGAAGCGCTTCACCAACGCCTGCTCCGTCGGACACATGCGGTGCGGGAGGCGGGCTGGGAGATGATGGCGTTGCGCGAGGTGGCCGCGCGTCTCTCCACGGAAGAAGCACCCGCACTGCTCTTCAAGGCGGTGCGCACGTGTCCGCTGGCGGGGTACGTCGACGAGAACGCGCGTCGCGTGGGTTGCCTCATCCATCCGCTGCGCCACCCCACCGGCGAGGACCTGCGCGACCTGGGTGCATACGGCGACCGCAACATCTGTGCGGGTCACCTGTGCGCGCCGCATTCCTGGCTTGGCCCCGTCGAGCGGGCGTTGATCGAGTGTGCTCCGTCCTGGCGCGCGTACAGCATGGCGGTGGGAGAGAGTGGCTTCGTGAAGGCGCTGCTGGGCCACCTGGCGGCGCGTCGTGGCGGCGAGGTGCAGCTCAAGGATCTGGGCAGCGACGCGGTCCGTGCGGGTGCGGCAAAGGTGTTCGCGTTGTTTGATCACTGGGCCTTTGCCGACGAGGACCCGCGTCGCTTTGGCGGCTTCTCCTTTGCCGGTGACGACGCGTACACCCGCTCCGTTCCGTCGGTGGCGCGGTTCTCCGACCTGATGAGCCGTCACGAGGCGACGATGCTGGATTGCCTGGGCACCCTGGCGGAGACCGAGTCCCAGGCCGTTGCCGCCGTCACCGCCCTGCGCGAGGTGCTCCGGCCCTTGGATGATGCGCTCTCGTGATAATGACAGCGCCATGAGCAGCGCATTCGACCCCTACGCGGACCGCACGCTGAGTGACGCGGCGCGCAAGCTGATCACCTCGTTCATCGAGGAGGGAATCCCGTTCAACAAGTACCTGGGCATGAAGTGCACGGCGCTGCGTCCCGGGTTCGGTCGCCTGGAGCTCCCGCCCCGCGACCAGTTCACCGGCGACCCCTGGCGTCCCGCGCTTCACGGTGGCGTCATCTCCACGCTGGCCGACACCGTCGGGGGACTGGCGTGCTTCACGTTGATGACGTCGGATGGCCGGTGCTCCACCATTGACCTGCGCGTGGACTACCTGCGCCCCGGCAAGGTCAACACCGCGCTGGCCGCCGAGGCCAACATCATCCGCTTCGGCAACCGCGTGGCCGTCGCCAACGTGGTGGTCCTGCAGGACGAGGACCGCAACAGCCCCATTGCCATGGCCAAGGGCGTCTACAGCATCCGCCGCAAGCCCGTGGAAGGCACCACCAAGCCCCCCTGGGGCGAGGCCGACGAGGGCTGACCCGCGATTTCCGGTTTGTCTGCCCGCCCAACGTCGGAGACGGATCTTTGACGGTGTGCGATAGCGTCCTTCATCTTGCTCCGGAGCCGGCAAATGAAGGGTCTTCCAAGCGTCCGTCTGTTCCTGGTGTTGGGATTGATGGGGTCGGGGTTTTCCGCCTGCGCGGGCTGCCCGCTCACCGACACATCCGACGACGAGCACCCCGGCGTGCAGGACAGCACCTCGGGCGGCACCGGCGGGTCCAACGGGGGCTCCGGCAGCGGGAGCAACGGGGGCAGCGGCAGCAACGGCGGAAGCGGGAGCGGTAGCAACGGCGGCTCCGGCAGCGGTAGCAGCGGTTCCAATGGCGGCAGCAACGGGGCATCCGGGAGCGGCTCGTCGGGCGGGAGCACGGGCTCGTCGGGAAGTGGCAGCGGGGGGAGTGGGAACAACGCCAGCTCGTCGGGCGGCGTGGCGGATGCCGGTGTCCCCGACGCGGGACCGCAGGCCACGGGCATCGTGGTGACGCCGGACCCGGGCCAGATGGACGTGGGCGCGGCGGGTGGGGACCTCACGCTCAGCGTCGAGACCGTGCTGGACAACGGCACGCGCCGCCCGGCGATTGCGCCGTTCTTCCGCTCGGAGAACCCGGAGATCGGCGTGATGAACGGCAGCGTGTTCCACGCCAACGGAGAGCGCAGCGGCGTGGCCGAGGTGCGCGTGCGCGCGGAGGGATTCGAGGAGCGCGTCAACATCACCGTGCGCGTGCGTGAGGTGCAGGTGAACCCCGGAGAGCCCGGCGGCATCGACGGAGCATTCAACGGTCCCGTGGGCGACCCGTCGCTGGCGCCGCAGATGGCGTATCCCGAGGACCAGGTGGTCATCCCGCTGAACCTGGCGCCCATCCTGTTCCAGTGGCGCAACCCCGGCGCGATGCACCACCTGCGTCTCGAGGGGGCCATGGGCTCGCTGGACCTCTACACCGCGAGCGACCGCGTGCAGCCCGGGGTGGACGCGTGGCGACGTCTGCTCCTGGCGCACGCCGGCTCGCAGCTCACCGTCACCCTCGAGAGCACCAGCGGCCCGGGGGCGGAGCGCTACGTGGCCGCGCAACAGGTCATCAAGCTGGCGCGCGCCGACCTCACCGCCACCGTGTACTACTGGACGGTGAGCCTGGCTCCGGGCGAGGGCGGCATCGTCCGCGTCGACGCCAACAGCCTCCAGCCCACGCGCGTGGAGATCAACACCGCCGGCGGTGCCAACTGCGTGGGCTGTCACGCGCTCAGCGCCGACGGACAGCGCATGGCCTTCACGTTCTACGGCGGCAGCCAGGCGGGCGGCGCCATCGACCCGGCCAACCCAGGCACCAATCTCGTCGGGCCCGACAACAACAAGCGCTGGAACTTCGCCGCGTTTAGTCCCGACCACAACCTGCTGCTCACCAACCTGGACCGCCAGCTCCACATGCGCGACGCGAACACCGGTGACCTCGTGGGACCGGTCAACCCGATCGCCACCGAGGCGGCGCACCCGGCGTGGTCACCGGCGGGAAACCAGATTGCGTATGCCTCCAACATCACGCTGAACGGTGGCACCCCGTCGTGGGAGATCGACTTCAACGCGAGCAACCTGGTCATCCAGAACGTGGACACCGTGGGCGCGCCGGGCAGCGTCATCAACACCGTCGACGGAGCTGGCCAGGCGCTCTACTACCCGAGCTTCTCTCCGGGCGGCTTGTGGCTGACGTACAACCGCGGCGTGTGGAGCCGGTCCGGCAGTGGCGCCACCGTCTATCCCGCCACCCTCGAGCTCATCAGCCCCACCTTCGGCGCCACGCCCACCACGCTGTCCCGCGCCAACCCCACCACCAGCGCGTACATGCCCACGTTCAATCCCAAGGTGGAGGGCGGGTACATGTGGGTCGCGTTCTTCTCCCGTCGGGATTACGGCATCGTCACCGCGGGCACCACGCGGCGGCAGATCTGGGTGGCCGCCGTCGACGAGAATCCCACGCCGGGCGTGGACCCGAGCCATCCCGCGTTCTGGTTGCCCGGTCAGGACGTCAACACCGAGAACATGAGCAGCTACTTCGCGCCGCAGCCGTGCGTGGGCGCGGGTGGTTCGTGTGAGAGCGACCTGGGCTGTTGCGAGGGGAACCTGTGTCGACCCAACGGGCTGGGACAGAAGGTGTGCACTCCGCCGGAGCAGGCGTGCTCACTGCCCGGTGACGCTTGCGCCGACGACAGCCAGTGCTGCCCCGGCGCGGGTCCCTGCTTCGACCCCGGCAATGGCCTCAAGGAATGCACCCCGCCCGAGCTGCAGTGCAGCCACGAGGGGGAGCCCTGCCAGTTCGACGACGACTGCTGCATTGGCGCGGGGACCTGCTTTGGTGGAAGCGGCCAGTTCGTGTGCACGCGGCCGGAGAACCAGTGTCGGGTGCAAGGCCAGAGCTGCACGCAGGACGCCGACTGCTGCGCCGGCGCGGGACCCTGTTTTGACGACGGAACTGGCAACAAGACCTGCACCCCGCCGGCGAACCAGTGCAACGCTGCAGGCGAGCAGTGCCAGCAGGACAGTGATTGCTGTCCCAACGCCGGAACGTGTTTTGACGACGGGACGGGCATCAGGCGCTGCACGCCGCCGGAGAACCAGTGTCGTCAGAATGGCCAGAGCTGCACGCAGGACAGCGACTGCTGCGTGGGCGCGGGCAGCTGCTTCCAGGATCCCGCGACGGGGAACCGGACGTGCCTGCGCCCGGACCAGCACTGCCGGATGCCGCTGGAGGAGTGCACCACGACGGCGGATTGCTGCGCCGGGACGGGTGCGGAGTGTCTCTTCAGCAGCGCCACGGAGACCAAGCAGTGCCTGACGCCTGAGAACCAGTGCCGCGCGGAGGGGCAGGGCTGCGCGGAGCACGATGATTGCTGCGCGCCGCTGGTGTGTCTCGACGACGTGTGCGGAGTGAACCCCGGTTGAACCGCCCAACGGGTCCTCACAACCGCTTCTCGATCAACGCGAGCGGTGCGCCGCCGAACGAGAGCAGCCAGTCGTGGAACTCCCGCAGGCTGCGCGTGTTGCGCTTGGCAAAGAACTTCTCCCGCAGCCCCAGGATCTGCAGCTTGCCCAGCGTGTAGCTCAAATAGCCCGGGTCATACGTCCCGCGGTTGGCCTGCTGCTGCGCGTTCCCCTCGTCGACAAAGCACTTCTCCTGGAAGAGCCGCTGCGCCTGGTCCACGCTGAGCCCATCCACGTGCAATCCCAACGTGGCCAGGAACCGGCAGTTGCGCAGCAACGCGTTGGACAGCTGACCCAACCGCAACCGGTCCTGCCCGCCGCCAAAGCCCGCGTCGAGCATCATCTGCTCGGTGTAGTGCGCCCAGCCCTCGGAGAACGCGTAGCTGCCGAACACCTTCTGCGCGCGGCTGGGCGCACGGTCCAGGTGCAGCGCCTGCACGAAGTGACCGGGATACACCTCGTGGATCGACGTCGCCAGCAGGTCCCCGTAGTAGGGCAGGTAGCCCAGCTGCTTCTCCGGCGGCCAGGAAGGGTCCGGCGGCGTGATGTAGTAGTAGCTCGTCTTCGCCTTCTCGAACGGACCGGCGGGATCCAGGAACGCGCTGTTGTAACGCATGAACGGCGGAGTCACCGCCACCGTGGCGCGGTCCGCGCTCGGGATGGTGATGACGTCGTTCTCCTCGATGAACGCGCGCAGGTCATCCAGCTGCTTCTGCGCCACGTCGAGCAACTGCTCCTGCGGCACGCGCTCATTGGCCACCATGGCCACCACCGACATCACGTCCTTGTCCGGCGCAATCCTCCGCGCCACCTCCTCGAACGCCGCACGGTTGCGCGTGAAGTCCTCCTCCGCCATCCGCCGCAGCGACGTCAAATCCGTCTTCAGCCCCTCGTTCACCTGCAGCATGCGCAACAGCAGCGTCTCCCCCAGCCGGAAGTCCTCGTTGGCCTTGGGGAGCGCCTGCTCAATCCACGCCATCACGCGGCGCACCTGCGCAATGGCCGCGCCGTGCGAGCGCTCAAACCGAGCCTTGAGGCCGGCATCCTGCTGCAGCGCCGGACCGGACAGCTCCACCACGTCGCCGGAGAGGTATTCCAGCGTGCCCTCGGAGATGATCTTGGCCGTGATGAGGTGGCTGCGCGCCTGCACCAGGTCCAGGCTGTTGAGCACCGCGTCGGTGTTGGCCACCGCGGCGTCCAGGTGGCGGATCAGCGCCTCCACCCGCTCCTGCAGCGGGGCGTAGTCGCGCACCAGGTAGCTGCTGACGTCGAACTGGTCGCCGTAGAAGAGCACGCGGCGGTGCTCCAGTCGGTCCTGCAGCGCGAACACCGTCTGCTGGGCGTGCAGCTGCGTGAGCTCCAGGTCCAGCCGTTGCGGGTCGGGCAGGGTGGACCAGTCCACCTCGGTGAGGCGCTTGAGATGGGCCTGGGCCCGCGCCACGCGGGCGGAGACGGCGGCGGGGCCCACTGGCATGACCTTCCCGTCGTACTCGTGCAATCCCAGGCTGCGCGCGTAGGCGGGCGCTTCCTCCAACGTGTCGGTGAGATAGCCCTCCACCAGCGTGTTGGCGTCCGACGGGGACAGGGGCGGGAGCGTGCGCTGGTCGCGGGTCTTCTCCGTCGTCCGGCAGGCGAGCAGGGTCAGCACCAACAGCAGGCAGGTGGACAAGGGGCGCGGCACGGGCCCTCCTCGTGGTGACGGGGGTCGGCAGCGTTGCAGTCCGGGCCGGATTGCCGCAAGAGTGCACCTTCTGGAAGGGGCCTGCCCCTCGGGTGGAACGCCATGCCGACCTACAACTTCGCCGACACCACCGTGAGCGCCGCGCTGAGCCACGCGGTCAACGGCATCCCCGACGATGACTTGAAGTTCAAGGTCGACATCCTGGTGGCCAAGACGGCGCGTGGGCTGGCCGCGGCGCGCAGCATCAACTTCACCGACTACGAGAACCGCGAGCTCAGCGAGCACGACCTCACGCTGTGGAACGAGCTGGCGCCGCACATGGCCGCCATCTTCAAGGAGCTCAACTCCCTGGTGGACACCGCCCTGGACCTCTTCCAGAAGGAGGAGCCGGACGGCGACGCCGAGAAGCAGCTGGGCAAGGACTTTGACCAGGCCTTTGACCTCCTCACCGAGGGGGAAGCCCATCCCGTCACCGGCGAGGCCGCCAAGGAACGCACGCCGCTGCAGGTGGTCACGGACCTGGTGCACTCGTACGCGTGGGTGCTGAAGAAGGACATCCAGGGTGAGGCGCGCAAGCTGCGGGAGCCCTCCTTGATGCAGGCGCAGTGGAACCTGATGGGTGAGCTGGAGGAGTTCCGCGACCGCATCGTGGGCATCATGCACGCCATGGTGGCGGCGGTGCTGGGCGTGTTTGGCGAGGTGGAGGTGGAGGCGCTCTACCCGCAGGCCAATGAATGGGTGGAGATGGGCGTGGCGGTGCGGCGCAACATTGCCGACCTGGTCACCGAGGTGGAGAGCCACGTCAACGTGCTGAAGGGCCGTCCCAGCGACGACACCGTGCGCGCCATCCTCACCGAGGACGACGAGCGCACCGCGCGCCTCCTCAAGCTCCCCGCCATCAAGAGCCTGCACGTGGCGGACCGGCACCAGCTGCAGGAGTTCCGTCGGGAGGCGGCCAAGCTGCGCGCGTCACCCGAGCTGAACGTGATGAAGGCGCGGGAGGTCATGGACGGGTTTGGCACGTTCCTGGCCAGCGTGCAGACCGTGGAGCTGCGCGAGCGCCTCAAGGCCCACGACGTGGAAGTGGCCCAGGAGGCCAAGGGTGCACTGGAGCGCGCCGCCGCCGTCGTCGAGGAGAATCCCGCGCAGGCCATGTTGCTGCTGGCGCACGCGGGTCGTCGGGTGGCGCGGCTGTACGGCGTGAGCCCGGCGCTGGACGCGGCGGCGCGGCAGCTGCGTGACATGGCGGGCCAGGCGGTGAACGTGTCCACGCTGCGGAACGTGATCACGGCGCTGGCCGGGGCGGTGGCGCCGATTGCCGCGCAGCAGTGATGGGGGTTGGTCCCAACGCATGAGCCCGTGTCGCGGTTCCCGTCGTGGAACGCAGACAGGAATGGTCCGCGCCACAGTCCGCGCAGCACCGTCCTTGCCCATGTGAACCCTCGCCGGTAGCGCCCGACGCCGCGACCTCTTGCTCGTCGCGGGCGCGGGCTTGAGCTGCGCGAAAGGGATGATGATGCACACGACGAGAACATCGCTCCTGGGGGGTGGTCTGTTGGCTTTGTGTGTCGCGACTCCCGCGGTCGCCGCATGGGTGCACGCTCCGGTGCCCAGCGCGTACCGCAAGGACGCCAAAACGGCGCGGGATGCGTCGTGGAGCCCCGAGCTGGCGGCGCTGGGCAGACAGCTCTTCCACGAGAAGCGCCTCTCCCGCACCGGTGAGGTTTCCTGCGCCAGCTGCCACCGTCCCGAGCTGGCCTTCACCGACGGAAAGCCCGTGGCGGAAGGCGTGGAAGGACGACGGGGAATGCGCAACACGCCGTCGATTGTGAACCGTTCGCTCGGGACCACGCAGTTCTGGGACGGTCGCGCAAAGACGCTGGAGGAGCAGGCGCTGGGGCCCATCCAGAATCCGCTGGAGATGGACATGCCAGTTGACCGCGCCGTGGCGCTGCTGAACGACGACGACGATTACCGCGCGCAGTTCCAGGCGCTGACCGGCGCGCCTCCCACCGCGCAGAGCCTGGCCGCGGCGTTGGCGGCGTACGAGCGCAGCGTGTGGTCGGTGGAGAGCGCGTATGACCGCTACGTGGCGGGAGACCGCTCGGCGATGAGCGCGTCCGCCCGTCGGGGAATGAAGCTCTTCAACGGGCGCGCACGCTGCAGTGAGTGCCACAGTGGGAGCAACTTCACCGACGAGAAATTCCACGTCCTCGGCGTGGGCACCGACCCGGGTCGCGGCGGAGTCACCGGGAAGGCGACGGACCAGGGCGCGTTCAAGACCCCGTCGTTGCGGGACCTGTCACGGACCGCGCCGTACATGCATGACGGGTCCATGGCTACCCTCGACGAGGTTGTGGAGTACTACGACCGCGGTGGCAACCCGCGCCCCAACCTCGACCACCGCATGACCCCGCTGCGCCTGAGCGAACAGGACGAGGAGGACCTGCTGGCATTCCTGCGCGCCCTGGATGGCAACGTGGTGGAGCTGGACCTGCCGTCGAGGGTCAATTGAAGGTCGAATGGCGCCAGAAGAAGGAAGTCAGAATGCAGAAGTCAGAAGGTGCTCGCCCGTCGTCGTCATGGACGGTCTTCTGACTTCTGAAGGGCTGTCGGATAATCGGCAGGGAGGGAAGTGCCGAGCGCGTCACGAAGCGGGTGAGCGGAAGCAGCGGCGCCCTGGAGTGCGGTGCGAAGCGGATCAAGCGGTCGACGACGTGAAGCACCGCCCTGGATGGCGTCCACCATCCAAACAGGTCACGCCATGGGGAGCGTCGAGAGCACGAGGCACCCGGGGGACTGAACGACGTCCGCGCCGTCTGGACGGCCCGATCCAGGGCGGTGCTTCACGTCGTCGACCGCTTGATCCGCTTCGCACCGCACTCCAG
>JBFMGU010000173.1:0-22566 GCA_040752415.1 Myxococcota bacterium
CTCCCGCCCCCGCAGAGCCTGTCCCGACGCCGGCACCGGCCCCCGCCGCCCCCGAGCCCGCCCCGCCGGCACGGGACACGCGCGGCACCACGCCCCCGGTGTTCGGCGGTCAGGCGGAGATTGCCAAGCCGGGGCCCGGCGCGTTCCTCAGCGACTTCGTCGACACGCGCATCACCTTTGGTCTCACCGACGACGACTTCCTTTCCGACGCCGGCCGCACCACGCCCTCCAGCCCCATCCTGGACTTCGGTCCTCGTCGTGGGAATGAGACGTTCTTCAACAACCTGGACCGTCGCGACACGCTGCGTGAGACGCTGACCCACCTGGTCATCTACCGCCGCATGCCCGGCTACTTCTGGGGCGTGGACACCGAAGCGGCGATTGTGGCGCGCTTTGCGTTCTTCGCCGACCAGGACAGCGGCCGCCTCAACCAGAGCTTCCGTGACGACGGAACGTACCTGCGCACCAGCTGGTACCCGTTCGGCGACACCAGCAACCCCGACGACCTGAAGTTCGAAGGCACGTTCTACCCGTTCAACACGGTGCGCTACCGCCTGGGCTACCTCTACGACATCACCTGGGGCGGTCCGGAGATCTTCCCCAGCCGTGGCGTGGCGGCGCCGGGTGCCAAGCTGCAGGTCAGCTACAACAAGTGGCGCTGGCTCGGCGGGTACGCGTACTTCGGCGCCAAGACCGCGCGCCTCCTCGACGAGCGCATCAACGAAATCCAGGCCAACTGGGGCGGGCTGGGCGGCGCGGGCGTGGACATTGCGCGGGTCTTCTCCCTCGAGGGTGGCGCCGGCTTCTTCCAGCGCGGCACCAACCCGCTGACGGGCGTGGAGGGAGAGCCGGTGTACGGCTACGGCGGCAGCGCGCGTGCCTTGCTGCACCTCAACCAGCCGCGCGTGGAGAGCCTGGATTTCCGACTCATGCGCAATGACCTGGGCACCGCCAACTTCTTCCTGCAGAACAAGCCGTGGAAGAGCACCTGGGCGTTCACGCTGGCGGCGGAAGGCACGTGGCTGCAGCAGACCCTGCAGGACCCGGACAACCTCACCAGCACCCTGCGCCAGAACGCGCGCGCCGCGGCCCTGAGCGCCCGCCTGAAGCTCTGGTACTTCCAGGCCAGCGCCGACGCCATCGTGCGTGACCTGGCGTTCGTGCTGTTCAACCGGCCCGGCTTCGTGCCGTTCCAGGCGTTCCCCGGTGATAGCCGTCGTGACCGCATTGACACGTTTGCCGAAGGCGAGTGTCCGTTCGGCATCACCGGCGTGGGGCCGTGCCAGAGCAAGCTGGCGTCCAATGTGCAGCCGGAGGTGCTGCTGGCGGCGGGCATCAGCGCGTACATCCCGGTGGTGCGTCTGACGCCGGCGCTCATCGTCGGTGTGCAGAAGCCGGCCACGTTCCAGGGCTACCTGCCGGAGACCATTGCCAACAACGGCGTGCCCGACCAGCGCGGTAGCCAGACCGTGGTGGTGCGGAATGCGCAGGATGTCGACGTGCTGCCCTGCGCGCGTTACGGCGAGACGCAGGCGGGCGGCGAGCGGCTGTGCGAGGAACCCTCCATGGTGACCCCCATCTTCTCGACGAGACTGGCGCTGAAGTGGGACCTCTCCGACCTCACCAGCATCCTCGCTGAGCAGGTCATCACCGTGGACCGCAACCGCACCGAGCTCATCAATGACGTCGAGGGACAGAACACCACGCGGCGCGCGTTCTATGAGGCGGATGCGCCGCTGCTGTTGCGTGACCTCGGCGCGCCCTCGCTGCCGGTGAAGTGGGGCGGTGGCCTGTACGTGCAGGCGCGTTTCTGAGCGTCACGTCACGAAGTAGCGGATGATCATCACCGTGCCCGGCGCCGGGCGCGAGTCCTGCTCGAACACCACGCTCTGCAGCTCCGCGTCGTAGGACCAGCCGGTGGCGACCTCGGTCTCGCGGCCCACGTTGTCCACGAAGAACACGCCGACACGCTCGCCATGGGGCGGCCGGGAGAGGCGGAAGCGGCCTGTTCCGTCGGAGACCTCGCGCGCCAGGTGCTCCGCGAGCGTGGCGTAGCTCTCACAGCAGATGGGAATCAGCAGGCCCGCCGTCTCGTCGGCCATGGTGATGTATTCCGTGCCCACCGTGGCAATGCCGGGACACTCCTGCGCGGAAAGGCCCACCACGCCGTGAATCACCGCGCCTCGCAACACCGACGGGGGCGAGAGCTGGTTGAGGAACTCCGTGGCGGGCATGTACGCGTTGTCGTCGGTGACGAACACAATGGACTTGCGAGCGCCGGGGCGCAGGAAGCTTGCGAACTGCGGCAGCTCCCGCAGCAGGACGTCCGGGCCATCCGTGCTCTGCACCTCCGCGTCGACGTGCTTGAAGCGCGCGCTATCCGCGCATCCCGGTCCGGCCAGCGGCTCCGGGACGCAGATGGCCGTGTTGTAGTAGCCGCCACCCTGCCCCTTCTGGGTGACCATCACCACGCGGATGTCCAATCCCGACGACACCACGCGCTCCGCAAACGTGTTGATGTTCTGCTGCACACCCGAGTTCTCGTCGAGCATTGAGTAGGAATTGTCGATGACCCAGATGACGTCGACGGAATCCTGCCAGGTGAAACGCTCCTCGCACCCGTAGCCCAGCTCAAGCTGCTCGGTGCACACGTTGTCACCGCCGGAGCCGCCCCGGCCGCGCTCCCCGGAGCAATGCAGCGGCGCGTCGGTGGTGGTGCACTCGGCCGGGTCGGTGGGGAGGCCCTGGCAGGGTTGCTGGCCGCTGGCGAGGGGGTCACATGCCCACGCGCACAACAGCGCCCACCCGACGAATCCCGGAGTCCCACGCGCCATGGAGGAAGCGTGCCGTGGGGATCGGGCCGTGTCGAGGGGGATTCAGGAGGTGAAATAGCGGATGATCACCCGCGTTCCCGCTTCTGGTCGTGCGGCTTCCTCGAACACCACGCTGCGCAGCGCAGGGTCGTAGGCCCACCCTTCGGTGACCTCCACGCGACGGCCTTCGTCGTCCTCGAAGAACACCTCCACGGTGGCCTCGTTGGGCACGCGGCTGAGCGGGAAGCGCGCGTTGTTGGCCGCCACCTCCTCGCCCAGGGCCTGCGCGAGACGGTCGTAGCTGTCGCAGCAGATGGGGATGAGCAGGCCGCGCGTCTGACTGGCCATCAGCTCATACTCCACGCCCTCGGCCGCAATGCTGCGACAGTCCAGCTTGGACATGCCAATGACGCCGTGGATGGTCACCCCGGTCATCATGGGATCCATCCACAGCTCATTGAGGAACGCGTTGGCGCCGAGGCGCGCGTTGTCGTCGGTGACAAAGATGATGGACTTGCGGGCGCCGTCCCGCAGCTTGTCGCGGAAGTCCGGCAGCTTGGCCAGGAGGATGTCTGGCGGATTGTTGGAGCCCACTTCCACGTCGACGTGGTGGAAGATCTCCGTGTCCCCGCACCGCGCCGAGGCAAGCGGTTCCGGCGCGCAGATCTCATTCACCTGGCCCACACGGTGGCCGCGCTTGGTCACGAACACCACGCGGAAATCCAGCCCCGACGCCGCGACCCGCTCCGCGAAGGCGTTGATGTTCGCGCGGATGCCCTCGATCTCGTCGGTCATGGACGCGGAGTTGTCGATGACCCAGATGGTGTCCGCGCCATTGGACTGCACAAACTGCTCCTCACACGACTGCACCAGCTCCGTGGCCTGAACGCACTCGGGGACGTTGGCATTGGGCGCCGCGGCTCCGGGGTCACCTTCCCCGCGCACGAGCCCGCACGCGAGAGGACGTGCTCCCGCGTCGGACTTGCAGACCCGGATGCCCAGCCCATCACAGACATCCGTGACGGTGAGTTCCTGGCAGCCCAGCAACGGAAGCAAAACGACGACGAGGAAGGAACGGGCGCGCATTCGGGAACGCCACCTCCACCGTGGGATAGATAACGTTCCGCAACACGTTTGCTTGTCGGATGCGCCGTGCCGGACTCACGCGCGTGAGAACCCGGATTCCCTGAAGGCCAGCGTGTGTCGACGAGCGACGCGGCAACACTCCACGCCGCAGCGCACCCGGCCAGCCGATGCGCGCTATGCGGACTCCGCGCTCGACGTGGTCACGGCGGGCACCTCATCCGTCCAGAGGCCAAGCCGCGTGGGCGCGTCCAGCTCCTTGCGCAGCACCTCCAGGTAGCGCTCCCGGGGCCATTCCTCCGCGCCCAGGTTGAGCGTGTGGTGATTTGCCACCTGGCAATCCACGACGGAGAAGCCCCAGCCGCGCAGACGCTCCACCAGCGCCACCATGGCCACCTTGGACGCATCCGGGCGCAGCGTGAACATGGACTCGCCGAAGAACATGTGGCCAATGGACACGCCGTAGAGGCCGCCGGCCAGGCCCTGCTCGTCGTACGCCTCCACGGAATGCGCGTATCCCAGCTCGTGCAGTTGGGTGTACGCGCGCTCCATGTCGCCGGTGATCCACGTGCCGTCCTGGCCGGGCCGCGGCGCCTTCTTGCACGCGCGGATGACGTCACGGAACGCGGTATCAAAGCGCACCTGGTACGTGCCGCGCTTGATGGTCTTGCGCAGGGAGCGGTTGACGTTGAGCGCCTCCGCGCGGAGCACGCAGCGCGGGTCCGGGGAGTGCCAGATGATGGGAATGCCCTCGTGGTACCAGGGGAAGATTCCCCGACGGTACGCCAGCAGCAGGCGCTCCGGGCGCAGGTCCCCGCCCACGGCGAGCACACCGTCCTCCGCGTGCTCCACCGGCGGGAAGATGAGGTCTTTCGTGAGTCGGTAGATGGGCATGCCTGCTTCAGGGGCCGGCGCGGGCCGGTGAGCGCATTGTAGCGCGGGACGAACCGGCACACATATCCCGACGTCTCCACCGCGACGTGGGCACGAGCAGGAGCGGTTCTCCAAGACCACGGCGGCGGTGTTTGTGTAAGCTCGCGCGCGCCATGACCGGCACCCAGATCATCGGCAGCATCTCCAGCACCGACCACCCCGTGGCGTTCGGCAAGTACCGCGTGTTGACGCTGCTGGGCTCCGGCGGATTTGGCAGCGTGTACAAGTGCCACGACGAGGCATTGGGCCGCGACGTTGCGGTCAAGGCGCTCAGCCCGGAGGTGCGCGACCAGCAGGACCTGCGGGAACGCTTCCTGCGCGAGGCGCGCGCGCTGGCGCGGGTGAGCCATCCCTGCGTGGTGCAGGTCTTCGACGTGGGGGAAGCGGAGACGGGCCCGTTCTTCGTCATGGAGCTGGTGGGCGGGCGCGACCTGTCCCGCGTGCTGGCCGAGGAGGGACCGCTGCCGGAGAAGCGCGTGCTGCAGCTGTGTCGACAGGCGGTGACGGGGTTGCAGGCCGCCTGGGCCGCGGGCGTGGTCCACCGGGACATCAAGCCGGCAAACCTGCTGGTGAGCGGTCGCGCGCCGCAGGAGCAGGTGAAGGTCAGTGACTTTGGCGTGGCCTACCCGCAGGGCCGGGAGAGCGACCGCCTCACCGCCCCGACGACGATCCTGGGCACGCCGGAGTACATCAGCCCGGAACAGGCGCGCGCCGGGGAGGTGGATTTCCGCGCGGACATGTACTCGCTGGGCTGCTCCATGTTCGAGCTGCTCACGGGGAGCGTGCCCTTCTCCGCCGCCACGCCGCAGGCCCTGATTGCCGCGCACCTCACGCAGGCCCCGGAGCCCCCACGCGTGCGCGTGCCCACGCTCTCGGCGGCGGTGAACAACATGGTGGTGCGCCTGCTGAGCAAGGAGGCCAGCGCGCGCTACGCGAGCTATGACGAGCTGCTGAACGCCATGGACGTGGCACTCAACCAGACCGCATCCCTCACCGTCCCCATCAGCGCGCCCTTGAGCCAACCCAACACCTCACCCCTCCCCAACGTGATGCGCGTGGACAGCGGCTCCACGTCGGTGCAGACGGAGAACCTGGCCATCTGCTTCGTGGAGCTGCTGGACTTTGATGAGCGCGTGCGCCAGCAGACCCGCGCCGAGAACGAGGAATGGACGGGCACGTTCTCCGACGGGATGAAGCGACTCATCCGCAGTCGTGGCGGGCGGTTCATCAAGCAGGTCTACGGCACGGTGCTCTGCACCTTCGGCTCCCCCACCGACGCGGTGCTCTTTGGCATGAGCTGCGCGGACTCCGCGTGGGAATGGTCCCGCGGGAAGCCGCCAGAGATGAGCTACCGGCTGCGCGTGGGCGTCAACATGGGCGAGGTGCGCGTGGACCGCGGGGACATCTTTGGTGACCCGGTCAACGTGGCGGCGCGCGTGATGGCGCAGGCGGAGCCGGGCCAGGTGTATTTCTCCGACGCCGTCTACCTGGCCATGAACCGCAGCGAGGTGGAGACGGAGTCCATGGGCGCGCGGGAGCTGAAAGGCGTGCCCGTGCCGGTGCGCATCTTCAAGGCGTTGCCGCGCAAGGGCCACACGCCTGGAGAGAACGTGGTGCCCTTTGGCGTGGGCAGCGCCGTCCCCTCGACGAGCGGGGGCATGGAAGCGCTCAAGGCCATCGACGCTGGGGCGCGCGCGGTGGTGGGCACCGTGGGCGCGGCAGTGACCGGCGCGCGCAAGGTGGGCGGTGCGTTGGCGCCGGTGGCCAGCGCCACGGGCACGGTGGCCAAGGGGCTGTGGCAGCGCATCCCCGGGCGCCATCGCAAGAAGATCGCGGTGGGCGTTCCCGGCGTGGTGCTGCTGGGCGTGCTGGCGGTGGGTGTCCCGCGCTGGACGGACCCGTACCGTCGGGAGATTGCGCTGTTGGAGGAGGGAAAGGCCGCGGCAGCGGCGCGGGCGCTGGAGACGCGGGCCCCGGAGATGCCGCGGGCGCAGTGGTTGTACGCCAAGGCGCTGCTGGCCAGCGGGAAACCCTCCGACTGCCTGCGGGAGCTGGACGAGGCGCTCACCCGCGACGCCAAGCTGGCCCACGACGAGTCGTTCCGCATGGCCGCCGGCGCGCTGGACGTGAAGGACAAGCTGGCCACCAGGATCCTGGTGAAGCACTTCGGCATCCGGTTCCGCGACGAGATGAAGGAGCTGACCACGTCGGAGCGCTACTGGGTGCGCCACCACGCCGCCGACGCGCTGGAGGAGCTGAACCTGGAGTCCGACGTGGACCAGGTGGCGCTGGGACTCAAGGACATCCGCGTGGAGACGGAGTGCAGTCGTCGACGGGAGGGCATCCGCATCATCGAGGATGAGGGCACGGAGAAGGCGCTGGCCGCGCTGGGCGCCGCGCGCGACGACCCGGGTGGTGATCCCGGCTGCGTCTCCGACGCCCTGAACAGCGCCGAGCGGCGACTCAAGAAGAAGCTGGGCGCAGGCAAGCCGTAGCGGCATCACCGACGTTCCGACGCGGCTTTGTGACGGCATCACCGTGGACGCAGGTTGACCGCGGGACCGGGGATGGGTACCGCCTGCGGTGTGGCTCTCCCCGAGACCCTCATGGCCGCCGCAGAACCCGGTTCCCCTCGGGTCCCTCCCACGCCGTGGGCAACGCGGCTGCTGATTGGCCTGAACGTCCTCGTGTTCATGCTGGAGATGAGCCTCACCGGCGCCACGGCGCTCTATCCCGGCGTCCCGGCGACCGTCCTGATCCGTCTCGGCGCAAACCATGCTCCCAGCGTCTGGGAAGGCGAGGTGTGGCGGCTGCTTGCCAGTGCGTTCCTGCACGGCAACCTCGTGCACATCGCCCTCAACATGTACGGCCTGAACATCCTGGGAAGGCTGCTGGAGCCCGTGCTCGGTCGGCTGGGCATCTTGGGCCTCTACGCGGGCAGCGCCATTGTCGGGGCGGCCTCCAGCCTGGCGTTCAGCGGCGGCGTCTCCGTGGGCGCTTCCGGCGCGGTGTTCGGCTTTGTGGGCGCGCTGCTGGCCTTCACCTGGCTGGCGCGCGACAAGCCGCGGGCTCGCGTGCTGGCGGAGTCGCTCATCTACATCGTCGTCATCAACCTGGCGCTGGCGTGGTTCATCAACCGCAGCAGCGCGGGCATCCAGATCGACAACTACGCCCACGTGGGCGGTCTCGTCGGTGGATTCACGTTGGGACTGGGCATGCTGGGCGTGAAGCGGCAGGGCGCGTTCTCGCCCCCGTCGCTGGCGGGGCACCTGGCCTACGCACTGGTGGTCCTGCTGGTCATGGGCCAGGCCATGCACCCGCGCGACAATCCCGCCTACCACGCCTCCGTGGGCTTCGCCGCGTTGGAGTCCAGCAAGCTGGCGCTGGCGGAGCGTCACGCCGACACGGGCTTGGTGCTGGACCCCCACGACCCCGCGGTGCTGGCGCTGAAGGTGGCCGTGTGTCGTCGTCAACATGATGATGAGTGCACCTGGCGCCAGCTCCGCCTCCTCCTCCGGCTGGACCCGTTGCCGGTGCAGGCCGGCGTGCCCCAGGCCAACGCCGCGGAGCTGCTGGGTGCGCTCAAGGTCTTGGCCTATGAGTGCGTCCGCGCCAAGGACTGGGAGCTGTGCGCGCCGGTGTACGAACGGGCCGTGCAGCTGGTCCCCGACGACAAGCACATGGCCAACGGCTACGCGTGGTCGCTGTTGCAGCGCGGTGGGCTGACGCCGGCGGAGAAGCGTGAGGCGCTGGACATGGCGGACCGGGCGCGTCGACTTGCGGGTGGCCTCGACGGGCAGATCAACCACACCTATGCCGAGGCGCTGCACCAGAACGGCCGCACCGACGAGGCCATCCACCTCCTGGAGCGCATGCTCGCCGGGGAGCTGGGGGGCGTGGGCTACGCATACCTGTTCCAGCGCGAGGAGGACGGGGAGAAGTTCGACGACGCGTTCCTGCGCAAGGAGATTGAGCGGATGCGGCGCGAGGCGGCGGGCCGGCACAAGGCCATGGCGCCGGTCCCGTGACTCAACCCGCGCTGCGACCAGGCTTGCGGGCCAATCCCTCGTCGGGACAGGCACGGTTGTACCGAGGACCGCTTGAGCCGGGCTCGTCGTCACCCCGCTGACGACCAGGATCTCCTCGCGGATCTCGTCAGGGCGCTGAAGGGCGCGCTCTCCGCGCGAGCACCACGGGTAAGACCAAGCGGCTGCGTCAGAACAAGATGCGCAGTGGGATTGCAGACGTCGTGAGCGGACCACGACCTGGAGTGCGGCGGGCCCTCGCCGCCCTGGCCAGCGCCGAGCGCGTTCATAACGGGCCGAACAGCCCTGGGGCTCACTGACGTCGGGCGAGGCGTTGTCTCGTGGCGCGTGGAGCCTTGACGGTTGTCCAAACCGCTCGACGCTGACCAGGGCGGCGAGGGCCCGCCGCACTCCAGGTCGTGGTCCACTGGAGGCGATCAGGACCAGATGGGCAACTTAACTCTCTCGTGCGACACGCCGTGACTCAACCCGCGCTGCGACCGGGCTTGCGGGCCAATCCCTCGTCGGGCGGGAAGCGCGACTGGATGCGTCGCACCTCCGCCACCGTGGGCGGTCGGTGCCGGGTGAGCTCACTCTGGATGATCGCAAACACGCGACGGGACACCAGCAGGCTGGAGTGGCCCACGCCGTTGATGACGTAGTTGTGCACCATGCCGGGCGCGCCCGCGTCGGTGGGGACGCGACAGAGAAACGCCGGCGCAATGGTGTCCAGGCTCCCCGCCACCGAGACCATGCGCACGTGCGGCGGCAGCTTCCGCTTGCGCATCTGGCGCAGGAACGTGCTGAGCGGCACCAGGTCCCAGACGGTCTTGGAGAACGCGCCAATGGCAAAGATGCCCAGCAGCGCCAGCGGCGCCCCGGAGAACGGTGAGCCCAGCGAGATCACCGTGCGCACCCGGCTACCAATGGGCGTCGACGACGCCAGGTAACGCGCCATCAGCCCGCCCTTGCTGTGCCCGATGATGTCAAACTCCTTGACATTGTGACGCTGGCACAGGCGCTCCAGCTTCTCGCTCAGCCGCGCGGCCTCCGCCTCCATGCTGTGCTTGCCAAAGGCGCCGCCCAGCCCGGGAAGGTGGAAGCTCATCACCGCCACGCCCAGGTTGTTGCGCAGGCGTCGCTCCAGCACGTGCAGGATGCGACGCGGAGCACCAAAGCCATGCAGCAGCACCACCGGCCTGCCCTGCCCCACGCCAAAGTCATGACGACGGACGGGCTGCCACACCTCCCCCAGCTCCCCCACCGCCTCCAGGCACATGCTGACAAATCGGGCAACACGGTGCGCGCCCCGACGTCTCAGGGCCATGGCGCGACGCCTCCACGGGATGTTGGTGCGGGTTGTGAGCTTCACCTTGCAACCTCGACTGTCCAGCCCCCGACCTTCATGCCCCTCCGTCTCATGCGGTCCAGCAAATCATTGGCGGTGCTTTCCACGTAGCGTCGCACCGTCTCATCCGGCGCCACGAACAGCGCTTGCAGCCCCGCCGCCTCGAAGCGCAGCTTGCACACCAACCCGCGCAACACCTCCTCCTTGAAGATGAGGTGCATCTCCATCACACCCTTGTCATCACGACCCACCGCGGCCAGATCCAGCATGTCCTCCATGAGGGACGTGCCGGTGGCCTCGGGCGCGGGGGCGCGGGTACGTCGGGAGGGAGCGTGCGCGGGCGCGAACGAGGGACTCTCCCCCAGACCCGCCCAGGCAAAGGCGCGCGGGTAGCGTCGGGCGCCGTCATCCTGCTTCACCGGTCGACGAGGGGGCGCGGGCCGCACTTCCATGACCGGCGGCATGGACGGCATCACCGGCGGCGTCTCCACGACGGGCGTGACGGGCGCGGCCGCGGGTGGCGGCGGAGGCTCCAGCGTTTCCGGAAGCTGCGCCTCGACGGGAGGGGCCGGGTCGGGAGGCGGAGGCTCCGACGAGAAGCTGGGCGGCGGGGGCGGCGGCTCCAGGAACGCGGGCGGCTCCAGCACCGGCTCCACGTCGACGTCCCAGTGCGCGTCCCGCGCGGCGGGCGTGGGCGAGGCCAGGGCGTCCGTCGGGGGAGCCGGGTCCACCACGGGCGCCGGGGCGTCCGCGCGCACGCCAAGACGGGCCGCGGCGTCGGGGTCGGTTTCCAGCAGCAGGCGCTCACTGCCCACCGGCGGGCCGGGAAGCACGGGCTCCAGGTCCAGCGCAAACCCCACCGTGGCGCGCGCGGCCAGATCCTCGGGCGTCAGCTCCTCCGGCGCATCCAGCGACAGCGTCAGCCCACCCAGACCGGCGGGCTTCATCACCGGCTCCACGTCCACCCGGGACAGATCCGCGCCGGGCGCCTTGGGTCGCTGGGACTGGCTCACGTCCCTGTTCTTAACCCGGATTGGCGCCGCCGTCCTCGTTTCCCCCACCGTCCGTGCGGCGCTGTACCTGACTTTGACGCGGCCTCGTCCTGCCGCCCGTGGGGACGCCCGTCCACGGGGTGGATGTCCCAGGTGGTGCCGTCGCTTGAGGCCACCGGAAAAACGGCTTGGCGGCGGAGCACCTTGAAGGCATGCTGCCCGACCCCTCAACGGGAGCCATCAGCACGACCCGCAGCCCAGGCGTGCCCTTGGGAGTCCAGAACATGGCGTTGACTCAGGAAGCGTTCCTCAACCAGCTCTATCGAATCGCCAACAACCTGTGGTGGACGTGGAACCCCGACGCGCAGGAGCTCTTCGAGCGCATTGACAAGGCGCGCTGGCGCGCGGTGAAGCACAACCCCATTGCGCTGCTGCGCCAGGTTCCCCCCGAGCACATGAAGCGCCTGGCCGACCAGCCGGAGATGCTGGCGGCGCTGGACAAGGTCTCCACGCGGCTCAACGACTACCTGAGCGACAAGAAGACGCGCGTGGCCACCGACTACCCGCAGCTCGCCGACAAGGGCATTGGCTACTTCTCGGCGGAGGTGGGCCTGCATGAGAGCCTGCCCATCTACGCGGGCGGCCTGGGCGTGCTGGCCGGCGACCACATCAAGAGCGCCTCCGACGTGGGACTGCCGCTGTTTGGCATGACGCTGCTGTACCGGGAGGGCTACTTCCAGCAGCACATTGACAGCGCCTGGCAACGTGAGCGGTACCCGCGGCTCGACGTGGACCAGTTCCCCGGCCAGCTGGTGCGCAACCCGGACAACAGCCCTGTGGAGGTGGTGGTCGACGTGGGTCGCCGGCCGGTGCGGCTGCACATCTACCGCGTGAACGTGGGCCGCGTGCCCCTGTTCTTGCTGGACAGCGACGTGCCGGCCAACGACCACGCCGCGCGGCGCCTGTGCGCCCGCCTCTACGGCGGCGACGATCACACGCGCATTGCACAGGAGATGATCCTGGGCATTGGCGGCGTGCGCGCGCTCCGCGCCATGGGGATCAAGCCGGCGGTGTGGCACATGAATGAAGGCCACTGCGCGTTCCTGGCGTTGGAGCTGGCGCGCGAGCGCATGGTGCAGGAGGGCATCAAGTTCGAGCAGGCGCACCGCTGGGTGAAGGAGCGCTGCCTGTTCACCACGCACACGCCCGTGCAGGCGGGTCATGATCGTTTCTCGGCGGAGATCCTGGAGGACTACCTGGCCGTGATGCGCCACGACCTGGGCTTGAGCCCCACGGAGTTCCAGGCGCTGGGCAAGCTGGACCCCAAGAGCCAGCACGAGCGCTACTGCATGACGGTGGTGGCCTTGAAGAGCAGCAAGCACACCAACGCGGTGAGTGAGCTGCACGGCAAGGTGAGCCGCACCATGTGGCGCGACCTGTGGCCCAGCCTCCGTGAGGACGACGTGCCGATTGGCCACGTCACCAACGGCATCCACGTGCCCACGTGGACGGCGCCACGCGCGCGCAAGCTGCTGGACCAGGCACTGGGCGCGGAGTGGTGGAAGCGCCAGGATGACCCGGAGACGTTCAAGAAGCTGGACGCCCTCCCCGACGACGCGCTGTGGAGCATGCGCAACCAGCTGCGTCGCGAGTGCATTGAGGAGCTGCGCCAGCGCCTGGCCAACATCCTGCTGTACCGCGGTGAAGGCGACAGTGCGGTGAGCGAGGCGGCCACCATGCTGGACCCGGGCGCGCTCACCATCGGCTTCGCGCGGCGGTTCGCCACCTACAAGCGCGCGGCGCTGCTGTTCAGCGACATCTCCGCCGCGACGAGGATCTTTGGCGATCCGTCCCGCCCGGTGCAGGTGATCTTCGCCGGCAAGGCGCACCCCAAGGACGACGCGGGCAAGCACGAGATGCAGCGCGTGCTGCACGTGGCGGAGGACGGGCGCTTCAAGGGCAAGGTCATCTTCATGGATGACTACGACATGGAGCTGGCGCGCCTGATGGTGCGTGGCGTCGACGTGTGGCTGAACAACCCGCGTCGTCCGCGTGAGGCCTCCGGCACTTCCGGCCAGAAGGTGGTGGCGCACGGCACGCTCAACTGCTCCATCCTGGACGGCTGGTGGGCCGAGGCCACCGACGGAACCAACGGCTTCAACATCGGCGACAGCCGCGAGGTCCAGGACCCCATTGAGCAGGACCGCCTGGACGCGGGCGCGCTGTACCACACGCTGATCACGCAGGTGATCCCGGAGTTCTTCGACCGCGACGAGAAGGGCATCCCGCGCAAGTGGGTGGCGCGCATGCGCTCGTCCATGAAGACCAACCTGCCGCGCTACAACACCGACCGCATGGTCCTGGACTACGTGAAGCAGTTCTACCTGCCCCTCTCGCAGGAAGGCTGACCCGCTCCACGTTGCGCCCATCCCCAACTGAAGCAACGCGGGACACCTCGAGGTCTCGTCGGGGCTCGTGCGCCCTTCGCACAACCCAACCGCCTTCGCGAACGGTCGCGCCCGTCCGTCTCGTCGGAGGGTGGGCCGTGGGATTCGCAGCGCTTCGTCGAATTTCGGTGACCGACGTCGGGGGGCGCTGATAGGGACCGGCGCGCAACACCAACAACCGTTTCGAGGCATCTTGATGCGCAGCACCGTTCGCGCCGCGACGTACGCGGCAATGTTGGCACTCGCCGTGGGGTGTTCCCCCTCGGGCAGTTCTTCTTCCTCCTCCAGCTCGGGTGGGACCGAGACGTCAAGCACGTCGTCGTCCAGCGGAGATCCCACGAGCTCCTCGTCGTCGAGCGGAGACCCGTCCTCCAGCGGGAGCACGTCGTCGTCCTCCAACGGCGGGACCTCGTCGTCCAATGGCGGAACCTCGTCATCCAATGGCGGAACCTCGTCATCCAATGGCGGGACCTCTTCGTCCAATGGCGGAACCTCGTCGTCGAACGGCGGAACCTCGTCGTCCAACGGCGGCACCTCGTCGTCCAATGGCGGCACCTCGTCATCCAATGGCAGCACGTCCTCCTCCAGTGGCGACGTGTCCTCCAGCGGCGGCACCGGCACTTCCACCAGCAGCGGCGGCCCCAGCGCGTTCTGCGGTGACGGCGACGTGGGCCCCGGCGAGGCGTGTGACGACGGCGCAGCCAACTCCCTGGCCGGCCCCTGCCTGCCCAACTGCCAGGCCGCCGGCTGTGGCGACTCCGTGTTCCAACCCGGCCTGGGCGAGCAGTGCGAGGACGGCAACACCGTCGACGGCGACGGGTGCAGCAGCACGTGCCTGCGCGAGTTCCTCCCCAACTGCGGCGACGGCCAGGTCCAGGCAGACCAGGGTGAGCAGTGCGACGACGCAAACACCGTCAATGGCGACGGCTGCAACGCGGTCTGCCGCGAGGAGGGCTGCGGTGACGGCGTGCTCCAGCCTTCCCTGGGCGAAGAGTGCGACGACGGCAACACCAGCAACGTCGACGGCTGCGGCGAGACGTGCCTGGCCGAGTACTGCGGTGACGGCCTGCCCGGCGTCGAGGAGGAGTGCGACGACGGCAACGCGCTCAACGACGACGGGTGCGACTGGAACTGCACCGTCCCGGGCTGCGGCAACGGCGTGGTCAACGTGGGTGAGGGCTGCGACGACGGCAACACCGACAGCGGCGACGGGTGCGACGCGGACTGCAACCCCAGCGCGTGCGGCAACGGCATCCCGGCGGGTGACGAAGCGTGCGACGACGGGAACCGCGTCAATGGCGACGGGTGCGACTACGACTGCACGGTGACCGCCTGCGGCAACGGCATCCCCACGGGTACCGAGCAATGCGACGACGGCAACACCACCGACGGCGACGGGTGCAACAGCACCTGCCAGGTGGAGCGCTGCGGCGACAGCGTGGTTGATCCCGGCCAGGAGTGCGACGACGGCAACCGCATCAACGGTGACGGGTGCGACAACAACTGCACCCTCACCGCCTGCGGCAACGGCATCCGTACCGCGGGTGAAGCTTGCGACGATCACAACGCGGTGGACGGCGACGGCTGCGACTCCAACTGCACGCCCACCGCCTGCGGCAACAACGTGACGACGGACCTGGGCACGGTGACGGCGTTGCAGTTCACCTGGCTGGCCGCGGACTGCGCTGGCGGCAACGGTCTGATCTCCTTCCACGTCGATACCGAGAGCCCCACGTTCACCGTCCCCGCCAACCCCGCGGGCTGCACGTGCGCGCCGGGCATCCAGACGCTGCGCGTCACGGCGCCGGAGTACCTCTCGCTGGTGCGTCCGTTCATGGGGTTTGGCACCTCGTTCCCGCCGGACGTGTACGTGGCCTGGGTGGTGGTGACCGTGGAGGGGACGGAAGGCAGCCGGGAGGCGGTGATCTTTGACGCCAATGGCGGGGACGACGCCCAGCGCCGGGAGCAGGACCTGTGCGCCGCGGGCTCGTACAGCGACGACGGCTACGGCTACTACCTCGCGGTGTACGAGCAATGCGACGACGGGAACACCACGCCGGGCGACGGCTGCTCGCCACAGTGCCTGACGGAGGGTTGTGGCGACGGCAACGTGGGTCCGGGCGAGCTGTGCGACGACGGCAACCAGGTTGACGGTGATGGGTGCTCCAGCACCTGCCAGACGGACTTCTGCGGCGACGGCGTCATCCGCGGCACGGAGGTCTGTGACGACGGAAACGACATCAACGGCGACGGGTGCGACGTCAACTGCACGCTGACGGCCTGCGGCAACGGCATCCACACCGGCGACGAGGAGTGCGACGACGGAAACACGGTGGAGCGCGACGGCTGCTCCGCCACGTGCACGCTGGACGTGTGTGGCGACAACATTGTTGCCGACGTCACGGCGCCGGTGGTCTCCGCGCGCATCCTGGTGGGCGGCGCGCGCTGCCAGCCGGGCACGCTGCAGATCTTCCTGGATGGCCAGGAGGTGGTGCACTCCGACGGCGGGGACCTGCTGTGTGACTGCCCGGCGCCCTACGCGGCATTCCCGGTGGACCCCGCGCTGCTGACCCCGGCCATGCACCGGGGCGGCCTGCGGTTCCCCGGCGGGGAGAACTTCATCGGCTGGGTGGTGCTGGAGCTGACGGATGACACCGGAGCAAGCCGCGACGTGGTGATCTTCGAGTCGCGCCCGGGTGTGTCCGAGGGCCGCTCCGAGGTCTGGTGCGACGGGCCCGAGGTCAGCAACGTGGACGGCGTCGCGGAGTTCTCCCTGCTGCCGGTCGAGCAGTGCGACGACGGAAACACCGTCGACGGCGACGGCTGCAGCGCGGCGTGCCACGCCGAGGTCTGTGGTGACGGCCAGTGGGTTCCCGCCGAGGAATGCGACGACGGCAACGCCACCGACGGCGACGGGTGCGCCGCGGGCTGCCTGCTGGAGCGCTGCGGTGACAACGTGGTGCAGGACACGCTCCTGCGCGCCGCCACGCTGGAGTGGGCGGGCTATGACTGCGAGGGGACCCCGTCGCCGCTGTACGTCACGGTGGACGGCCTTCCGCTCCCCGTGGTGGACGCGGGTACGGGCTGCGATTGCGAGACCAACGTGGGCCGCGCGCCCCTGCGCGACCCGGCCCTGCTGGCCCACCTGTCCACCGGCACGCACGTCTGGTCCGTGGAGCTTCCCGGCGCGCCCGACCGGGATGCTGGCCTGGCGTGGGCGCGCGTGGTGCTGGAGGGACGGGATGGGCCGCCGCAGGTGGTGGTGCTGTTTGACGCTGGCCGCCCCGCCAATGCCCTGGCCGGCGACCCCAACTTCTGCGACGAGAACGAGTCCGTGCAGGCCGTTCCCCTCATGCACGTGGCGTCCGTGAGCACGTTCCTGGAGGGGTGCGACGACGGAAACAACGCCGACGGCGACGGATGTTCCGCGGCCTGCGTCCCGGAAGTCTGCGGCAACGGGGAGCAGACGCCCAATGAGCAGTGCGACGACGGCAACCTGGACGCAGAGGACGGTTGTGATCCGCAGTGCCAGCTGGAGTGCGGCAACGGCACCCTGGAAGGCAACGAGATCTGCGACGACAACAACCGGATTGACGGCGACAACTGCTCCAGCACCTGCAAGCCCGAGGTGTGCGGCGACGACATCCTGGTGCCCATTGAGCAGTGTGACGACGGGAACAACGTGAATGGCGACGGATGCGACGAGTTCTGCGACAGCGAGCTGTTCACCTTCAGCGGCATCCTGCAGGACGTTCCGGAGGCGGATCTGACCGGGTGGAGCCTGTGCTTCCAGGACCGCTACTCGGACACCAACCCGCTGGACCCGTTGCTGGCGGGATGTGGGGGTGCCCGGCTCCTGCTGGCGTGTCGTCCGGTGGGCTCCACCACGCTGACGCTGGCCGCCCAGGGACTCCGGGAGGACGTGCTGTTCGACGTGGGTAACAACAGCAGCGCCAAGCACGAGGCGGACGGCGTGGCGTGGTACTTCAGCCCGTCGTACTCGTGGGGATTTGCGCCGGCGGGCGAGGCGGTGCAGCGCAACAGCTGCGACACCGCGAGCTCCCAGGGTGAGCTGCGCATGTGCTGGCACACCGGCGGCAACTCGCTCAATTCCGGCTATCGCTGCGGAAACAACTCCCTCAACGGCGGCACCGACTGGGAACGCCTGATCTACTCATCGCTGTACTGACCCGGTTCCGACCCGGCGCTCCCGTCGCCATCCTCCGCGGGAGCACCGGGCCTTCCTCCCCCTGAAAACCTGATCAGCAAATCCGTTCCACGACGGATGCGGGGGCTTTGCTCTGTGCGTTTCCGTCGGGCAGGATGACGGAGCCATGCCGCCCATCACCCGCCTGCCAGGTGGCACCAGCCCGTCCCCCACGGCGGAGGGCCGGACCGCGCCGGGGCTGCCCAACACCACGACCGTGTCGCGTCCGGGTGCCGCGCCCGACGTCACCACGGGTGTGCGCCAGCCCACCGAGCCGGCGGGAGACCCGGTGGCCGACGTCATGGAGCGGGGGCGTCGTCCCACGGGTCCGGAGATCCCGGTCCCGGCGGTGAACCGGACCTTCACCCTGGGAACGCGCGCGCTGGACGTGCGGCTGGATCCCACCGGCGCCATGGTGCGCGGAACGGTGCCCGGCGCACCGGGGACCACCACGACGGCGGCGGCGGGTGTGGACTCGAACGCGGCCGCCGTGGCCGTGGGGCGGACCACCGACGTGCAGGACGGTCGGAACAGCTTTGTCCGCAACTCCGTGCTCAACGTCCGTCTCGACGCCAACGGCCTGGTCTCCGGCAACGCGGGCACCGCCGGTCGGGCTGTCACCGTCGACGAGCGGGGCACCACGCGCACCACCGGACACACCGTGGAGGTCCGCACCGACGGGACCACGGTGGGCGCCACGGTGGGTGGGACGGTGGAGCGTCGCACCGCCGAGGGCGAGGAGGACCTGCACGACGGCGTGCTCGAGGGGACGCTGACGCCCGACGGTGGCGCCGTGAACGGCCGGGGACGCATCTATCGCAGCAGCGTGAGCGGTACCCTCGACGCCAACGGTGAGCTGCACGTCACCACGGACCGCACCGGCGTGCGCGGTACGGCCAGCACCACGGTGGACCGCACCCGCGGCAACGTGCGCACGCGCGACGAGGTCACCGTCAACGTGGCGGTCGACGGCAACGGACCACAGGGTGCGGGGACACTGCGTCGCACGACCGTGCTCAGCCGCGGGACCGAGGTGGTCACCACCACCCACGGCGTCACGGGCCGGGCAGGCACGGGCGTCGTGGAAGGAGAGTTCAACACGCTGCGCGCGGTGGAGGATGCAGCGGCGGGTCGTCGTCGGGAGGTGGCGGGGAGCCTGCGCGCTGGGCTGGGCCAGGACGGACCGGAGGTGCACGCACGCGGCCGCCTGGCAAACACCGGCATGGTGAACGGACGCACGCGGGACACGTCGGTGGAGGCCCACGTCGACGTGGTGGGCGGGGCGGTGGATGCCACCCTCAACGGCGTGGTTTCCGACGGCGCGGCCACCATGAACGCGTGGAACGTCACCGCGGACCTCAACGGGCACGTGGGCCCCGACGGAACCCGCGGCAACGCCACCGTGGGAGGAACCCGGCGCACCACCGACGAGCCGAACAACTTCCACCGCGTGACCTCCGTGACCGCCCGTGCCGAGGTGGATCCCCAAACCGGTGCCGCGCGCCTGGAGGTGCTGGACGAGGGGAAACGGGGCACCGGCGCGGACCTCCACACCTGGCGCTTCAACGGTGTCGGGACGGTGCGGGGCGACGGGATCGAAGCTTCCGTGGTGGGCGCGTGCTCCGTGGGAGAGGCCGGCACCAGCGGATGGAACGGCTCCATTGACGCGCTGCTCAGCAACACCCACGGCGTCACCACGGGCCGGGTGACTGCTTCCGGGTCGGTGCGAACCGTCAACACCGACACCAACTTCCGCAATGAGCTCAGCGGGAGCGTGGTCTCCGAGATCAGCGCCAACACCAGCGTCATCAACGTCACCGCCACCGACGAGGGCTCCCACGGCACCGGCGCGGATCGGCTCGGCTGGCGCGCGCACGGCAACACGGAGCTGCGCGACAGCGGCTTCACCGCCGGCCTCTCCGTCTCCGGCACCGTGGGCGACGAGTCCACCGGCGGTTACGGCGCGGGCATCGACGCGGTGCTGACCAACGACAACGGCACGACCGCAGGACGCGTGACGGTTGGCGCAGACCACCGGAGCGTGGGACTTGACGTCGTCACCAACACGCACGTGGAAGCCACCACCACGGGGAACCTGCCCTCCGTCACGCTGGAGCGTTCGGTGGAGAACCTGGGCAGCGGGCTCTCGTCGGTGGTGAGCGGGACGGTGGACGCCGACGCCGGCACCGCGCGCCTCACCGTGGGCTCCCGCGACGCCTCCAGCGACGTGGTGGTGGACCGCACCGTGACGGTGGAGGTGAACGCGCCCACGCGGGGCGGCAGCGTGAGCGTGGGAACCAGCGTCACCGCCGACGGCGTCACCCACGAGACCCACACCCGCGTGGAGGCCAGCGTGCCACCGGAGGGCTCCGTCACCACCGCGCTGGGCCGTGAGGTGGTGCACCGCTCCGACGAGGGCGTGGCGCGTCGTGGCGGTCGCGTGGAATGGACCGGTGTGGGCGTGCGCTTCGAGGCCGGGCACGAGGACGCCAACAATCCGCGCAACGGCACCGCCCGCCTGGCCGCCCGTGGCGAGATTGCCCACAGCCACCTGGACGTCCGCGTGGACCGTTTCCGCGGGCAACCCGACGGAACCTCCAAGGGCCTCACCGCGCACGGAGTGGTGAACACCGAGGGCGTCAGCGGCTCCTACGGCACAGCACGCACCGACGCCACGGGAACCACCGAGCACAGCGTGGTGATGGGCGCGGGCCAAGGCATGGTGCGCGTGGGCGGCGCGTTCAACCACACCCGCCCCGACGGAACCGCGAACGGGCTCGACGGGCGCGTGGGCTTTGGTGACCGTCGCCTGGACGCCATCCTCACGAGCACGCGGGAGTGGGACGGGAAGCTGGGGCGGCTGGCCGTCTCCGTGGCGGGCCATGTCCACGTCTCCAACGAGGTGGAAGACCTGGGCGCCGTGAGCGACGTGCCCGCGCTGGCCGGGAAGCACCGCGTGGTCATCAAGGGCACGCGCTCCGTCGACGGCGCTGCCAGCGTGGGGCTGCGCGTGGGCATCGTGGCGGCGGGAATCAGCGGCCGGGGTGGTCGCGGCCAGGAGGTCACCTACGTCACGCACCTCGACGCGCCAGAGGCCGCGCAACTGGGTGACGGCTCGCGCAAGAGCGCGCTGGTGGAGGCCATCCGTCCCAAGCTGGACCTCAGCCGCCCGCTCTCCCTGCGCCCCCACGACGAGCTCACCGTCCGCACCCACGGCGACGTGGCCCTCTCCGCCGACCTCAGCGTGGCCGGGGTGGGATTGGCCGGGCGCGTGACGCTGCGTGGCGAGTTCGCGTTCAGCGTGCAGCGGGGAGAAGGATCCAAGGTGCGCATCCAGGTCACGCCGTCCAAGGTGCAGGCGGTGGCGGTGGAAGGTCGTGCGCTGGTGGCCGTGGTGGGCCTGGAAGGAGCCCGCGCGCAGGCGCTCACGCAGTCCTACGAGATCGACCTCGACACGCCGGCGGGCAAGCAGGCCTACGCCGCGGCCATGGAGGGCCGCCTGCCCGTCAACGACGTGGCGGAGGCGCTGCAGGACACCGCCGCGTCCCTCGACGTCGTGGACCGCGTGAATGCGAAGCTGCCCCACGGCGTGCGCGCGTTGCAGCTGGGCATGGAGAAGTCCAAGCAGACCACGCGGTCCGTGGGTTTCTCCTGGGCGCTGTGGAACCGCGGCAAGTCCGAGCACAACACGGTCACCGACAAGCGCGTGGCGGAGAGCGGTCGCCTGAGCACCGCGCGCACGCTGGCCCACGACGTCACCGCGCGCACCTGGCTCTCCGGCAACGAGGCGAAGGGCGTGTTTGCCACCGTGGACCAGGTGACGGAGCTGCAGAACGGTCGACCGGTCACCGGCTTCCGCCAGCTCACCCTGGGCGCGCGTTTCTCCGACGACAAGGTCAAGGGCGCGGAGCTCAACGACGAGGTCATCTCCGTGCTGAGCACCGCCGTGGGCCTGAACCTGCGCGACACGCGCGTGGACGGCGGCGGGCACAAGCGCACCGTGGAGGCGACCCTCCGTCTCGGCGAGAACGAGCTGCGGCTGCTGGCGAGCCCGTCGGTGGACCTGCGTGCGGCCGCGCGCAAGGCCGGCGCCGACGAGGGTGCGGTGGATGCGCTGGTGCGCGAGCTGCGTCGCTCACCGGTGCCCGCCAACCAGGCCATGGCGGTGCAGGACTTTGTGTCCAAGGGCGGCCTCGCCGCGTTGGGTGTGGTGGTGCGGGCGTTGCCGGGCACGCCGCTGGACATCCAGACGAGCAACAGCGTGTACCAGGACGCCGAGACCGCGGTGGAAGCCGCGCTGGCCAATCACGGCGGCCCGCCCTCGCCCGACGTCGACGAGGAGGCGTTCTCCAAGCGCTTCAAGGAAGTCCAGGAGGCGCGCGAGAAGACCAACCTGGCCATCACCCACGCCGACGACGATCCGCTCCTGCAGGACAACGTGCGCACCGCGCTGCACGACAAGCTGGTGACCCTCAAGGACCGGCTGAACCCGCTCCTCGACGTCAGCGCGTGGACCCACGACCAGCGGCGCAAGCTCTACAACGAGCTGGACTGGGGCTGGACCACCGACGCCGACTACGGCGCCATGGACGTGCTGAAGAACGCCGGAATCGCCTGAGCTGCCAGGTACCTGGCCAACAGTTCCTTCGCTTCTGGGAAGACTCCCCGTTGAGCCCGCACAGCCCGAGCCAAAGCGGTATTTCAGACCGCACTCCCAA
>JBFMGU010000174.1:0-22492 GCA_040752415.1 Myxococcota bacterium
CGATGAACACCTCCTGGGGGGCCCCCCGCTGCCTGGGTGTTCAGCGAGGCCCCCCCGTCACGCCCTCACCACGCCTTTGGGGCGCAGGGGACCAAGAGGGTCAACGCTGCGTTGCCGCCGGCGGGGAATCCGTCGCAGCGGCCAGGTCGAGCCGGCTGTATTCGGCCCAGGAGCCGTCGTAGTTGACCAGCTGTTCCGTCGACACGCCGGTCTGCATGAGCGCGAAGTACACCGCCGCCGAGCGCGTTCCGGATTGACAGTAGGTCATCACCCGCGAGTCAGCGGACAAGCCGTGCTCGCGGAACAAGGCGCGGAGCTCGTCGGGGGCGCGCAGCGTGCCGTTGGAGCGCTTGAACACGTGTACCCACTCCAGGTGCACCGCGTCCGGAATGTGACCGGCGCGCCCGGCCTCGTCGTGCTGCTTCCTGCCGTCGAACTCGTCGCGCGAGCGCGTGTCCACGAACGTCACGCCGGAGGCGCGGAAGGACGCGAGCTCACTCCACGTCAGGCGCGGCGGCTGCAAGGGCGCGGAGAGCACCACGTTGCCTTCCGTCGACGCACGCGGGACGCCCCCGGCCAGCCCATGCCCTGCTTCCTTCCACGCCAGCAGACCTCCGTCGAGGATGCGCACTTCCCGACCCGCCACCTCCCGAAGCGTCCACCACAGCCGATGCGCCTCGGGACCACCGTCGGTGTAGAGCACCACCACGGACTCCGACGACACGCCGCGAGCGCGAAGCGCGCGTTCGAGCTCGTCGCGGGGACGGGAGAGACCCGGGATGGGCGCCTCCGTCGAGTAGTCATCACGCCAGAGCGGTTGCGCGGACGGGATGTGGCCCTCCTCGAAACGCTTCCTGGGACGGACGTCGAGCAGGACCAAGCGAGGACTTCCCAGCGCTCGCGCCAGCTCACGGACGCTCACCATGACGTCGGGACGCCCGTAACCCGCGGCCTTGGCGTCGTTTCCAAAGGAGCCCAGCGCGGCCGTCGCGTCGTCGACGCTGAAGGCATACGCGTCCGGCGTCACCGTGGATGCAGCGGATGGCTGTGATGACGCGGCCTGCTCTCCCAACAACGGCGTGCGCACCTCACGCACGGGCGGCTGATGCAACACCCACCCCAACACCAGCACCCCGGCGCCAACCGCGCTTGCGGTCAGCGTGCCCCAGCGCGTCGACGGTAGGAGCCGGGTCAGCGGCCACGCTTCCTGGGCGAAGAAGCTCTTCGGAAACGTCTCCACGCCGGCGAAACCGAGGCGGGGCGGCGGCTGGTCGGGCATGGACGCGGTGCCGAAGATCCAGTCCCACAGGCTGAAGATGATTCCGAAGTTCACCGTGGTGCGCGCATCCCCGTCGTAGTTGTGGTGCCAGATGTGCATCCGCGGGCTGTTGAGGATGTAGCGCCACCACCCGTGACCCAGGTCCAGGTTGGCGTGATTGAGATGCCCAATCAGTGTGCCGAAGATGGCGTGGACCATCACCGCTGTCGACGAGAAGCCGAGGAACGCCAGCGGCACATAGAGGAGCGCGCGGTAGACCACCACCTCCGTCCACTGGAAGCGGAAGGAGACAATCCAGTCCATCTCCCCGTCGACCACGCTGTGGTGGACCTTGTGCGTCTCCCACAGGAATCCCACGCGGTGCAGCAGGTTGTGCACGCCCCACTGGAGGAAATCCACGACGAGAAGCGCCACCACGATCTGCACCGCCACCGGCCAGCCCGACGCCAGGTTGCGGTAGACCCAGGTGGTCAGCCCCGCCTGCGCCAACGCGTGATCCAGGTGCGGCAGGAGGTGCGTGGCGGCGATGCCGTAGAGGATGACGCCGAGGAAGTGGCCGTTGAAGACGAGGTGCAGGAAGTCGGAGAGCAGGGTCCCGCGCAGCTGCTTCTGCTCCTTGCGCCACGGGAAGAAGTGCTCCAGCACCGCCACCACGACGGAGATGAGCGCCAGGGAGAGCGGGTAGAGATAGAGCGCCAGGAGGGACATTGCGCCCACGTCATAGTCCGCGGGCGGCGCGCCGCAACGGTCAGCCCTCGCCAGTGCCGAGGTTGTAGCGCTTCAGCAGCGTGTAGAGGTGCTTGCGGTCAATGCCCGCTTCCCGCGCCGCCGACGAGATCTGCCCGCCGGACTTCTCCAGCAGCCGACGCACGTACGCCTCCTCGAACTGCTCGACGAGCTTCTCCTTGGCGTCCTTGAACGGCAGCGTCAGGTCCGCCTTGAGCTCCAGCGTGTCTCCCCCCCAGGTGGCCGGCATGGCGGCAGGCACCGCGTCCATGGGGATGGGCGGCGGACCGGCCACGTTCATGGCAATGGGCGAGGGCGGCAGGATGGCGTCGAGGTCGTCGGCGTCCGCGAGGTAGAGCGCGCGCTCGATGACGTTGCGCAGCTCCCGCACGTTGCCCGGCCAGCGGTGCTGCGCCAGGCGGTGCATCAAGGCCGGGGTGAGACGCTGCAGCAGCTTGTCGCCGCCGGGGAGTTGCCGCGCGAACTGCTCGGCCAGCAGCGGAATGTCCTCGAGACGGTCGCGCAGCGGCGGGAGCGGCAACGTGAACACCGCGAGACGGAAGTAGAGATCCTCGCGGAACTTCCCCGCCTGCACGTGCTGCCACAGGTCGCGTTGACTGGCGGCGATGATGCGCGCCTCCAGCTTGATGGTCTGGCTGCTGCCCACGCGGTGGAACTCCCGCTCCTCCAACGCGCGCAACAGCTTGGGCTGCAGGTCCAGCCGGAGATCGGCAAGCTCGTCGATGAACAGCGTGCCGCCCGCGGCCAGCTCCAACGCGCCACGTCGGGTGCTGGTGGCCCCGGTGAACGCCCCGCGCTCATGACCAAACAGCTCGCTCTCGATCAGGTTCTCCGCAATGGCACCGCAATCCACGACGACAAACGGCTTGCCCTTGCGACTGCTGGCATCATGCAGCGCCCGCGCCACCGCGCCCTTGCCGCAGCCGGTCTCGCCCAGGATGACCACGGTGGCGTCGGTGGCGGAGACGCGGTTGAGCAGGGAGAAGAGCTGGCGCATGCGCGGGCTGCGCCCCACCAGCTGGCCGAAATGGCTCTCCGGCCACATGGGCACGGCCATGGGCTTGAACAGCGGCTCAAAACGCAGCTGCACGTCACCGGCTTTGATGACGGCGCCGGGGCGCAGGTAGGCCTCCCGGATGCGGTACTGGTCGATCCAGAGGCCATTGGTGGAGCCCAGGTCGCGCAGCAGGTAGCCGTCGCCCTGGCTGATGAGCTCGAAGTGATCCCGGCTCACCGTCGGGTCGGGCAGCACCAGGTCATTGTCCTCACCCTTCCCTACCCGCACCCGCTCCCCGGTGATCTCCAGGACCGCGCCGGAGCGCGCACCGGTGAGCACGGTGAGCTGACAGCGCCGCTCCGTGGGCAGGCCGGGCTCCGCGGCGCTCAGCTCCGTCTTGACGTCGACGAACTCGGGACCCTGACGGGTGGTGACCACGGCGTGTCCTTGGACGTTGCATCCCCGACGCGACCGCGGCGGGCGTTCCGGGCGTCTTCCTTAGGCCGCGCTGCTGTGCGCACACAACTGTCGGGCCCACGCGCCCACCCGCCGCTGGCTTGACATGCTCACGCGCAACGGCTGCCATGAGCGCACGCGGACGGCCACCGGCGTGACGGGGAGCGGGAACGTTGAGTGATGAGGGATTCAGGCCCTTTGTGCTGGGCCGCTACAACGTGCTCAAGCGCCTGGGACAAGGCGGCATGGCGGAGGTGCTCCTGGCCGAGCAACCTGGGCCGAAGGGGTTCGCCCGTCGGGTGACCATCAAGCGCGTGTTGCCGGAGCACGCAAGCGCCACCGAGTTCCTGCAGATGTTCCGCGACGAGGCCCGCCTGGGCATGCTGTTGCAGCACCCCAACATCGTCCAGGTGCTGGACTTCCACGACGACCCGCTGGGCGCGTACCTGGTCATGGAGTTCGTGCACGGGGCGGACCTCAGCGCGTTGCTGCGGGCCATGTCGCAACAGAAGCGGCACCTGCCGGTGAAGGTCTCCGTGTTCGTGGCGTGGAGCATGTTGCGCGGCCTGAGCCATGCGCACTCCGCGTGCAGCCCCGACGGAAAACCGCTGCAGCTGGTGCACCGCGACGTCTCCCCGTCCAACGTGTTCCTCTCGCTGAGCGGCCAGGTGAAGCTGGGGGACTTTGGCGTGGCCAAGGCCCTGGGTCGCAGCACGCAGACGCAGGTGGGCGTGCTCAAGGGCAAGCTCCGCTACATGGCGCCGGAGACGTTGCTCACGGGCCAGGTGGACGCGCGCGCGGACCTGTTCGCGGCGGGCGTGGTCTTGTGGGAGAGCCTGGCCACGCGCGTGCTGTTCACCGGCAAGACCGACTTCAACGTGGCAGAGGCGGTGATGAAGCAGCCGTTCCAGGCGCCCTCCACGCTCAATCCCGAGGTGCCGCCGCTGCTGGACGAGGTGGTGCGTCGCGCGTTGGAGAAGGATCCGCTGAAGCGCTTCCAGACCGCGCGGGAGTTCGAGCAGGCGCTGTTTGCGCTGTTGGGCGGCAGCCACCCCGACGCACTGGGTGAATCCCTCTCCGAGCTGGTGCGCACGCACACGCGGGTCATCCCCGCCGCCGAGCTGGACGCGCTGCCCCGCCCGGTGCGCCAGGAGAAGCTGGCCGCGCCCGCGCCGCTGGACCTCCCGGGTCTGCCCCCCACGTCGAGCGTGCACACCGAGCCCACCCGCGTGGCGCCCGCTCCCAAGGTGGCGGACTGGTGGGAGGAACCGCCGCCGCCGCCCCCGCCGCCCGTCGACGACTTCTTTGCGCCGCTGCTCAACAGCCCCCGTGACGCGCCCGCTCCGTCGTGGCCACCCAACAACGAGGCGACCATCCCCGTGGGACACGCTGCCCTCGTCGAGGAAACGCTGCTGGAGGATCCCGCGGAGCTGGAGGCCACGATCCCGGATCACCCGCGACGCGACGGCTCGCGGTGACCGGCTTGACAAGGTGATCCGCCACAAGTTGGATTTTCCGTCGGAGAGTGCGCGTGGAAGAGATGCCAATGCAGCCCTTTGTGCTGGGCCGCTACAACGTGCTCAAGCGGCTGGGAGCGGGCGGCATGGCGGAGGTGCTGTTGGCGGAGCAACCCGGGCCCGCCGGCTTCTCACGCCTGGTCACCATCAAGCGCATCCTGGAGAAACACGCCCGCGACGCCGAGTTCATCCGGATGTTCGTCGACGAGGCGCGCGTCTCCATGAGCCTGCAGCACCCCAACATCGTCCAGGTGTTGGACTTCCAGCAGCAGGGCAGTGACCACTTCATGGTGCTGGAGTTCGTGCACGGCGCGGACCTGGACCACCTCATCAACGCCCTCGCGCAGCGGTCACGCATCCTGCCGGTCCCGGTGACGGTGTTCGTGTTGTGGTTGGTGCTGCGCGGGCTGTCCTACGCGCACACCGCGGTGGGTCCCCGGGGTGAGCCGCTCATGCTCATCCACCGCGACATCTCGCCGGGAAACGTGCTGCTCTCCGCCACCGGGCAGGTGAAGCTCACGGACTTTGGCGTGGCCAAGGCGCGCGGCCGGGCCACGCAGACGCGGGTGGGCATCCTCAAGGGCAAGCTGCACTACATGGCGCCCGAGGCCATTGTGAGCGGGACCGTGGACCAGCGCGCGGACCTGTTCTCCGTGGGCGTGACGTTGTGGGAGGCCCTGACGGGGCGCCCGCTGTACAACGGCGAGACCGACTTCGTGGTGGCGCAGGCGGTGGTGACGCAGCCCTTCGTGGCGCCAAGCGTGCACCACCCCGCGGTCCCCCCGGAGGTGGACGAGGTGTGTCGACGGGCGCTGGAGCCGGACCCGGGCAAGCGCTTCCAGACCGCACGGCAGATGGAGCAGGCGCTGTTCGAGTGCATGCGCGGGCACCACCCCGACGAGCTGGGCGAGCAGTTGTCCGACCTGCTGAAGGCCCACCTGGACATTCCCTCGGTGGCGGACCTGGCCGCCCTGCCCCGCCCCGCGGCGTGGGAGCGCATGGAGCCCGCGCGCATCTCCTGGCCGCCGGTGGAGCGCGTCCACGGGGTCATCCCGGCCAGCGCCCTGGGTCCCGACGGGGCCAACGCCACCACGCTCCCGCTCGCGTCTCCTCGTCCCCTGGAGGATGACTTCTTCAACCCGCCGCAGGCCCCGCCCGTCGACGGGAGCACCACCACGCGCATGCCGCCGGAGGAGCTCAAGGTGTTGCGGGAGAAGTCCACGCCCCCGCTTC
This sequence comes from Myxococcota bacterium, assembly GCA_040752415.1. Lineage (GTDB taxonomy): Bacteria > Myxococcota > JACRCW01 > JACRCW01 > JACRCW01 > JBFMGU01. The sequence continues at coordinate 6,230 of JBFMGU010000174.1, forward strand.
CCGACGACGACTTCTTCAACGTGGGCGCACCGCCACCTCGGAAGTGAGGTTGTGAGGCCCGGGCCCGGCGGTTATGGCGCCGCGCACGCACGCACGTTGGCCCGACGGACGGACGAAGTGGCTGGGGCTGCGCGCGAGGGGATGGGGCGGACATCCCGGGCTGTTCCTCCAACCGCGGCCAGGGGCGGGTGGTCCGCCCATTGGAATCGCCGCTGCAGGGAGGCTATGGCATGAGCGTCGACGCAACGGAGACCGAGATGAACAACCCCGAAACCCTCCCGACCCTCACCCAGCACATCATGGCCAAGCAGGCGCAATATCCCGACGCGCGCGGCCAGTTCAGCATGCTCATGACGCAGATTGGCGTGGCGGGGAAGATCATCTCCGCGCAGGTCAAGCGCGCCGGCATCATTGAGCTGTGGGGCAACACCGGGAAGCAGAACGTGCAGGGTGAGACGGTGGAGAAGCTGGACCGGATTGCCCAGGACACCATTGTCGACGTGCTCACGCAGAGCGGCTGCGTGGCGGGCATGGCCAGCGAGGAGGAGGACCACGTTATCGACGTGCCGCAGCAATGGGCCGGGGACTACGTCGTCTGCTTTGACCCGCTGGACGGCTCCTCCAACATCGACGCCAACGTCTCCATTGGCACCATCTTCGCCATCTACCACCGCACCGATCCCAAGGCGGTGGGGCAACGCGACTTCCTGCGCAAGGGTCGGGAGCAGGTGGCGGCGGGGTACATCATCTACGGCTCGTCGACGGCGCTGGTGTATTCCGACGGGCGCACCGTGGACTGCTTCACGCTGGACCCCTCCTGCGGCGAGTACTTCCTCACGCGCGAGAACATGAAGTGGCCGGACAAGACCGGCATCCTGTCCATCAACGAGTGCAACGAGCCCTACTGGCCCGACGGCGTGAAGGCCTACGTGGACGCGGTGAAGGCACGCAATGACACCGAGAAGCGTCGCGTGAGCTCCCGGCACATTGGCAGCCTGGTGAGCGACTTCCACCGCAACCTGGTCAAGGGCGGCATCTTCCTCTACCCCAAGGGCAAGGACGGCAAGGGCAAGCTCCGCGTCCTCTACGAGTGCAACCCGCTGGCCTTCATTGCCGAGACCGCCGGTGGCGCCGCGTCCGACGGGAAGCGCGCCATCCTGGACATCGAGCCCGCGGGCCTGCACGAGCGCACCGGCCTGGTGATTGGTCACAAGGGTGAGGTGGAGCTGGCCTGCAGCTACCTCAGCGGCGCCAAGGCCTGAGGGGCCGGGTCAGAGACTCTCAGCTCATGACGACGAGGCGGGCGAGCACGGAAGGGGCTGCGTCAGAACAAAGATGCCAGCGGGATTGCGGACGTCGTGAGCGGGCCACGAGCTGGAGTGCGGCGGGCCCTCGCCGCCCTGGCCAGCGCCCAGCGGGTTCCACCACCCGCCAACGGACCGGCGTGCGCAGCCGCGGCACATTCCCCGGCGTGGCGGAGTCCGGCCTTCGCGAGCAGCCGTTGAAGACGCACTTGGCGCTGGCCAGGGCGGCGAGGGCCCGCCGCACTCCAGGTCGTGGCCCGCTCACGACGTCCGCAATCCCGCTGGGCATCTTGTTCTGACGCAGCCCCTTCCGTGCTCGCCCGCTGCGACGACACCCGCTGGTTCACCGCGCCAGCACGGCGTCCGCGAGCTCATCCGCCAGGGCCACGCACGCGCGCTCCAGCGCCAACCGACGCATGTCCTCCGTCTGGCTGACGCTGTCCGCCACGACGAGCTCCGCGCTCCCCGTGCGGTCCCCGCTCTCCCAGATCACGTTGCCATTCGCGTCGCGCAGCCGCGCCTTGCCGCGCACGCGCAACACGCTCAGGCCCGCCGCGGTCCCGCCGGGACGGAACACCGGGATGTTGCCGCCTTCAATCGCCACGATGTCGCCCTCGAGGCGGAAGTCCGTCTTCGACGAGGGAAGCGGGTGGCCCAGGCGTTGTCGCAGCCGCTCGGTCACCATGGCGCCCGCAATGCCTTCCGCGGTTCGGTCCGTCAGCGGTGACACGAAGATGGACGGCGTGTCGTGCTCCGGGGAGCCGCCGCCGTAGGTGAACGCATACGCGCAACCGCCGGCCGCCAAGAGCACCAGCAGCGCCAGCCTCGTCCAAACACGTTTCCCACGGCTCCGCGCGTCCATGCGTTGCGCGCCTGTAGCACCCCGCGCGCGCTCCGCGCACCGGTGTTTCCCGGCGTCCCTCGGAATTCTGAGGTTTTCCGCGACCCGCAAGCGCCTGTTCTCACTGCCACAATCCGCTGGCAGGGGAGTTGCTTGAGGGGGCCGCGCATGCGTTGCCTCTTCGTGCCGCTGTTGGCCGTGTTGTGCGTGGGATGCCTCGGTGAGGAACCCGAGCTGGGTCGCGTGGCCCACCGGGTGTGGTCGGAGCCGGAGCACCTCCGCTTCGACGACACACGCGTGGGAACCCACCGTTCCGCGGTGTTGACGCTGCGCAGCGAGGGAGCGGGCGCGTTGCACCTGGGACTGCGTGTGGAGCCCGCGGATTCCGCGTTTGGCGTGGACCGCACCAGCGCCACCGTCACCGCCGGTCAGGCGGCACAGGTCACCGTGAGCTTCCTGGCGGCGGTGGAAGGGCCGTTCCACGGCGAGCTGGTGGTCACCCATGACGGTGAACCTGACGACGACGGGAGCCGCGAGGTGCGCGTGCCACTCTCCGCGCTCGCCGTTGCGCCGCCCGACTGCGACGACGGAAACCCCTGCACGCTGGACCAGCCCGACCCGGTGCTCGAGGGCGTGTGCCTCCACGTCCCCATCCGCGCCGCCTGTGACGACGGAAACGCGTGCACCCACGACGACACGTGCGAAGCGGGATTGTGCGTGGGGCTCCCCATCAGCTGCAATGACGACGTCGCTTGCACCGCCGACAGCTGCGACCCCGGCCTTGGCTGTGTGCACCTCCCCACCGCCGCGCTGTGCGACGACGGTGATCCATGCACCCAGGACGCGTGCACCGGTGACGACGGAGATGAACGCGGGTGCATCCATCCCGTGGCCGTGGATGGCACGCTGTGCGGCGTTCCCTCGTGCGCGGAGATGCCGGTGTGCGTCATGGGCCAGTGCCACGCCATGCCCGCGCCCGACGGGTTCCCGTGCGAGGACGGCGACCCGTGCACCCAGGGTGACTCCTGCCACGCGGGGAGCTGTACCGCCGGTGCCGGGGGCGCGTTGACGACGAGCGAACCGGTGGTACTGCAGGAAGTCTGGGTTGACGACGCCGAGACCCCGCCGCCGCTCGACGCCGGCATCGGCGCGGGGATGGCGCAGGAGGACGCGGGAGCGGAACGTCGGCATGATGAGGAGAGTCCCGACGCAGGCGCCGCGACGTCGGTGGTCTACGTCCCGGACCAGCCGCTCTGGGGCCAATGGCCCGTGTCCCTCGACGGAATGGCCATGTTGTGGCGCGATGCCATCAATCCCAATGGCGACGAGATGCTCGTGTTGTGGCGGGGCTCGTCGTACCCGGGCGGATGTCTCTCCGATCCCGCGGCGTGCACCGTTGCGCCGGCGTGCGCCCCCAACACCCTCCAGGCCACCGACACCGCCACCCGCCTCAACCTCACCCTCACCACCACGTCGGGCATGGCCACCAACAACCACACTCTGGACCTGGATGACATCCATCGCCGCTCCGCCGGCGCGGGGAACCCGGAGTCGCCACCAGCGCCAGGGTCCGTGGCGAATGCCGCGGGCGTGGCGACGGTGGAAGGGATGGTGGGCGCGGCGATCGTCAACTACGCGAGCAACTGCACCGCGTGCACCACCAATGACATCACGGATGGAACCATCGGCTGCACCCCAGAGGGACCCGCGTTGGCGGTGTTCCGCGCGTGGCCCAGTGGATTCAACGTCGAGGACGCCCTGTGGCTGGGCGGTGGGCCGGAGGCGGTGCTGCTCCCGAACCTGGTGCGGGGACGGGATGGCCTGCCGCTTCTCGCCGTCACGGAGTGGAACCGGGAGCTCTTTGTGGCGTACGCGCTGCACCTGCCGGGTTCCTGCGTGACGCCAGACTGCGACTGCAACCTCGACTGCGATGACTGCTGCGACGAGCCCTGCCCCTGCCAGGACAACATCACGCTCGTGGTGCGGCGGTACCTGCTCGACGCCAGTGAGGCGTCGATGCCGCGCATGCTCTTCGCCGCGGAACAGCACGTGGTCGTCTCGTTCCAGGAGAGGCCGGACGCGGAGGCCGGGTTCCTCTCGTCGCTGCGCATGGACCACGTGGATGGACGGCTGCACCTCACGTGGCTGCAGGACTCCGAGGTGATCCCCCAGATGCCCGAGTGTGAGCCCAGTGGGATCTATCCGTATGCCGCCACCATGAGCGCGTATGACGCCTGGGTCTCGACGGCGGATGACAGTGGCGTGCTGGGAGCGCCGTCGCTGTTGCGCTCCCGCGTGGGAGCGGTGGGATACGCGCAGGATGCCGGTGGAACCGCGATCCTGGAGTGGAGCCGCGTGGGCGTGGGGGACTTCATCTGCGCACCCATCGACACGCTCGTCGCCACGCGCGGGGAGGATGGCGAAGAGCTCATGCAGCGCGTGGGGCCGGGGGAACAGAACCTGACGGCGGCGCGGGCGCAGATGCTCCTGGGAAGGGCCACGCTGCTGGCGGTGGATGCCAGGGGAACACTTGCCGTGGCGGCCGCGCCCGCGGCGGGATTCCCGGCAACCGTGGCCACCGGAGGATGGAACGGGGAGGCGAACGCAAGGTTGTGGCCGGGCGCGGCGCCGCGCGGAGTCGACGTCAGCGTCGGAGCCGTGGTGGGCGCGGTGGCGGAGATTGGGATCTGGAACAACGCGATGCCGCGCTCAGGACTCGTGATCACCCAGGTGGGGTGCGGACTGGGGAACGAACCGTGAGGCGGTGATGACCGAGGGAAAGCGGTACTTCATACCGCAGTCCGAAAGGGCTGGCGCCCGTGGCGACGACGGAAACAGCGTCACCCGAGCCAAAGCGGTATTGCAGACCGCACTCCCAAAGGGCTGGCGCCCGCGGCGAACGTCAGGGAAGACAGACGCGCGGACCAAAAGGCAGTGTCTGGTCCACCGCAATCCCCAGCGTCATCTCGTCGCGGTGCGTGGTGCCCATGTAGAAATGCGTCTCCTCGGGCGTACCGCCAATCGCGTTCAAGTCACCAGGACCCGTCTCATAACCCGCGGCCACGACGACGGCGCGGGAACCGCCACTCGGATCACGCACGATCATTCGCGTCCCACGCGCCGGACGCGCCGCGCTCGTCCAGTACATGTTCACGTACCAGGCCTCGTGCAACACCGGGAACAACGTGGGACTCCCAATCCCCGCACCGTAGAAGTCCCCGCCCTCCAACGGCGCCCAGTCCTGCGTCCGGTGCATCACCAACCCGCTCCGTGACTGCGACAACGCATAGTGCTCCGCCAGCTCCTCCGTCGACGTGCTGGGGTACGGCTCCGGCTCCTCCTGCGTCACCAGGTGCGCCTCCAACACCATCGGCCCCGTCGCCGGCATGGCCAGGTGATCACCGTTGTCGTTCACCCGCGGCATCTCCCCCACCTCCACCTCACACGGCCCGCGCGAAGGCTCCATGAACCCGATCTCGACGGTGAACGCCCCCACCTGCTCCACCCCGCCACTCACGTACGTGTCCGCCACCACCCACAACGTCCCCGCGCTGACGTCGGCGCGCGCGTGCTTGTCGCCGCGGTCCAGGCACGCCTGAGCATCCAGGTCCGTCAGGATGTGCACGTCCACGTCGACACCCGTGCCGTCGTACACCGCCACGCTCAGGAAGCCGTCCGCCGGAACGTCGACGCGGAACACCACCTCCGGACCACCCTCGTTCGTGTTGGGCGCGCAGTTGTACGCGTCCAGCGTGCCGGGAGGCTCCAGGCTCGTGTCGCCCTCGTGGTGGTACGGGAAGGTGTCCACGCAGATGACGCCCGGCGGACATTCCGGAGGACCCGCGTCGACCGAGGCGTCGGGCTCACCGGTGCTGGCGTCGGGGACCGCAGCGTCCGGTGACGTCGTGGCGTCGGGCAGCGCGGCATCAGGCACTCCCGCATCCGTGGGCAGCGTGCCGGCGTCCGACGTGCTGGCGTCGGGGCGCGCGCCTGCGTCCGTGGTCCCGGCGTCATCTCCCGACGAGGACGCGCCCGTGCATGCGGAAACGACGAGAACAGCGAGAACGAAGGCGGTCCGAAGCTCCATGCGCCACGCCATACCGCGCCACGCAGCGACGAGCTATCGGTCTTCCCACCTGGGCGGACGACGCTCGAAGAACGCGGCCACCGCCTCCGCGTGGTCACGACTGCCCCAGCTGGTGGCAAACAGACGCGCCTGCAGCTCCATGCGTGGCGGCGGAGACAGCTCGCGCATGGTGCGCTTGAGCATCCGCACCGCAATGGGCGCGTTCTCCGCAATCTGCGCCGCCAGCTCCCGCGCCCGCGCCAGCCCCTGCCCCTTCTCCACCACCTCGTCGACGAGGCCGGCCTCCCGCGCCTGCTCCGCGCTGAGCTGCTCACGGAAGAGCAACATGCGCATGGCGCGACGCTCCCCCACGTCACGCACCAGCCGGGCAAACGCTCCCCACCCCGCAATCACGCCAAACTGCAGCTGCTTCCACGCCAGGTACGCGTGGCTCTCCGCAACCCGGATGTCCGTGGCCATGAACGCCTCACAGCCGCCGCCCATGGCATAGCCGTTCAGCACGCCGATGACGGGGACGGAGAGGTCCTCCAAGGCGGCCAACGCCTCCTGCATCTTGAGACTCATGGCGCGACCACTCTCCGCGGAATCCAGCGCCTGGAACGCCTTGAGGTCACCACCCGCGCAGAAGGCCTCCTCGCCCGCGCCGGTGAAGATGACCGCGCGCACGTCCTTGTCGTCGGCCAGCTTGTCCACGGCGGCGCGCAGCGCGTCCATGGTGGCCAGGTCCACCGCGTTCTTCACGTCGGGGCGGTTGAGGATCAGGAGCGCCGCGGGGCCCTCCTTCTGCAACAGCACACTGCTCATCTCAGTCACCCAGGTGCTTCGGGTACACGCGCTTGCCGCCGCTCTCGTAGCTCAGCAGCCGCAGGTGCCATTGCTCGATGCTCTTCTTCCCCGGCGTATGCACCCACGCCACGCGCTCCACCATCCCAACGCCCTTGCAGAAGGTCACGTCGGTCACCTTGCTCTCGTCGTGGGGCAGCTTGATGGTGCTGCGCGTCTGCGCGCACCCGGTGAAGCGGCCCGCCGGCACGTCCGCCTGCGCGTCCAGGGAGATGAGCTCAAAGCGCTCCGCGGTCTTGACGTCGTGGATGGCCATCCACTTGTGGCCCACCTCCATGGGCTCCTCCAGCAGGTAGCGCGTCCCGTCAAAGATGCCGCGCGGCCGCACCTCGAAGCGCGCCTCCAGCGGCTTGTAGCGTTTCCCGTCGGAGACCATGGGCAGCATCTGCGCCACGTAACGACCCGGCGCCTCCTCGCGCGCAATGGCCACCTGGTAGGTCTGCTTGCGGCCCAGGAACGCGTCCTCGTAGACCCAGCGGTCACCCACCTTCAGCGGGAAATACAGGCTGCTCAGCCGTTCCGAGGTTGCCGCACGTCGGGAGGTGCTCTTGCCACCCGCGCACGCGCCCGCCGTCACCGCCAGCCAGGGCACCAACACCAGACACACCGCCACGCCGGAAAAGCGCATGACGCTACGTGTATCAGGTGGCCCCACCCGATGCCCAAAGAATGACTGAGATCAACCGGGTTGACATTCAGGCCGCGGCGCCCTTGGGCTTCCACGCGCCGGCCTGCGCATACTTGCTGGGCAGCGTGCGCCCCAGGATGCGACCCATGGTGCGGGTCACCGCGGCCACCTTCTCCACGTCGACGCCGGTGTGCAGGCCCATGCCGTCCAGCATGTAGACCAGGTCCTCGGTGGCGAGGTTGCCGGAAGCGCCCGGAGCGTACGGGCAGCCGCCCAGGCCACCGGCCGCGCTGTCAAAGGCGCGCACGCCGGCCTCCAGCCCGGCCAGGGCGTTGGCCAGCGCGGTGCCGCGGGTGTCATGCAGGTGCAGCGCCACGCGGTCCAGCGGGATGCGCTTCTGCACGGCCTGGAGCACCTCCCGGATCTGGCGCGGCGTTCCGACGCCAATCGTGTCGCCCAGGCTGATCTGGTACGCGCCCAGCTCGGTGAGCTGCGCCGCCAGGTCCGCAATGCGGCCGGGGTCCTGCCGTCCCTCGTACGGGCAGCCGAACGCGGTGCTGACGTAGGCGCGGAAGCGGACCCCGTCGGCCCTGGCCTTGCGACACAGCTCCCCGTAGCGGTCCAGCGTCTCCTGCACGGACGCGTTGATGTTCTTCTTGTTGTGCGTCTCCGACGACGAGAGGACCAGCGCCACCTCCCGCATCCCCGCCGCCACGGCGTTCTCATAGCCCTTGAGGTTGGGAACCAGCGCCGCGTAGTCCACGCCTTCCTTGCGCCTGATGCCGCGGGCCACCTCGGCCTGGTCAGCGAGGGGCGGAATCCAGCGCGGGTTGACGAAGCTGGTGATCTCGATGCGGGTGATTCCCGCGTCCACCAGCGACTCGATCATGGCGATCTTGGCCTCGGTCTCGACGAGCGAAGCCTCGTTCTGGAGCCCGTCGCGCGGGCCCACCTCCATGATGCTGACGTGGTTGTCGTTGTTGCTGGCGGCCATCTGGCACCTGACGCCCCGCGGCGGGCTCCTCCGCCTACGTTCTAGCGGGAGCGTCACGCTTTGGCATGCCCCCGGCTACCGGGCTTTCGTGACGGGTGCGGTGGACCCGACCGGTCAGGCGGCCTTGCGACCCACGTGGCTGCGGACCCAGTCGATGATCTCCTGGGTGCTGGCGCCCGGGGTGAAGATCTCGGAGACGCCGCGCTTCTTGAGCTCGGCAATGTCCTCCTCCGGGATGATGCCCCCGCCGAACACGAGGATGTCGGGGGCGTTCTTGTCCTTGAGGAGGTCAATGACGCGGGGCATCAGCGTCATGTGCGCGCCGCTCATGATGGAGAGGCCAATGGCGTCGACGTCTTCCTGGATGGCGGCGTTGACGATCATCTCGGGCGTCTGGTGCAGGCCGGTGTAGATGACCTCGAAGCCGGCATCCCGGAGGGCACGCGCCACCACCTTGGCCCCGCGGTCATGACCGTCCAGGCCGGGTTTGCCAATGAGAACGCGGATGGTTCGCTCAGCCACGACTTCCTCTTCTCGAAGCGGTTTCGGCCCGGTCTTCTCGCACAGGGGCCGTGTGCAAGTCCAACGCCCCGGGATGGCCTACACTCGCGCGCATGACCTTCCGCCGGCTGCTGGCCCTGACGACGTTGTTCACGCTGCAATGGGCCTGCCCTTCCCCGCCCCCCACCACCACGCCGGTGCGGCCGGCTCCGTTCGACGCCGGTGGAGACTTCCGCTTTGACGCCGGGACCTTCCGTGGCGACGGGGGATTCCGCTCCGACGCGGGCCGTCCCGACGCGGGCGCCGCCTGCACACCACCTCCCAACCCCAGCGACGACGCCGGGACCACGAGCGTGACCCCGGTCTTCCACGCCATGCCGACCATCTCCGTGTCCACCGTGCGCGCCCTGGCCCTTGGCGACGTCAACGGCGACGGGCATCTCGACCTGGTGACGCTGGAAGCAAGCTCCACGTTGGTGCAATCCCGCCTGGGTGACGGCGAGGGCGGGTTCCAGGTCGGACCGGCCCAAGCGCTGACCGGCGGTACCGCGTTGGCGCTGGCGGACGTGAACCGGGACGGCGTGCTGGACGTGGTGGCAACGCGCACGGGCTTCCTGGAGTTGCTGCACGGGGACGGGTTGGGCGGTTTCACGGGCGTGCGCTCCGTGGCGTTGTCGTCGCAGGCCAACCAGGTCCTGGTGGAGGACTTCAACGGGGATGTGTTCCCCGACGTGGCCGTGGCGGACAGCGCCAACGGCCTGGTCATGGTCCTGCTCTCCGACGAGGAGGGGCCGCGGGGGCCGGTCCTGGACAACCTCGTCCCCGGGCTGCAACGCATGACCAGCGGCGACTTCAATGGCGACGGGCGCGCCGACCTGGCCGTGAGCGAGACCTTGACGGGCAGCGTCAGGCTCCTGCAGTGGAATGGCAACGGGTTCTCGCAGTCCAGCATCAGCACCGCCGTCGCCAGCGCCACCTCGTTGGCAGCCGCCGACTTCAACCGCGACGGGCGCACCGACGTGGTCACCTTCAGCTACGACGACAAGCTGGCCCTGCTGATGAGCCAACCCCACGCGCCGCTGGCGCCGGTGAACCACTACTGCCTCCCGCGCACCACCACGCCGCTGGTCGCGGATTTCAACAACGACGCCCGGCCCGACCTCTGGCTCGGTGCCGACGACGGTGGCGAATCGCAGCTCCTCCTGGGTCACGGGGATGGCACGTTCCACGTCGTCACCGCTGCGGCCTCCGGGTTGTCCCTGGCCGCCGCCGCGGACCTGAACCATGACGGCACCACGGACCTGGTGGCGGTGCGCACGGACACGCTGGCGGTGCTGCTCAACACGCCGGTCACGCGAACGGTGCGCATGGCGCCGCTGGTGCGGATCTCGTTGACGTCCGGGGCGCAGTCATTGGACGTGGCGGACCTGGATCACAACGGGGTGCTGGACCTGGTGACGGCGGGACCAGGCACCGGCGCGGTGGAGCTGCGCCTGGGCACGCCCGGCACGGGATGGACGGACGCGCACGTGCTCAACACCGACACCTCGCCCTACGTGGTGCGCACCGCGAACCTGAGTGACGATGGAAGGACCGAGCTGCTGGTGGCGGCCCCCGGCGGGCTCCAGGTCTGGCAGCGCAACGTCCAGGACGTGTACCAACCCCTTCCCGGGTTTGCCGCGTCGGCGGAGACGCCGGTGCGGATGCTGGTGGCGGAGCTCACCGGAGACGCGTTTGACGACGTGGCGGTGTTGGACCACGCGCGCCACGAGGTGGTGATCCACGTGGGGAACGAAGACGGCGTCCCCGCGGATACCATCCGCCACGTCGTGGGACAGGGCCCCAGCGACATGGTGACGCTGGACCTCAACCGTGACGGATACCTGGACCTGGTGGTGGCCAACGCCGACGAGAACAACCTGGGCATCTTCCGCGGAGGGCCTGACGGGCTGCAGGCGTCGGAGCCGTTGGAGCTGACTTCCCGCCCGCTGGCGTTGGCCACCGGGGACATCCATGGCAACGGTGTTGACGACGTGGCGGTGGCGCTTCCCGACGCGGACGTGGTGACCGTCTTCGTCGCCAGCGACGGTGCGCTGTCCTCGGGGGGCCAGGTGGAGGTGACCGGCCGCCCGTCCGCGGTGGCGCTGCGGGACATGGATCTCGACGGGAGACTGGACCTGGCGGTGGCCAGCTTCAGCAGCGGGCTGGTTCACGTGCTGCTGGGAAATGGCGCGGGAGGCTTCACGCTGACGGAGAGCTTCACCGCGCCCGCCAATCCCACGACGATCACCGCCGCCGACCTGAACCGCGACGGGATGCCCGACCTGGCGATAGGCGGCATCGCCGACGACGAGGTGGGCCTGGTGCTGTCCACACCGTGACGTCGCCGGCGACGCCCTCCGGCCAGCCCGGACCCGCTACCGACGTGGAACCGCGGTCGGGGAAGCGCGCGGATCGACCTCGTCCTTCGGACCCGGTTGCTTGACCTCGCCAGCTGGCCGGCTCGCGGTCTCCATGTAGCCGATGAGGAGCTGGACTTCGCTATCGCTTAGCTTCAGATTCGGCATCTGGACCTGCTTGTACCGGGCGTAGAGGTCCATGGCGGTGGGGTCTTTCTCCGCGAGCATCTGGTCGGGTTCCTTCAGCCAACGTGAGAGCCAGGCCCGGTCCCGCTTGGCCACCACGCCCCGCAGGTCCGGTCCCACGGTGTCTCCCGCGCCAATGGTGTGGCAGGCCTGGCAGCGTCGCCGGAAGAGGTCCTCACCGGGGTCCACGTGTTTGATGCGGGGCGCATCCGCATAGCTCTTCCGGCTGGTGTTCGCGCGACGGTAGTTGAACAGGTCGTCGCCCAGCACCGCGGCCAGCACCTTGGGGTTGTCGAACGCGGAGCGCTTCCGCCACTGCCCCGTGGCCTCATTGCCGACGATCAGGCTCGCGGTGTGGTCGGCGCGGGCCTCTCCCTCCCGGTACAAGCCCAGCTTCTTGCGCAGCAGCGTGATGTCCTCCGCCTTGCCGGTGAGGAACTGCCAGCCGGGCCCAGCCTTGAACTTCTCCGCGTACTCCTTGAGCGCCACCGGCGTGTCGTGCTCCGGGTCGATGCTGATGGAGTACATGAAGATGTCGCGGCCCACGCGGTCGCCGAGCGCCTCCTGGACCTTGCGCAGGTTGGCGGTCTCCAACGGACACGCGTTGCCGCAGCCCACGAAGATGAAGTTGATGAGGACCACCTTGTCCTTGATGACGTCGTCGTAGAAGCGCAGGGGTTTTCCGTCCTGGTTCACCAGCGTGACGTTGGGGAAGTAGCCGGCTCCCCAGGGCGAGCCCGCGGGCGCCGCCGCCGTGGGACCGCCGCTGAGCATCAGCCCGGTGGTCAGGAGCAGGAGGAGGGCACGCATCACCCTCGGGTCGGTAAAGGTTTTCATCGTCGAGGCCTCCGCGGGACCGTGCTGGCTCAAAGCGACGCGTCCGCAACACCACCATTGGCGGAACGCACGCAGACTGAGGGGATGGGCGCAACGTTGCGCGCCGAGAACGCCCAGCGGCCCCGACTATCAACACGGCTCGTTCCCAGTCGCGTTCCCGTGCAGCCCGTCCCCGACGCGTCCTCCTCACCAGCAAAGACCTCGACGTTGGGCGCGAACACGCCATCCAGTCGGCTCACGGTGCCGCGCACGGAGAGCGTGCCATTGCGCTTCCGCACCGTCGACGAGATGGTCACCACGTCCGTCAGGGGATTCTCCGTCACGGTCACCACCACGGTGGCGGCGCTGGACGTGCCTCCCGCGTTGGTGGCCGTGTACGTGAAGCTGGCGGAGCCGACGAATCCGGGCGGCGGCGTGTAGGTCACCAGGCCCAGCGCCGGACTGTTGGCCACCGCGGTGCCAATGGCGGGCGGCGTGACGACGGCAACACTGCATGGCGGGCAATTCGTGTCGTTGCCGATCACGTTGATGGCCACCACGGTGTTCTCCACCGTCGTGGCTCCGTCATGCACCGCCACCGGCGCGGGCGGAATCACGCCGCCCACGTTGACCGTCACGGTTGCCACGTTGGAGGGCTGCGCACCGGTGGTGGTGTCCCGCACGGTGTACGTGAACATGTCAATACCCGTGAACCCGGCCGCCGGTGTGTAGGCCACTTCGTCGCCATGAAACTCCACGGTGCCATGGGCCGGGCTGGCGACGATGAGGATCGTGTCCGGGTCGCAGGAGCCCACGCAGACGTCATTGGCCAGGATGTCAATCCGCACCTCCGTGAGCGGTGACGTGCTGGCGGAGTCATTGTTGGCAATGGGCGGCGCCACCATCTGGAGAAAGTCCGTCTCCTCACCCGTGAAGCACGTGGGGATGTCGGTGGTATTCGTATCCACGTAGGTGACGCCGTCCCACGACGGAAACGGCGTGCGGACGGGCACCACCACGCCGGGATTCCGGCTGTCCCAGCGCAAGAGCATGGCGTGGTCCTCATGCTGGGTGTTGTGACAGTGCTCCATGAAGGTGCCCAGGAACTCCCGCACCCGGATGGCCACGTCGACACTGTCGGTGCTCGAGGGGAGCGGGCCCACACGGTACATGTCCTTGCGCGCGCCCTTCTCCCAGAGGGGTGGCGCCACGCCGCCGCGTTGCAGGATCTGTCCTTCCTCGAAGTGGATGTGGACCGGGTGCGACCAGCCACCGCCGCCGTTCTCGATGTGCCAGATCTCCACGCTGCCTTTCTCGGGCGACGCCGACAGCCGGTCGAACAGGCCCTCGACGTCGGTGGCGCCGAAGGCGAACTCCGTGCCGTCGGTCCGGATGGTCCACGGCGTCTCATCCGACCCGTCCTTGCGGCCGAACTTGAAGGTGCGCTCCGTGGCGACGGCAAGCTCCTGCGCCGTGAACCCGGGAAGCGGGATCATCTTCTTCTTCCCCTCCACGTAGTCCGCCGGGTTCATGCTCAGGTCCACGTGGCCGGGCTGCAGCGCGTGGACGCGCAGCTCCAGGAACTTCCCGACCGCGGGGTCACAATCCTCCGGGCACCCATCCCCGAAGTACGCGCCGCTAAGCACATCCGCGAGCGGAACGACCCGCTTGGGTCCCCTGCCGTCGTCGTGCTCCAGCAGGTTGACGAAGTAGAGCCTGTCACCCTCCTGGAAGCCGCTCAGGTCCACGACGATGTCGTACCGCTCCGCGATTCCCTGCTCCGGAAGCCCCTCGGGCGACTGGACGTTCGGGAACGGCACCGCGTGCTCCATGATGTTCCCGTCGTTGGCCACCATGTAGAACGGCACCTGGTTTCCCGCCGCGTCGACGATGGCGATCTTGAAGTAGCGCGACACGGCCCCGTTCAGGATGCGGAAGCGGTACCGGCGCGCACGCACGTCGAGATACGGCTTGTACAGGAAGTTGACGGTCATCACGTCGCCGAGGAAGCCGTCGAGATTGAAGGTGTTGAAGAAGAGCTGGCCCTGGGCATCAAAGGCCTTGTCCGCCACCAGCAGGTTCACGTCGTAGTCGCGGTTGCCCCAGTCCAGCGCGGAGCCGCTGGGAAGGCAGAGATTCACGTTGTTAGGGTTTGCATAGTGGCAGCCATAACCCGGCGTGGCGGGTGAGCCCTGCGCTTCCGTGGCGTTGGCGGGCTCCCGACCGCGATCGACGGAGCTGTAGAGATTCATCATCGCGGCGTTGCCCTTGTAGACATTCTGCGCGGTGAAATCGACCATGTGATCGTGAAACCAGTGGGTGCTCATGGTCTCGCGCCAGTCGCCGCGCACGTTCCGGATGGCGCCGGGAGTGGTGCAGAAGCCGGGGCGCGGATCCACACAGAGCGGAGCACCGGCCCGCGGGTCGGAAGCCGTGGTGTTGATGGTGTCGTATCCGGCCAGGATCATGGGCCAGCGGTAGTCGTAGAATTCGCCCGGGAAGAAGTACGCGCCGGCGAATCCGTCGCTTTCACCGGGATGATGTCCGTTGTGCTCGTGGGTGGTGATGGTGTGACGCCCGAAGCCGCCATTGGCCGCGTCGGAGATGGGTAGCGCGTTGTAGTGGCGGTTCAGGATGGAATACCCGTAGCGCGTCATGGCCAGCTTGGGCGGGAACGTGCCGTCAAAAGTCCAGACCGCGTTGCGGTTCTGCACCGGCATGTTGGGATGGAAGCGGACCTGGATGCCGCGCGTGGTTCCGTTGAAACCCGTGAAGCCCGTGGTGTTGTGGTAGAGCCCACCCGGCGCGAACTCTCCGACGCTGTAACGGTGGAGTTGTAGCGCGTCACGGATGCCGCCATTGGGGCGAGCCCCGGCTTGCGCGGTCTGGAAGTAGACCACCGGCGGGAACTCATCCCACCGCTGATGCGCGAAGTGCTCTCCCGGCGGCCTTCCCTCCAGCACACCGATGACGGGCCGACCGATGCAGGTGCTGATGGTGGTACGCCACGGATTGGCGAGCGAAACGTTGGCCTGCCGCTGCGGGGCTGGATAGAGCGGCTGCGTGAGGAAGGTGTTGAGCGCAGTGTCGTACGTGGCGGGGAAGGCTGGTCCGTCGCAACCCAGCGGGTCCGGCAGCGCGTGAGCGGGCGCACTGGTGGGCAGCGGCTGCGAACCGAACTCCTCGAACAAGAGCATCCGCTGCGTGAACGGCTGCGCGCCGAACAGCGGGCTGGGAGGAGCGCCCGTGGGAACGTCAAAGTCCGCCGCCGCCGGCCCCGCCGCCACGACGAAGACACCGACGAGCACCGCCATGCCAACGCGCGCCCCGGTCCTCACAGGCTTGGCGTGGTCCGCTGCCCTCCGGTGCATGACGCGGTCCGCAGCCAATCCGTGCGAGGGATGACGCGGAAAGACCACTACGCGCCGGCTTCGCGCGTGCGTCGACGTTAGAGTCATGGAAAGCCCTTGGACCCGGCGCGCTGCCAGGTGCGGATTCCTGCCCATCATGGCCCCCTGGTTTCACGCACCGCGCCTTCGTCCGGAACGTGCGGCTCCTTCGGGCACAGGTGCGTCCGACCTTGGAATGTACGGCTTGCTTATTCTGCCCGCAGATACCCCGGCAGGGCCCGTCCTCGTCGACACGCAGGAGGGTCACGGCAACA
>JBFMGU010000175.1:0-22491 GCA_040752415.1 Myxococcota bacterium
GCACCTTTGGGAGTGCGGTCTGAAATACCGCTTTGGCTCGGGCTGTCCGGGCTCACCGGAGCTCCTCCACATATGTGCAAGAACTTCTGGCCAGGTACTTAGCCCCTACGGCTGCGGCGTCGGCTCAAGCCCTGGATACCGCCGGCGTGACTGCTCCCGGGACATTGCCGTGACGACGTCAAGTGGCCAGGAAGTATTACAGCGGTTCCCGTTCGGGTTGACCGTGGTTCCGTCGGGGGGAACGCACCGGCGGCTCAAGCCGCGTCTGGAAAGGCACCAAGCCTTGCCTCGCATCCCGCCTGCCTCATTAGGCCGCGCAAGGCTCCGCGTTGGTGGCGTGGGGGAACGTGTTTCGCAGCATCCAAGTTTGTGACGAGGCCGCCGAAACGTCCCATTCTCAAGCCACGCACCCTATGTCGCCAACGCAGAGCCTTGCGCGGCCCAATGAGGCAGGCGGGATGCGAGGCAAGGCTTGGTGCCTTTCCAGACGCGGCTTGAGCCGCCGGTGCGTTCCCCCCGAAGGAACCACGGTCAACCCGAACGGGAACCGCTGTAGGTGTTCGCCGTCCGCGCCGAAATGGGCCGGTTGTTCCTCACGGGGCCATGGAGCTGGCGCGCCCGCTACCTGCTGATCTCGAAGAGCTGCTTGAGCTTCTCCAGGTCCCGTTTCACCGCTTGAGCGTCGGCGGCGTACTCCTCTTCCGTCATCCCCGGCCGACGACGCAGCGTGAAGACCACGTCGCAACCGGCGCCGTTGGGAATCACGCGCATGGGGTTGTTCACCGTCTCCCCCGAGGGAAGCGTGACGTCGTGATCCAGCACCCCGTACGCGTTCCGGGCCACGAAACGCACCTTCACCTCACCCATGGGTGACGCCGCCACCCACTCCTCCCCGTTCTTCCGGATGGAAGCCCCCAAGCCCGCGGCCCACCGGGGCAGGTTCGCCGGGTTGGAGGCGAAGTCGTAGACCTCCGCGGCCGGACACTGGATCGAAACGCTGATGTGCTGCGTGGGATACGTCATGGCCGTCCCTGGGGATGGTGTTCCGCGACGACGACGGGAAGCAGCACGTCTACGGGCCAAGCCCAGCCGACGCAACCGCGATCCCGTCAGCGGACCACACCAGGGTGGATGCCACTCACATCAGCAGGCCGATGATCAGGCCATACAGCAGGTGCTCGGCGTAGAAGAACGCCACGCCCTGGGCGCCCATGCCGGCCATGTACATCCCCGGTGCGGGCATCTGCTCGGGGATGCGTGGGTTCAGCGCGGGAACCAGACCCAGCACCGGCCCCGCCAGCGTGGCGTGCAGCAGCGCCATGGCCGCTCCGGCGAAGATGCCGCTGCCCGGCGGCTTGGGGAACAGCGCCACGGGCAGATAGGCCATGGCCAGCGTCCCGGAGATGAGCAGGTGCATGCCCAGCCCGGTCAGGAACGCGCCCGGCCCCGGCGGCAGGCCCACCATCGTCCCCAGCATCTGTTCGGGTTGGACGTTGAGTCCCGCACCACGCGCCATGGCCCCCAACGCGGACATGGCCAGGCCACCCAGCACGCCCACGAAGAACAGCTTGGTCACGGTAGCGGCCAGCACCGTCACGCCACCGGCGGCCACGCTGGCCTGCATGACGCCCAGCGGCCCCTGCAGCGGTCGCGCGCCCTCTTCCGTCGGGGCGGTGGCGCGCGGCTCGGTGGCGTCGGTCTGCCACGAGGTCAACTGCGCCTCGGGCCAGGCCAGCTCACCCACGGACGCATCCTGCGACGGCGTCTCCGCCCTCACCACGCCCGGAGCCAACAACACCACCGCGCCTGCCAGCAGCATTCGGGTCAACACGGCTTTCATGATGTCTCCTCCCAACGGCACACGGCCCACTCAGGTGCGCTCGGTTGCTCCTTGGGGGTAACCGTGACGTCGTCGCGCGTCAGCCCGCAGCGTCGGGAGCGTGGTGTCCGCGCCAGCGTCCGCGGGTGCATTCCACGACGTGGCGCATCCCTCATGGGCAACCCCGGGCTGGCGCGGGCCCCTCCCGTGCTATGGATCCCACGCCGTGACCACCATGCCCTCCTCCGTCCAAGCCCCCAGCCCGCGCGCCGCGGAGCTGGAGAAGCAGGTCCGTCACCACAACCATCTCTACTGGGACCTCAACGCCCCGGAGATCTCCGACCTGGAGTTCGACGCGCTGGTGCGCGAGCTGCAACGCGTCTGGCCGGAGGCGCCGGTGCTGCAGGAGCTGGGACCGCAGGAGCATCCGCAGCCGGCCCTCCCCGTCGGTGCGTCCGAGGTGGAGCGCCTGGGCACGGAAGTGCTCCACGTGGTCCCCATGCTCAGCCTGGACAAGGCGTACACCGACGCCGAGCTCAAGAAGTGGAGCGACAAGATCCAGGGCAACCTGGTGATCATGGCCAAGGTGGACGGCGTGGCCTGCAGCATCCACTACAACGAGCACGGTGAGCTGCGGATGGCCGCCACGCGCGGCGACGGGTGGCGGGGTGACGACGTCACCGCGAACGTGCGCGCCTCCCGCTTCGTGCCCGAGCGCGTGACCCTCAAGAACGTGGAGGTGCGCGGCGAGATGTACATGAAGCGCAGCCGCTTCAGGAGCGCGTATGCGCAACAGTTCGCCAACCCGCGCAACCTCACCGCCGGCGCCATCAAGCAGAAGGATCCCAAGAAGGCCGCGGCCTACGGGCTGAGCTTCTTCGCGTACGACCTGCTCGGCACCAACCTGGCGCTGGAGGGCGACAAGCTGAAGCGCCTGTCCGAGCTGGGCTTTGACGTCATCCCGCACGAGACGGTGGAAGCGGAGGAGGCACCCGGCGCCTACCTGCGCATGGCGGCGCAGCGCGCGGGCTGGGACTTCGAGAGTGACGGCGTGGTGTTCCGTGCCAACCGCGTCAGTGAGCAGACCCGCGTGGGCGTCACCGCGCACCATCCCAAGTACGCGCTGGCCTACAAGTTCCAGGGAGAGAGCGCCACCGCCGCGCTTTCCGACGTCACCTGGAGCGTCTCGCGCAACGGCACGCTCACCCCGGTGGCGGTCATCGAGCCCACCGCCATCAGCGGCGTCACCGTCACGCGCGCCTCGCTGCACCACGCCGGCTACATCGGCAAGCTGGGGATCCGGAAGGGGTCCAAGCTGCTGGTGATGCGTCGCGGCGACGTCATTCCCCACGTGGAAGGCGTGGTGGAGCCGGGCCATGATCCCTACGAGATTCCCGCCACCTGTCCCTCCTGCGGCTCCCCCACCGTGCTGCGCGGTGACTTCCTCTTCTGCACCCAGCCCGCGCACTGCACCGACGCCATCGTGGGCACGCTCAAGCACTTCACGCAGACGTTGGACATCCAGGGCCTGGGTCCCAAGGTGCTGCGCACACTCGTCGACAACAAGCTGGTCACCACCCCGGCGGACTTCTACCGCCTCAAGAAGGACCAGCTGCTGCCGCTGGAGCGCATGGGGGAGACGCTGGCCGCCAAGCTGGTGGCCAACATCGACGCCAAGCGCAGGCTCACCGTCGAGGAGTTCCTCACCGCGCTGGGCATTGACGAGCTGGGCCCCTCGGTGGCGGAGAACCTGGTGCACCACTTCCACACGCTGCAGCGCATCCAGGGCGCCACCGTGGAGGAGCTCTCCTCGGTGCACGGCGTGGGCGAGGCCATTGCGCGCAGCGTGAGCGAGGGATTGAAGGCCAAGGCCACCCTCGTCGAGGAGCTGCTCAAGGAGGTCACCCTCGTCGAGGAGCGGCCCGCGGCCAAGACGGACCATCCGCTCAGCGGCAAGACCTTCGTCTTCACCGGCACACTCAAGCAGATGGAGCGCAAGGAGGCGCAGAAGCGCGTGCAGGCGCTGGGCGCCAAGACTCCCAGCGGCGTCACCAAGGAGCTGGATTACCTGGTGGTGGGGACGGAGAAGGACGGCGGGGAGAGCAGCAAGCTCAAGAGCGCACGCAAGCTCATCTCCCAGGGCGCCGCGCTCAAGGTCCTCACCGAGGAGGAATTCCTGGCGCTGCTCGAGGGGCGCGCGTGATTGGTGCGGTCGCGGCGCTGGTGGTCTGCGGCACCGCGCTCGCTTCCGTCGACGGAGGAAGCCCCGACGCGGCCGACGCCGGCGTGGTTCCCTCCTCTGCCTGGCTCCAGGGTCCCTCCGCCACGCGTGAGCCCCTGCCCTCCGACCCGCCGCTCGCTCCCGACCGTCGCATCCTGGAGGCCGCGCGGGAGGACGCCGGCACGCCGCTGCCCCGTCCCATCCGCTCGCCCTTCGACCCGTGGCTCGGCGCGTTGGAGCAGCCGGATGCGGGCTCGCCGTACGTCGTGGTGTCGCCGTTTGGCGAGGGCGACGGCGGCGTGGCGCCGGAGTGGCTCCCCGACGCGGTGGCCTCCCGCCTCCCGCGCCTGACCCCGCCGCCCCTCACGGTGGCCCTCCCGCGCGCACAGGGCGAGGAGGTGACCGATCCGATGGTGAATGCCGCGACGGGGACGCCCAACCTGCGCTCGCAATCCGGCCGCGCGCTCGACGTGGTGGACCAGCAGGACCTGGCGCGCAGCGGCGTGCGGACCACCCCGGAGGCGTTGGAGCTGGTGCCCGGCGTGTTCGTGGCGCGCCCGTATTACGGCGGCCCCACGGCGACAGTGCACGGACTGGGCGGCAACCAGGTGCTCGTCACCGTCGACGGGGTGCGCATGAGCCACGCGCTCTCCCGTCCGGGATACGGCTCCCTCCTGGCCACGGTGGATCCCTACGCAGTGGAGCGCCTGGAGGTGCTGCGCGGTGCCGCAGCGACGTTGCACGGCCATGAAGCGGTGGGCGGCGTGGTGGCCGTGCAGGAGCGCGAGCCGGAGCGAAGCGAGGACCTGGTGGTCCACACCGACGGGAGCGGCTTCTTCCGCACGCAGGACCAGGGGCGCGGGGTGCGGCTCTACGCCGAGGGCGGGCTGGGTCCCTTCGCGGCCAGCCTGGGCGGTGACCTGCGCGATTTCCAGGATGTGCTGGGCGGTCGCACGACGGGAAACCAGAAATACACCGGCTACCAGGACCTGCAGCTGCAGGCGCGCACGCGGCTCAGCCTGTGGAACCAGGAGCTCACCGTGGCCTACGACGCCGCGCGCCTGGTCAACGTCCCGCTCACCTACCTCTGTCCCTACACCCGCCCGCGCGACGCTGCCGACTGTCGCTACCTGGAGGAGCAATACCGCGACCTGGCCTACGCGGGACTGAAGCTGCGGCCCGGTGTCGTCGTGGAAACGGTGGACGCCAAGCTGTCCTACCAGCAGTACCGCGAGACGCTGACCCGCACACGCTGGGACATCGTGCAGCAGACGCGCAACAAGGACCTGGTGCGCACCTTCGGCGGATACGTGCGCGCGCACACCTTCACGCTGACGCTGGGGCCCATCTGGGTGCGCGCCCTCGTCGGCGGTGAGCTGTACCACGACGTGGTGGAGAGCCAGTTCTACCGCCGCGCGCTGTGGGGCGGCACCGCGGATACCGACACGCAGGGCCACCCCGATCCCACGCTGGCCACCGTGCCCAACGGCTCACGCTACACGCAGGCGGGCACCTACGGGCTCCTGGAATTCACGTTCTTCGAGCGCGTGGGCGTGCGCGCGGGTGGGCGCGGCAGTGTGTATGCGGCGCAGGTGGAGCGTCGTGACGAGGTCACCGCAGGATTCAACCGCATCTGGTGGACGCCCTCCGCGTTCTTCCAGGGCCTGCTGCTGTTGTGGCCCTACGCCACCGCGTCGGCGGGCGTGTTCCATGGCTACCGCGCGCCCAACCTCTACGACGTGGCCGGCCGCGCCTTCACGGACCTGGGCTTCGAATACTCCGACCCCGCGCAGGTGCGCCCGGTTCAGTCGCTCTCGTTCGAAGCGGACCTCAAGGCCACCCTGTGGCGCTTCGACCTCTCCGCCAACGTCTACGCCATGCGCCTGCTGGACGCCGTGCGCCAACGCCCCAGCCAGTTCCAGGGCGCGGACACGCTCCACGACGAGCCGGTGTTCCGTCGGATTCCGGGCGGCGACGCGCTGGTGCTGGGCGCGGAAGGCGCGCTGGAGGCCCGGCTGGTGAGCGCGCTGCGCGTGGGCGGATTCTTCAGCTACACGCTGGCGGAGACGGCGCTGCGTCGGGAACCGTTGCCGCGCTCACCGCCGCCCAACGGCGCCATCCGCGTGGGCTGGTTGCCGCCGCTGGGTTTCTACGCGCTGGCGCTGTGTCGCTTCGCCCTCCCCGCGCGACGGCTCGGCTACGAGGACAAGGTGAGCGCGCTCTACGAGCCCAACGGCACGGAGCAGTCGTTCAACTTCATGATGGGCGGCGGGTACCAGTTCACGTCGCGGAGCGCGCTGGACCTCTTCGTGGAGAACATCACCAACGAGGATTACCGGATGCACGGCAGCGGCATGCTCATGCCCGGCGCCGGCGCCCGCGTTCAATTGCGTCTGGGTTTCTGAGCCGCCAGCTCCCGCACCAGGCACCACAACGCGTCCCATCCCATCAGCGCGGTCAGGCACCAGGCCAGCGTCGCGGGGAACCGCAGCTCCACGTCGGCGGGCGTGCCGCGTTCGATCAGGCGTTGCACCTGCACGGTGGCGAGAGCAGCGTCGAGCAGCGCAATGAGCTGGATGGCCACCCGTGTCACCCGGTGCGTTGCCAAACCCGCCACGTGCGCGCACGCCAACGACGCCAGCAACAACATCCCCAGCAGCACCACGCCCTCCAGTCCCTCCGCCGTCAGCACCTGGTGCCCGCGCAGCGCCTCCTGCGGCTGGACCGGCTCACACCCCGGCGTCACCGCCCATGGCAAGGGAAGCAGCAACACCAGGAGCGCCGTGCACGCGCTGCGTCGCGCCAGGGAGGAGCGCGCGCGGGACCGTCGGGAAACGTCGTTGTTGGGTTCCGCCATGCGTCCCCCGTCGGAAAGGCCTGGCAAGGCTCTAGCGGCGCGCGCACCGCCGCGCCATCCGCGCGCACCACGTTGTCATCGTCACCGGAGTCTCGTCGCGAAGGTGCGCGGCGTCCCACTCCGAGAGATTCCTCCGCTAGACTCCGCTTCATGCACGAGCTCCTGGCCTGGCATCCCGCTTTCTCCGTGCTTGCCATCCTCGCCGTGGGTGTGGTGGCGGCGGTGGTGGTGGGCCCGTCCCCGTGGCGCCGCCGCGCGGCCGCGCTGCTGACGTTGGCGGCACTTCCCTGGCCCTTCCTGGCGCCGGCCCCGGTGGCGTTGCGCGCGGCGTTGGCCTTCATGGCGGCGTGGAACTTCATGCGCGTGGTGGAGGTGGGAGCGCGCGGCGCCGCCCTGCCGGCGTGGCGACGGGTGGCGCACGTGTTGATGCTGTTCGACACCCTGGCAACGGTGCGCGCTCCGCGACGCGTGGACGTGGGCACGCTGGTGTCCGCGCTGCTGTGGACGGGCGTGGCCGCCGGCGGATTGTGGGCCGCGCTGCACTTGGACCCCCATGCCAGCGGGTACCTGCCGGCGCGGTGGGGGTTGGGCGCGTTGGCCTTCTACGCGGGTTTTGAGTCCATGGTGGGTTTCACGGTGGCAACACTGCGACTGCTGGGGCTGGAACCGCCGGTGTTGCATGACCGTCCCATCCTCTCCACGAGCATCCGCGAATTCTGGGGCCTGCGTTGGAACCGCGTGGTGCACGGCTGGCTCAAGGCGTTCTGTTTTGAGCCGGTGCGCAGCCGCCTGGGGACGGGCGCGGGCGTGCTGGCCACGTTTGCCTTCAGCGCGCTGCACCATGCCTACCTAGTATGGCCGGCCCAGGGCGTGGAGATGGCGCTGTGCATGGCGGCGTTCTTCGCGGTGCAGCCGGTGCTGCTGCTCGTCGAGCGGGGCGCGGGAACGCGGGACTGGCCCGTCCCCCTGGCCCGGGTCTTTACGGTGGCCTTCATTGCCGCTTCGTCCCCGCTTATCGTGGAGCCGGTGCTGCGGGTGCTGGAATCCGCGGCGTGACGTCCCGTGCGGGCCGCGCTAGCTTTCCGTCGCGGAACCTCCTGTTCGCGGACAAACCCCTTGCTGACGACAAGGAGGCGGCATGGCACATCATCCGGTGACGCATTTCGAGATCCAGGGTCCCGATCCCACGGCCTTGACCGCGTTCTATTCCGGCGTGTTTGGCTGGAAGCTGAGCGAGATGCCGGGCGGCGGCGCCATGGTGGCACCCACACGGCCAGGCATTGGCGGTGACATTGGCGCCTCCCCCAACGGCACGGCGCACCTGACGTTCTACGTCGAGACCAGCGACATCCGCGAGACGTTGTCACGGATTGAGCAGAGCGGCGGGCGCAAGCTCCTGGAGCCCGTGCAGCTTCCGGGAAACTTGGGCGTGATTGCGCAGTTCGAGGATCCGGCGGGCAACGTGGTGGGCCTGTTCCAGCCGCCGCCGGGCCGCGCGGTGAGCGGCGCCACGACGGAGAAGGCGCGCAAACGGAAGGTGGCCCGGAAGCCGGCCCGGAAGACCGCGCGGAAGAGCGTGCCGAAACGCAGGCTCAAGCGTCGCTAAGCGTTGGCGCGGCGGCCCAGCGATTGTGGCATCAACGTGTGAAACGATCCTCGACCTGGTCGCGAAGGGGCGTCGACGTCCTCGCGACCGGCGACCGTTGACGAGAGTGCCACGCACTCTGGCCAGGGCGGCGCGGGCCCGCCGCACTCCAGGTCGTGGTCAGCCGTCACGGACCGGACGGACCTACGGCTTCCAGTTGCGCTGCGTCACCACGGCGTAGTTCATCTCGTTGTGGTCGGGCACGCGGGCCATGAGCTGCGTGACCAGCTGGATGGCGCTGGCGGGGTCCAGCTGCTGGGGCAACGCGGGGATGTGGCCCGCGCCGTCGACGGTGGTCTTGCCCGTCCCGTCATGGAAGACCACGGTGGCGTCCGCGTGGGCGTAGCCCATGCCGCCGGGAGGAACCTGCGTGACCGGGTCGCCGCGGAACACCTCGCGCACGTAGGGAATGCCCGCCAGCTGCCGGGACAACGACGCTGCCGCCGCCTCATCCCCCACCTTGGGCTGACCGAAGGTGTGCAGCAACGCGGGCGTGGAACCCGGCGCCGCGGGCGGATGGTCCAACAGCCCCTCCTTCTTGGCGCGTGCCGCCGCCAACACCGCCAGCGCTCCCCCCAGGGAATGCCCGCAGAACAACACGGGACGGTTGGGATCCGCCTGCCGCGCGGCGATGATCTGCAGGCGCATGGAGGGCCACAGGCTGTCCAGCTGCGCGGTGAATCCGTCGTGGACCTTGCCCTGCGTGGCGTACTCCGGACGGGAACGGAGACAGGCACGCGCGTCCTTCACGAAGTCCACGAGGTCCGCCGTCCCGGTGAAGGAGATCAGCGCCACGTCCGGGCGCACCGCGGTGAGGGCCTGCGCGCTGGTGTTGGGCACCTTGTGCGTCACCACGTCGGAGAATCCCTGCTGGCTGAGCGCGTGGTGCCCTGCCGCCGTGGGTGCGTACGCCAGGGCCGCGGCATTGGCCGCAATCACCGCGCGCGCGGTGGAATACGCGCCGCCCAGCTCAAAGGGCACAGCCAGGTTGAAGGTGGGCGTGGTGGCGGCGGCGTTCTGATCCCGGATGGCTTCCTTGAGCCTTCGCACGAACGCCGCGGTGGCGGCCTGGTGTCCCCCAATCTGCCGCAACGCATCCAAGGCCACACGCGCCAGCTCCACGCGGTACGGACCGTTGATGCCAAAGGCCTTGGCGCGCTCGTACACGTCGCGCACCTGCTGCAGCCGCATGGCCGCGTCACCCGGCGAGGCGGCGGCGCGACGGATGCCGTCAAACAGCTCCGCCACCGTGGGCAGATCCACGTTGCGCTGCGCGGTGATGGTGACGCCGTGGTCCACTCTCATGACTGCTTCCTCCTGGTGCGGAGCGACAGGACGTTCATGCCCGCGGCGGGCTGGCTGCGGGACTGCGCGAACGCCCGCAACCCCTCATCCGCGTGGCCGCGCTCCACGCCGTCAAACGCCCCGGAGCGTTCCAACGCCGCCACCACCTCCCGCACCCCCTGGTCGCCCAGCGCGTCGACGACGGCGTGCAGCTTGAGGGGCGCGGGCCCGGCCAACGCGGACACCAGGTCACGGGCAATGGTCTCCGCAAAGGACTCCACGGGATCGGTCTCGGCGCTCACGGGTGCTCCGGCAGGATGGCTGCTTATACGACGGCCATCCCGCGTCGTCACCGCGCCGTGTGGGTGGGCTCATCCCTCGTCGATGGTGGCGCGTACCGCGCGCAGCAGGCCGTCGGGGTCCACCGGCTTGGGGAGGAAGCGGATGCCGCGGCCGGTGCGGAACTCGGCGGGGAGCGCGTCGGGGGCGTGCCCGCTGGCGAAGAGGAAACGCGCCCGGGGCTGCAACGCGCGGATGCGCTCATAGGCCTGCGGACCGCCCATCACCGGCATCACCGCGTCCAGGATGACGAGGTCAAACGGCTCCCGCTCCGCCGCCAGCACCGCCGCCGCGCCGTGCTCCACCGCCGTCACCTGGTAGCCCGCGCGGGAGAGCACGTCGGTGACAATGCGACGCAGGCTGCGATGGTCGTCGGCGAGCAGGATCTTCTCACTGCCGCCCTTCACCGGTCCCTCCAACGGGGGCGGCGCGGCGGTGGCCACGTTCTCCAGGACGGGCCAGTAGACCTTGAAGGTGGTGCCCACGCCCGGCTCGCTGTAGCAGTGGATCATCCCCCCGTGCTGCCGCACGATCCCGTCGACGACGGCGAGCCCCAGGCCGGACCCCTGCCCCGGCCCCTTGGTGGTGAAGAACGGCTCGAAGATGCGCTCCTGCACCTCGGGGGGCATGCCTTCACCGGTGTCGCTCACCGTGAGCAGGACGTAGCGGCCCGCCTTGGCCCACGGGTGCGCGCGCACGTACTCCCCGTTGAGGCTGACCACCTCGGAATGCAGGGAGAGCTGGCCGCCGCGGGGCATGGCGTCGCGTGCGTTGAGGCCCAGGTTGAGGACCACCTGGTCCAGCTGGGTCTCGTCGGCCTCCACCCTCACGCTGCCGGTTCCCTCCCGCAGCAGCACCTCCACGCTGGCGGGGATCACCCGACGGAGGAAACCCACCACCGCGCGCAGCCGCGCGTCGACGTCCACCGGCTGGAGCCGGAGCTGTTGACGTCGTCCCAGGGCCAGCAGCTGGCTGGTGAGCTCACGCGCCTTCTCCGCGGCGTCCTCCAGCATGTCCAGGTAGCCGCGCTGTTCCACGTCGAGCGGGGCCTGCTCCAGGAAGGCCGCGGTGGTGAGGATGATCATCAGCAGGTTGTTGAAGTCATGCGCCACGCCGCCGGCCAGCAGGCCAATCCCCTCCAGCTTCTGGCGCTGGGCCATCTTCCGCTCCAACTCGCGCTGCTGCGCCGCCACGCGCGCCCGCTCCTCGGTCAGGCGGATGCGGGCACCGGCCAGCGCCACGTGACCAGCCAGCGCGGTGAGGTGCTCCAGCTCGGCCTCGCTGGGGACGCGCACGCCCTCCTCGCCAAAGGTGCCGGTGCCCAGCGAGCCAAAGGGCTTGTCAATGAGACGCATGGGGATGTTGATGATGGTGCGGTTGCCCAGCGCGGAGACGATCTCACGGTTCACGCGCGGGTCGGTGAGGGCATCCTCGACGAGGATCGGCCGGTCCCCGGCAATGAGCTCCTGCATCATCTGGTCGCCGGCCACCGGGATGATGGGCGCGTGCTCCCACACCGCACCCTTCTGGGGACCGCTCACCGCCAGGATGCGCGCCTCGGCCAGCGCCTCGGTCTCGAAGACCGCCAGCCACGCGTTGCGGTAGCCCAACGTCTCGCGGATCTCGTCGGCGGTGATGCGCAGCAGCGCGTCAAAGTCCGTGGCGCCCTGGAGGCGACCGGCGAAAGCCAGCAGCCGGGCCATTCCCAGTCGTGGCGTGTTGGCTTCAACCATCACCCGCCCCCGTTCCCCGCGTTCAACCGCGTCAATCCTGGGGTCCACCGCACCGCGAAGTAAAGACGAACCGCATGCGAACGGGTGCGCGCTGTAGCGTTGAATCCCCAGTCCACACACATCACCCGCACTTCTCCTGCCACGGTACGGGAGCAGGCCGCAGCCGCCGACAAGAGGAGCGACACCAACGCGCGCGACCGGCGTCGGTGGGTCGTCGTGGGTCGCAGACAGGAATGGTCCGCGCCACGGGATGGGACCGAGTCAGCCCGCGGTTTCCGCCGCCGGCGGGCCGTACTGCCAGATGCCCAGCAGGTGCTTGGAATCCAGCGTGAAGCTCCACGAGCTCCCCGGCGGGAAGGTGCCACACGCCATGGCCATGTTCGCCAGGTGGCCCGCCATCAGGCCCATGGTGAAGCGCGCGTTCACCTCGACAATCGGCCGCACCGACAACGCGCCGGTCAGCGGGTCCCGGTAGGTGAACGCGTCAATGCCCGCCACGCCGGCGTAGCCCTCGCGCTGCAGGCTGGCGCCCACCACACGCGCGCCGTGCTCCAGGTCGCGCAGCAACGTGGGCCACGCCGTGGCGCCCGCCGTCAGGGAGCGGTTGCCGGTGTAGCGGCCACTGGTGGTGTTCAGCATCTCCCCGTGCATCAGCACGCTGACCCCGCGCACCGCGTCGACGTGGATCTGGGTGCTGAAGTCCGCCTCCCGCTCCACCCAGGGCTCCCACAACATGGCCCCGTCCTCACGCAGGAGCGTGGCAAAGCGCTCCGTGTGCCGCGCGTCCATCCCCTCCGCGCCGCCGCCAATCCGCCCCCCGCCGGCAAAACCCAGCAGCGGCTTGAGCGTCCAGCGCGCTGCCAGCACCTCCGGGACCTGCTTCAAGTGGTCCTTGAGCTCCTGCTCGGAATGGATGAGCCTCACGTGGGAAAACGCGTCCCGGTCCAGCCCGGCCTCACGCGCCACCCGGCTGCTCCAGGCCTTGCTGTTCACCGCGGACACCACGCCGGGGCTGGTCAGCGCGGCGCGCAGCTTGCGGTCGCGGGCCAGGGCGTGGGCGCGTTCATCCTGCGCGTAGGCCAACAGCTCCCGGGCCCCCAGGTTCCACGCCGCGGCGCTGCACCACGCGGGCTCATAGAAGCCCAGCTCCCGCGCCTGCGCGCGCAACCGCTCCGCGTCCAGCGGCACCAGCTCATGGCCGTGGCTGACCAGCACCTCGCTGTGGGGCGGGCCACACAGCGCGAAGAGACGGCTGGCGGCCTCCTGGCGACCCACGGCCACGTCGCCGGTGACGGCGCGACCGCCAAGGTGCGCTTCAAAGTCCAGGTTGGCCAGCTGGATGATGCCCACTCAGCCTCCCCGCCGAGGTGCGAACTGTTGCGGCGAGCGTGCTGTGCGTATGGCGTCGATGAACTCCTCGTCAAGTCCCGCCGCGCGGCGGCTCGACGCCACGAAATTCCTGCCCTTGGCGCGGTGCAATCCCAGCGGGAAGGGGGTGGCGCGCCGGTACGCCGCCAGGTCGCTCTCCGCGGGGTCCTTGAGGCGCCGCAGCCAGGTCAGCGCGAAGCGCACGTGGCCCACCTCCTCCTGGTGCACGCGCTGCATCACCGCGGCGTCGTCGGGGGCGTGGGCGCGCGTGAAGGCGTCCCGGTACAGCAGCGCAAAGTCCAGGTTCGCGCTCTCGAAGGTAAGCCCCACCGCGCACAGGAACGCCAGCGGGTCCTGCAGATCCCGGGTGCGCTCCCAGAAGTTGCCGCTCACCGGCAGGTCGCCCAGCGCCACGCCGTAGGCCTCCAGCCGCGCCAGGTACAGCCGCAGGTGCTCCTGCTCCTCCCCAATCAGCGCCACCAGCCCCCGCCGCAAGGGAGCCGGCGCGTCGCGGAAGCGCAGGATGGCCCACGCCATCATCTCGATGGCCTGCAGCTCATGGTTGGCAAAGCGGTGCAGGCACTCCGCGCGCGCCTCGGTGGAGACCAGGGCGGTCAGCCGCGGCAGCCGCTCCGGCAGGCGCACCATGGCCAGGCGCGGGGGACGGCCCGGCTCGTCGGGAAGGGGCCCGGGGGGCGCGGTGTCGTCGGAGAGGTCGGTGGGCGCGGGGGCCAGCTTGTCCGACATCGTGCAACCTTCGAGGAGATTTCGTGCCCACGCGGAGATGCTCATGGCATGCCTGCGGCCCCGGCGGGCCCACGCCGCGCACCATAGCGGAGCGCGTCCGGCGTCGCCTGCCCTTGCCTGGCACCGGGGCGTCAGGCAGCGTCAGCCCATTCCCCGGGGGGTTCTCATGAGCGTCTTCATGCGTCGTCACGTGGTCCTGGTCACTGCGTCGGTTGCGTTGGGTCTTGCCGGATGCGGCGGCGGTTGCGGTCCGGGCAATGGCTCCAGCACCGACACCACCTCCGCCTCCACCAGCTCCAGCTCGTCGGGCGGGGAGTCCTCCAGCAGCACCAGCTCGTCGGGGGCCTCCGGAACGTCGACGTCGTCGTCGTCCGCCAGCAGCTCCGGCGCATCCGGCTCCTCCAGCGGCACGGCGTCGGGCTCGTCGTCGTCCGGGAGCACCTCGTCGTCGGCCAGCGGCGCCAGCTCGTCGGGCGCCTCCGGCTCCTCCAGCGGCAGCACCTCGGGCAGCACCTCGGGGAGCGGCGGCGTTCCCGACGGGGGAACCCCGGACGCGAGCCTGGTCAGCATCACCATCTCGCCCACCAGCACCACGCTGAATCCCGGCGGCGTGCAGGTCTTCGTGGCCACCGTGGCGGGCAGCACCGACACGAGCGTGACGTGGAGCGTGACGGAGCCCAACGGCGGCACCATCACCGACCAGGGCGTCTACACCGCGCCGGACACCGTGGACACGTTCCACGTCGTGGCCACCAGCAACGCGGACCCCAGCCGGAGCGCCACCGCCACCGTCACCGTCACCGCCGTGCCGCAGGTGCAGGTCACCCTCTCCCCGTCCAGCGCCACGCTGAACCCCGGCCAGACGCAGCGCTTCGTGGCCACGGTGACGCCCAGCGTGGACAACGCGGTGGACTGGAGCGTGGAGGAGCAGGACGGCGGCACCATCTCCGCCGACGGCGAGTACACCGCCGCAAGCACGCCCGGCACCTACCACGTGCGTGCCACCGCGGTGGTGGACCCCACCCGGTACGCCCGCGCCACCATCACCGTCACCGACGTGCCCCAGGTCTCCGTCACCCTCGCGCCCACCACGGTGGCGCTGAACCCCGGCGAGACGCAGACCTTCACCGCCACGGTGTCCGGCGCCGCCAACACCAGCGTCACCTGGAGTGTCGTCGAGGATCCGGGGGCCATCAGCGTGGACGGGGTGTTCACCGCGCCACAGATCACCGGCACCTACGTGGTGGTGGCCACCAGCGTGGAGGATCCCAGCAAGTCCGCGGTGGCCACCGCCGAGGTGCACTGGCCGCGCCTCTCCGGCACGGTGGACTACGCGGGCAGCGCCACGGGACGCATCTACATCGTCGTCAGCGAGCAGTTCGGCGGCGACCGCAACGTGGGCGGCACCAGCCTGGGCGCGCCGGGCGACTTCACGGTGCGGGGCATCTCGCGGACCGGCGGGTTCACGGTGCGCGCCTGGATGGATGCGCTGGGCACCGGGTCCTTCAACGCCGCCTACGACCCCGCCGGCACCGCCACCGTCTACCTGGGAAGTGACGACCTCACCGACGTGCAGATCACGCTGGTGGACCCCTCCGCGGTCACGCCGCCCGCCCCCGCGGTGGACGGCATCTTCCCCGGCGGCGATCACTTTGGCCTCATCTATGCCCCGGTGCGTGACAACAACAACGGCAACGAGCTGGCGGACCACTACACGTTCTACTGCGACGCCAACCCCGACCCCGGCCCCGGGGCAGCGCTGGTGCGCACGGTGCGCGCGGGCGGTGACTTCGTGGTGATGGGCCCGTGGACGGGAGGGGACTCCGTCTACTGCGCCGCCGCGGCGGTGAACCACGGGACGGAAGGCCCGCTCTCCGCGCCACTGGGGCCGGTGGACCTGAGCCCGCCCGTCGACGGCAACGCCATCTCCGGCGAGGTGAGTGTTGCAGCCGGCGTGACCGGTCCGCTCTACGTGATTGCCTACAGCGAGCAACTGGGCGCGCTCATCACGCGCGTGGCCAACCCACAGGCCACGCAGGCCTACACCATCGACGGGGTGGCCGACGGAGCCTGGTACATGATCGCCTTCGTGGACCGCGCGGACGACGGCCGCCTGGACGCCACCGATCCGGTGAGCTTCTTCGAAGAGCCGGTGTCCGTGGAGGTGGCGGGTGCAACGGCGCAGGCTCCCCTGCTGGTGCTGGAGGGCACCGACGCGCGCGCCCGCGCCCTGGTGCAGCGCTGGGTCGACGTGGATGGCTCCGAGGGCTACGGCCTCCGCCTGGACGTGCTCTCCAACCTGCGCCTGCCCGCCACGGTGACGCTGCTCAGCAAGCCGGACCCTCGGGTGGACGTGCCGCTGGACATTGCGCTGGGCGACGACGGGTTCGGGCCGGCGCGCTTCAGCCCGGACACCATCGAGCTCGGGGCGGCACCGCAGGTGGGCCAGGGCTTCCTGCTGGACGTGCGCTTTGACGACGGAACCGGCGGGCTGACCACGGCTGCCATCACCGGTGTGCCTCCCGGCGTGCCCACGCCGCTGGCGCCCGTGGGGACGGGAACCACCACGCCCACCTTCAGCTGGACCGCGCCCGACCCCGCGCCCGCCAACTACACCTACTCGCTGTGGCTGCAGGAGGCGAACGGCCCCGACGTGTGGGAGCGTCGCAACCTCCCCAGCAGCCAGACCTCCGTGGTCTACAATGACGACGGAAGCGCCCAGCAGCCCGAGCTGCGTTCCGGCACCACCTACCGCTGGTACCTCACCGTCACCGACGAGCTGGGCAACCGCGCCACCCATGCCGCGGAGTTCAGCACGCCCATTGTCGTCGACGTGCTGCCCGCGCAGGTCACGCTCAACCCCGGCCAGCAGCAGCGCTTCGTGGCGGTGGTGGGCGGCAACAACCCGGCGGTGACGTGGACCATCACGGAGCCGGGCGACAGCGGCCTCATTTCCAACGACGGCACCTACACCGCGCCGACGACGCTGGGCACCTATCACGTGGTGGCCACCAGCGTGGCGGACCCCACCCGCTTTGACACCGCGGAGGTGACCGTCACCGACACGCCGCAGCCCCAGGTCATCATCACCCCGCCACGCGCCACGGTGCAGATGGGCGGGACCACGACCTTCTCCGCCGTGGTGAACGGCCTGGGGGATGGCACGGTGAGCTGGAGCGTGCTGGAGGGAGGCAACGCCGGCACCATCTCCCCCGACGGGGACTACTCCGCGCCGCCGGACCGCACCGGCATCTTCCACGTGGTGGCCACCAGCGTTGCCGACCCCACGCGCACCGACGTGGCCACGGTGACGGTGCTGCGCCGTCTCCACAGCATCTCCGGCGTCATCACCGACCCCACCGGCGCCACGGGGCGCATCCACGTCGCGGTGACCTGGGGCGGCGGCGACACGCAGCCCATGGCGGGGACCAGCATTGCCGCGCCGGGCCCCTACACCATCCGCGGCCTGGAATGGGGTGGCACCTTCACGGTGCGCGCGTGGCGCGACACGCTGGGGCAGGGCTCGTTCAACGCGGTGGCGGATCCCACCGGCAGCGCGCTCATCACCGTCGACGATTCCGATGCCACGGGGGTGGACATCACGCTGACGGCCCCCGCGGCCGCCGCGCCGCCGGAAGCATTCATGGGCTCCGTCAACGTGGGAAGCGGCGAGCTGCTGGTGCGGGTCAACACCGCGCGCGACCCCCAGGGCCAGGAGATTGCCGACCACTACGCGGTCTATCTCGGCGACGCGCCCGACGTGGGGCCGCTGGACCACCTGGACAGCCAGCTGCTGGTGGCGGGCACGCCGAGCACCGCGGTGTTCACCGGGCTCAGCCCCGGGCAGTACTGGGTGGCGTCGACGACGCTGGTGAACGGCGTGGAGAGCAGTCCGTCGGTGCGGGGGCCCTACCAGGTTGCCGCGCCCTCGGGCGGGTTCACCGTGGATGGTGAGGTGGACCTGGGCACGCTGACCTCGAGCGGACCGTTGTACGTGTGGCTGGACCGCGGCGACGGTTTCGCGCTGACGGTGGGCAGCCCCAGCGGCGTACAGGCCTTCGCGTTCAGTGGCATTCCCCCCGGGGACTACCGCCTGGGCGCCTGGCTGGACCGCGACGACGACGGGCAGGCCGCCGTCACCGACCCCATCCTGCGCTGGGACGAGATGCCGATGGTGACGGTGGCGGCTGCCGATGTGACCGTGCCCGCCGTGGCCCTCAACGACGCGGTGGTGACGGCCCGGGTGACCTCGGAGCACCGTCGCTCCAGCTGGGGCGAGAGCTACGGCTACTCGTTGCACATCGGCGTGGGCACCGCGCTGCCGGTGGCCGCCACGCTGCGCCTGGGCCTGGGCAACAACGGTCCCGTCGACATCGGCACCTCCATGGGCCGCATGGACGGGCGCGTCAGCATGGACCTGTGGCGCAACGTGGAGGGCGGTCTCCTCATGATGCCCGGCGACGTCTACACCGTGGACGTGCAGCTGGCCGACGACAGCACCGTCACCGTCACGCCCGCGCTCTCCGCCGTCCTCACCGGCCTGCCCACGCCAACCTCCCCGCTGGGGGTCACCGCCGACGTGCGGCCGCTCTTCCAGTGGGATCCACCGGACCCGCTCCCCGAGGGCGCCTTCACCTATTTCGTGGGCCTGCGCGAGGCCACCGGGCCCGGCGTGTTCTGGTACGGCCCCATCGACAGCACGCAGACCTCGCTGGACTACGAGGACGCGCTCGACACCGGCTCACTGCAGTCCGGGATGAGCTACGTCTGGGAGGTCAGCGTGAACGACGCCAACGGCAACCGCGCCAGCCAGGACGCGCAGTTCTTCGTGGAATAGGCCGCTCCGTCGGCAACGCCCACGCCCGCGCGCGGGACAAGCCTCCGTCGCCAGCGTCTACGTCGCAGCCTGGCGCGCCGCCCGCCAAACACCAACACAAGCCCAATCATTGACCCATGGTTTCCGTGCGGTCGACGCATTTCTCCGTCGTGGGGAGCCGCGCGCGTGGTGTCCTGCGCATTCACACACACAATGTGCTCCGCGCACCGCATGAAAAAAGGACTTGTCGTCGGAACCGGGTCGAGGTTATTCGCGGCGCCACTTGGATGATAAGCGGAACACGAACCTCGACGTGACCAGAGGTTCCCTGCACGCCTGCCGCGCGCTCCACGTGGATGGAGCATGCTTCTTGAGTGGTTGAAGTGACACCGTCCCCCGGACCGGGACGGGCCTTGGGGAGGGTGGAGCACAAGCCGGCCGCGTGCAGGTGAAATCCCCGCGTTCAGGGACGTTCGTCAGAAACCATCAACCATCCGCAAAAATCCTCCAGCCACGTGTCATTGCGTGTGGACTGGAAACCGGAGTGGAGCCGCGGTTCCAGGGCGCCACCACCGGGGTTGAAGCAGGAGTCTTGATGCATCGCCTTCTCCGGGTTGTGTGGCTCTCCGCCGTGCTGACGACGCTGTCGACGGGCGTGGCGCACGCGGTGGACTACACCAGCTATTCCGGCTTCGTGGTGGACGGGACGCCGGTGCTGCCCGCCAGCGAGCAGCACCCGTGCCTGTGGTTTGACGCCGCCGGCGTGGAGGCGGTGCGTGCGCGCAAGGACGCCGACGCCTACGCGGGCATGCTGTACGAGGCCATTGCCGGGAGCCGGTTCGTGAGCGAGCCCCTCCCCGCCGCGCCGGGCGGCTGCTCCGAGGAAGCGCACGTCTACTACGGCACCATGGCGCGCATGGCGAAGTACAGCGCGTTCATGTTCGTGATGACGGGAGACCAGGCCCAGCGTCAGCGCGCGGTGGAGGCGCTGCTGCGCGCCTACGACGGGCCCATCGACAGCTGCGACCCCAAGGCTTCCAGCAGCCCCGTCGACGAGACATACCGCGGGGTGTGGGCGCAGAACTTCGCCGCGGCCTATGACTGGGTGCAGCCCACGCTCACCCCCGAGGAGGACGAGGCCATCCGCGCGCGGCTCATCAAGGAAGCGCAGACCATCAACGACAACCTGTTCCACTGGACGCCGCGCCCGCACAACCATCTCTCCAAGCCGGCCTGGGGCCTGGGCACGCTGGCGCTGGTGCTGTCCTCGCATCCCAACGCGTCCACCTGGCTGGCCAACGCGCTGGAGGCCAGCAACCGCAACACCAGCTACTTCTTCAGCTCCGACGGCATCTACCGGGAAGGCTCGCAGTACTACATCTACTCCGCGCTGAACTTCCTGCCGTTCCTCCACCACTACAAGAACGCGGCGGGCGTGGACCTGTTTCCGTCGTGGCGGCCGGCATTCATCTGGGAATTCCACGTCTCCAACAACGTGGGCTGGATGCCCAACCTGGAGGACAGCTACCTGCGCCACAACTTCCTGGGCATGGTGGCCGGTCAGTACATGACCGACGCGGACACGACGCCACTCCACCCGCAGGCGCGCTGGGGCAACCTCTTCCAGTGGCGCTACCAGAACACCGACACCGCGCCGTGGGGCGGCGAGCTGGGCAACAACACCGGCGCCAGCAAGGACGACACCATCCCGCTGGACAAGTACCTGACCTATGACCCCACGGTGACACCCGTGGCTCCCAGCGGCGGCGCCACGCAATTCCTCGACGAGGGCGGCCAGACCATCTTCCGCAACAACTGGGACTACAACAGCGCGGACAGCCGGTACCTGCTCTTCCACGCCGTGGCAGAGGCGGACAACCACAACCACTTTGACACGCTCTCCTTCCTCATCCACGCCGAGGACCAGATGATGGCCAGCGCGCCGGGCTATTCCACCAGCGGCTACGGCGACGCGGAGCGCCGGAGCTGGTACCGCACGGCGCAGGCCAGCAACACCGTGACCTGCGACGGCAGCTGGCCCACGGACCTGGCGGAGAACGCCACCCCGCCCTCGTCGGGGAACGTGGACACGCCGTTCTTTGACTTCCAGGAGAAGCGCGCGCGTTTCATCCCGCAGCAGAACGACGACTCCAAGGGGGAGAACCCGCTGCGTTATCCACCGGAGGAGGAGAACCTGGGCACGGTCCGTCGCTCGGTGGCGTTCCCGGGGCAGGACTACTTCGTGGTGTCCGACCGCCTCGTCAGCCGCGACGGCAACCCGCGTCACTGGGAGGTGTACCTGCACGGCGGCCGTGGCGAGATGACCTCCAGCGGCAACCACCGCATGTGGACCTATGCGCAGGATGACTTTGGCGGGGAGGCACGCCTGGCGGCGTGGGTTTTCTCGTCGGGGGGGACGCTGCAGGATGCGGAAGGTGCGCTGACCTACATCCGCAATGACGCGGCCTCGTTCGACTACGTGACCGCGGGTGTCGACGGGGCGCAGGCGGGCGTGATGCAGGTGCTCATCCCGCTGTCCATGGGCGACGCGGTTCCCGTGGTCACCGAGCTGAGCGACACCACCCGCGTGGGCGGCACGGTGCAGAAGGAAGGGCACGTGGACACGTTCGTCACGCAGCCCGGGAACGTCGACGTCACGCTGGGCGACCT
Organism: Myxococcota bacterium; assembly: GCA_040752415.1. GTDB lineage: Bacteria > Myxococcota > JACRCW01 > JACRCW01 > JACRCW01 > JBFMGU01. Next base: position 21,500 of record JBFMGU010000175.1, read on the forward strand.
GCGCACCGACGCCGGTTTTGCCTGGTCCCGCGAGGGGAACGGTGCCCTCCAGGTGGCCGCGCACGACGTCACCAAGCTGGCCCACCGCGGCGTCACGCTGGCGCGCTCCCACCAGCCCATCACGTTGGCCCTGGACCTCTCCGATACGCTGGCCCACCACGGCTGGGTCGCGCTGCAGCGTGGCGGGCTCACCCTGGAGCTGCGGGCTCCGCCGGGCGCGCACAGCGTGGAGGTCATGCTCAACGGCGTGAAGGTGGCGGCGGAATTGGTGGATGGTTTCACGCGCGTCACCCTCGACGGCGGCGGCACGTTGTCCCTCCGCTACGTCACGCGCTGACCACGCGAGCCCTTCCGTGGCAGGAATCCACGGTGGACGGTCCTGGATGACACGCGTCCTCGACTTCCTCCGCCGGTGACCGGCACGCCCGACGCACGGCCGTCGCCTCCTTGACCCCTCGGTGACGGCTGACTAGGGACGACGTCACCATTCACGGCAGGGAGGTGGTTCCCATGGTCAGCAAGATCCAGTCGACGCTCAACCGCGTGCGTGCGGACGGCCGCATTGACAAGAAGGACATCCAGGAGCTGGTGAAGGCCGCAGCGGACGGCGGCGGAATCACCAAGACGGAGGCGGCGGCGCTCCACAAGCTCCGCGAGCAGCACGCCGACCTCTTCACCCGCGCCGCGCGGGACTCGTTCGACAACTTCCTGACCGCCATGGACCGCTCCTGGTCCCCCACGAAGAACGTGCACCTCCCCAACATCGACGAGGACAAGATCAAGAGCCTCCTCAAGTCGGACCCGCGCATTGGCATCTACACCGGTCGCGCGGGCAGCTCCGGGAAGGGCGGCGGCTCGGTCAACACGACGCCCTCCCGTCCTTCCGGCGGGACCTCGGGCAAGGGCGGCGGGAGCGTGAGCACGCCCTCGCGTCCCTCGACGGGCTCCACGGGCAAGGGCGGCTCCTCCACCCCTTCCCGCCCCTCCCCCGC
>JBFMGU010000176.1:0-22482 GCA_040752415.1 Myxococcota bacterium
GACGAGGCGTGGTTGCGTGCGGTTGTCGAGCTGACCGAGGCGGATGGCACGCGCGTGGGGGCCCGGTCGCTGCAGACCCGTGAAGCCGGATGTGGCCAGATGCGGGACGCGTTGGTGGTCACCCTGGCCGTGGCGCTCGACGAGCTGGCCCACATCCCGCCACCGACGCCACCCGAGCCGCCACCGACGACACCCGAGCCACCGTCGTCGCCACCACCGGAGCCGCTCGCTGCTCCTCCGACGGAAGAACCGCATCCCGAGCCCCCCGCGCCGGCGCCGCCACCTCCGCGACCCATCAACCCGCAACCGCGACCGCGGGTGGTGCGCGTCCCGGAACAACGTTGGTGGAGCGTGGAGCTGCGCGGCGGCATGCTGGCCAACCTGGGTTCACTCCCCGCGGCTGCACCGGGCTCCTCGGTCGGTGCGGCGTTGCGAGCAGGTCGGATCACCGGCGGCCTCGAGGTTTCGGTGCTGGCGCCGGCGCTGCGTTGGCAGAACGCCAAGTGGTGGGGTGCGGGCGCCGCGGTGACGACGGGCAGCGTGTGCACCGAGGTGTGGTGGCTGGGCGGCTGCGCATTGCTCACCGCGGGAGGAATCACGCAGGCCATCACCGGCAAGGGTCGCACCGGGCCGGTCACGACGCCACACCTCGCCGCGGGAGGCCGCTGGTACCTGGACCTGCCGCTGCGTTGGCGCCTTGGCGTGCGACTCCACCTCGACGTGCAGGGCGCACTGACCCGCACCGTGGTGCTGCTGGACGGCGCGCGTGCCTGGGAAACGCCCCTCCTCAGCGGCACCCTGGGCGTGGGAATCCGGTGGATCTTGTGACGCGCGTGACGGATCCGGCGTTCCCGGCCCAATCTCCCTGACAGTGAGCCACGTCGCGCCCCAGACGCAGGACCGACCTGCCGCCGCGCCATCGGCGTTGGCGGAGGTGTACCGCGCGCACTTCTCGTACGTGTGGCACGCCGCGCGGCGGGTGGGCATTGCGTCGGCGGACCTCGAGGACGTGGTGCAGGAGGTGTTCGTGGTGGTGGGTCGCAAGCTGCCGGAGTTCGACGTCACCCGGCCCCTCAAGCCGTGGCTCTTCGGGATCCTCTACCGCGTGGCGCTGGACTGGCGACGACGAGGATTCCGCACGCGCGAGGTTCCCGTCGACGAGCTGGTGGAGACGGACCCCCGTGACGGGCCGGAGCAGCAGGTGGAACGAGGACAACAACGCGCGCTGGTGGCCAAGGCGCTCGACGCGCTCGACTGGGACAAGCGCGTGGTCCTGGTGATGCACGAGTTCCAGGAGCTGGGCGTGCCGGAGATTGCCGCGGTGCTGGGGATCCCGGTGAACACCGCGTATTCGCGGTTGCGCCTGGCGCGCAGGGATTTTTCGGATGCGGTGCGGGCCGCGTCGGGAGGTGGAGGCCATGTCCAACAACGAGCTTGAGCCCTGGGATGATGACGTGTCCGCGCTGCTCGCCGCGGAACGCAACGCGCCGGCGCCGCCGGGTGTCGTGGTCGAGCGGGTGTGGCAGCGCGTGGCCCTCACCGCGCCCGCACCCGTGGATGCGCCGTCATCACCCACCGAGGTCCTGGCGCGCTCCTGGCGACACACCGTCGTCACCGCGTTGGTTTCCGGCGGGTTGGGGCTGACTGGTGGAGCGCTGTTGCACGCCGCGTTGGCGGAGCCGGTGGTGCAGGTGGTGACGGTGGAGCGCGTGGTGCGTGTGCCGGAGCGCGTGGAGGTTCCCGTGCCGGCGTCTCCGGTGGTTGCGCCCCCCGCGAAGGCTCCCGTCACGCAGTCGACGTCGACAGCCACCCCGGAGCCGGCGCCCGCGGACGCCGTGGCGTTGGAGGCGGCGCTGCTGGACCGCGCGCGCACCGCGTTGTCACGGGATGATGCCGCGGGTGCGCTGCAGGCACTGGGAGATCACGCGCGACGCTTCCCCACCGGGATGTTCTCCGAGGAGCGGGACGCGGTCCGCGTGCAGGCGCTGGTTCGTGCGGGAAGGATGGATGAGGCGCAGCAGGCCGCGCGCGTATTTCTCGAACAGCATCCGGCCAGTCTCCACCGTCCCCGCGTGGAGGCGGTGTTGCACCCACGTTGAGACGGATCAGGGCTCCAGCGCGGAAGCCAACTGCACGCGCCTCACGCCGCGCACGCCCGCCACCGCGCTCACCGCGTGGAAGCCATCTCGCAAGGAGGTCACACCCTCCAACGTCACCACCCCGTGGTGAACCGAGGTGACCCGCGGCTTCTCGTCGGAGGAACGGGGACACGCGGCCAGCGCGGCTTCCACTTCCCGTCGCAGCGCGTCGTCGTGGGAAACCACGTTGGAGTCCGGGAGGGCCGTCACCTGCACCAGGTTGCGCACCCCGCGCACGCCGGGAAGCCGCAGGGTCTCCGCCGCCACGCGCATGCGCGTCGGCTCGTCTGGAACACGACCGTGCAGCGTCACCCGTCCGCTGCTCGTGTCGACGTGGACGCCGCGCGCGTCGAGCTGCGGGTGGGTGAGGAACAGGATGCGCGCGCGCATGGTGATGGCGGCGTCGGGAAAGACCGGTGTGGGCCCCGCGATTCCCGGCCCGCCCAGGAGCACCAGACCCATCACCATGCCCAACATGCGTGTGCCCCCCCGTTCGCGCCGGCCAGGCTCAACGCGTGGAACCGTGCGCAACTTCCTGGCATCCCGGAAAGGGCACCTCTCCCCACGCAATGAACCTTGGTTGGCTCACATGGAGTGCAGGCGGGACTCGGGTGGTCCGTCGCGGTCCAGCACGGCTTTCGCCGTCATGCACATCCGCGCGGTCCCGTGCGCGATCACCATGAAATAGCCCGTCTTCAACAGCTCCTCGTAGCTGCGCAGGTTTGCGGCCGGCACACCCAGCGCGCCCAGGCCGCTATGCAGCGCCTCCCGCGTTCCCCGCGACGAGGGCGACTCCAGCGAGCGCATCATGGCCGCCACCAGCGGTCCCCCCACCAGCAACGCGCCCACGCCGGGGACCAGGAACAAACCGCTCCCGCACAACTCGCGCTCCAGCCGGGACTCGAACCTGCCGCTGTCGTCGGAGCCGGTGCGCACGCGCGGTGCCGCGGGGCGGCCCACCAGCGACAACGACGACATGGGAATCCCGCGGTAACGCAGCTGGTGCGCCGCCAGCTCCGCCTGCAGCTGCGTGGCGTGGACGGCCACGACGCAGTTCCTCTCGGAAGCGAACATCCGGACCCTCTGTGGAAGCTGTCGACGATGGCGGGCCAGTTGCCGGCTGGGCGCGGACGCGATCCTTCCCCGGGACCCCGCCGTGGATCACAGCTGTGATAACGCGCCACGCGTTCCGGTGCCGGCGCGCGCCGTCGTGGTGAGCGGGAGATTCGCGGAAGTTAGATGCAGTGTTGATGCGTGGGCGATGCGCGCTGACGTTGGTCATGATCACGGCATGCGGGTCGCCCTCCGCGCGGCGTGCGGGTGACGTGACGTCCGGAGAGAACCTCGTGCGGTGCGGTGGGGACGTGGGGGTGGCACGCACCTTCATCACGGGCGAGCGCCAGGAGGCCACGCTGTGCTTCCACGCCGGCGCTCCCTCGGTGTCCTTCCGCGCCGCGGGAGATTTCCAGGTGGGCGAGCGGTATCACCTGCGGGTCGACTTCCCGGATTCCGGGTTGGCCGCGGAGCTGCATTTCCGTTTGCTCGCGGAGGATGCCCAGGGCGCCACGGAGGAGCTTGCGCGGTGCCGGCTCTCCCCCGACGCGGACGGAGGCTGCAACGCCACGCTGCCACGTGACGCGGCGCGGTTGATCCTGGAGGCCGCCGACCCCGACGCCACCTCGCCGCGTGTGGTGCACCTGGGCTTCCTGGTTGCGCTCATGCTGGATCCGGCCACGCGGTGATGTCGGGCGTCCGCTTCGTGCGCTTCGCAGCGGGAGCACGCGGCGGCGCGGGAGTTGTGCGCGCGCGGATTCCAACGCGGTCCGTCGTGGTGAAGGCGTCATCACGGACGACGGGAAGGGATGCTTTCAAGTGCGCGTCGAGGAACAGGTCGGTATGACTGTGGCGGATTGAACGGGAGACTCCCGGCGCGCCACGCCGGGGAATGGAGCACGGAGCTTCTGGAGCTGCGGTTGGCCGGGCGCTCATCCGTGATGGCCGGTCCTCCGCCCCGCGCCGTTCCCGCATGCCCAACCCCAGGACGCCATGGACGACGTCGGGTTGCGCGTGCGTCGTGCTGCGTCGGGGAGCCGGGTTCATCACCGGTGCCGCGAAGGCTGGCGTCACCGCTCGCCGGATGCCGCCGTGCACGGAATGGATTCGCACATGATGCGTCGGCCCACGCGTGCCCAAGGTTCACCCCCGTCGTTTCCCACGGCGCGCGGCACGCACAGCCACGCTCATCCGTCATGGCAGCAACAGTGGAGATGGAATGGCAGTCCGGATGCTGGAGTGCCGCCGCGGTGGCTCCGTCACGCCACGTGGTCGGCTTCCGGGACGTCACGCGGTGGCACGCAACAACAGGACAACCCGGTGCAGCGTCTCCACGCACCCGGCCGTCCCGTGGAGGGGTCTGCACGCAGGGCCCGTCACGGTTCGGGTCCGGAGGTCAGGAGCGGTGTGCTCGTTGTCGGCAAACAGTTCTTCGCGGCCGTTGAGAGCAGCGCAAGAAAGTGAGGAGCATCATGCGACTGGTGATTGGTGTTCTCAGTGCAATGCTGGTTGTGTCGGGTATGGTGGACGAGAACACGGCGCGGGCCGACGAGTCTGCCGTGGTGCAGACCACGGACCAGGCGGCGCCGTCGACGACAGCGGAGGTGGACACCTCTTCTGAAGTCAACGTCCCGGTGCAGAAGGCCCAGGCGGAGGTGCGCCGAGGTGGCTTGCTGGGTGGCCCAAGTGGCTGGGTGATTGCCGGCCTCGTGGGCGCGCTGGTGCCCATTGTGCTGTTCGCGCTTCCGTTCATCTGGGCGCCGTGGGCCGGTCCGCTCAGCCTGCCGTTCCTGGGCGCGGCCATGTTGTGGGGCACCTTGATGGTCACCGCCGGTGGTGGGCTGGCGTGGTTGCTCAGCGCCCTGTTCAGCGACGTGCGCGGCGGATTCTTCCTGCCCATCCTGACCAGCGCGGGCGTGGGGCTTGCCGGCACCGTGCTCAGCGGCATCCTGGCCACCCTGTCCATCTGGCCGTTCTTCCTCTACGCCGTCTACCAGGCCGGCCCGCAGGCGGCGAACGTCAACTACTGGACCAACCGCGGCGTGCGGAACCCGGTCCCGTGGATCGGCGTGCTCGCCGGCTTCGTGGTCTGGTCGATGGGCGTGGTGACCACCAGCATTGCCGGCCCGCTCATGGCGGCGTGGGTCTACCGTGAGCGCGGCACCCCGCGTCAGGCGGAGGCCGGTGCCGGCTACTACGAGTAATCACGTAGCCTGCCGTTAGGGTTCCTTAGGAACCAGGAAGGCCGCGGGCGTCACCCCGTGTGGCTCCCGCGGTCATCCGTTTTTCCTGAACACCGCACGCCGCTCCCCACACCCACCCGCAGCTCCCGCTCCCGCGCAATGGCCGCGCGGCATCCGGGCGTCCGTCAAGACGGGTTCACGCCGTGAACGGCCATTCATGCCCCACCGGTGCCAACTCCGTGATTCCACGGGGTGGCGCCGGCGGCGCGGCCTTTGCTTGGTGGCCTCCCCTGCGTGGGCGGAGGAGCCATGGGCATGCGTTGGTGGAGCGTTGCTTTGAGCGGGATGGCGTTGGCGGCGTGTGACGGCGGGGACTACGGCGGCCGCGGTGAGCATCTCATCGGCATCGGCCTGGAGGAGCGTGACATCCCCGGCGAGGACATCCAGATGCTGCAGCTGGCGGTCCAACGCGGGCACGCGGTGGTGGTGGGTGAGCCGGGGCGCACGGACATCCGCGTGGAGCCGGTCCTGGACGGTGGCGACGAGGAGGATGTCACGCTGGTGGTGGCCACGGATGACGACGGAAACCTGGCCATTGCCGCCCAGAGCGAGGACGAGGGCGACCTGACGGTCCGCGTGCTGGTTCCCCCGGACCTGGCCTACCAGGTGGCGGTGGATGAGGGTGATGCGCACGTGTGCGGTGTGGAGGTGGGCGGGGAGGTTGCCGTCGACGAGGGCAACGCGCGGGTCAGCCTCTTCCCCGGCACGGAGCTGGAGGTGGCGGTCAACCAGGGCGACATCCTCCTGGAGCTGCCACCGGACATCGACGTGGACCTGGACGCCGCCGCCGAGGACGGGCGCATCGACATTGACGGCATTCCCTTCAGCGGCACCCAGTCCGACGAGATTGCCACCGGCGAGCTGGGCCGTGGTGGACAGCCGGGCATTGAGCTGGCGGTCAACGAGGGCAACATCGAGATTCGGGCCTGGCCGGAGAACTAGGACGAAGTGGCGCTATCGTCACCGGTTGGACCGCCACGACGCACGATGGGTGTGACTGCGCCAGGACAAGGTGCCGAGCGGTACTGCAGACGTTGCCAGCGGGCCACGACGTGGAGTGCGGCGGGCCCTCGCCGCCCTGGCCAGCGCCGAGCGGTTATGCCCACCCGTCAAACGGTCCACGACGCGTCGCCGGCGCGCATTCCCCGTCGTCGCGAAGTCCCGGGCTCCGCGGTGCCTCCGTCGTGGACGCTCCCGGCGCTGGCCAGGGCGGCGAGGGCCCGCCGCACTCCAGGTCGCGGCCCGATCACGACGTCCGCAGTCCCGCTGACGCAGCCGCTTAGTCCCGCCGCGCCACGCCCAGCACCATGGGCCGGACGAACGCGGGAGCCTTCCGCATGCTCTCCCGTCGGACGCGCTCCATCCGGAACCCGGCCTGTGCCAGCGCGTCCGCGGTCCGACGCGTCAGGTGACAATTCCCGGCCAGACGTTTCCACGCCGGCTCCAGGAAACGCTGCAGTCGGAGTCGGCCCGGACGGTCCTCCGCCGCCACGTGCTCCATGAACACCAGCTGGCCACCCGGCCGCAGCACGCGGCGGATCTCCCCCAGCGTGCGGTCCACGTCGGAGACCGAGCACAACACCAGCGTGACCACCACGAAGTCAAAGGTCCGTGGCGAGAACGGCAGCTGCTCCGCCGAGGCGCGCGCACACATCACGTGGCCCCGGCGCGTTTGCGCCACGCGTGTTTGCAGCTGTTGGAACATGGCCGGGTGTGGCTCGGTGAGCACCAGGCGCTGCAGCGTGGCGGGGTACAGCTCCACGTTGCGGCCCGTGCCCGCACCCAGCTCCAGCACCTCTCCCGCCACGCCACCCAACAGCTCCCGACGCCACTCCAGCAGGCACGCCTCCTCGGTGCGGGACATGATGGGGTCGTAGACGGCGGCGAGGAGACGGTTCACGCGTCAGATGTGACGGATGTCGGCGCGCACATCAAGGGCTCCGACGACGCATTGCGGTGTCGGGCGGCGCGCACGAATATCGCGTCATGAGTGGGCGCGCCCTCTTCCCCTGGTTTCCCGTCGTGGTGCTCCCGCTGGTGCTGGTGCTTGGCCCGGCGTGTCCGAGCGCCCAGTACCAGTGTCTCACCGGCGACGATTGTGCCCTCGGTTCCGTGTGTCACGAAAGCGTGTGCCGTCCGAGCTGTGCTGGCGGGGAACCGTGCGCCTCCGGTCTGCGGTGCGACCCAGGCACCCAGGTCTGTCTTCCGCCCACGACGTCTTCCTCCTCCTCATCGTCGTCGGTGTCGTCTGCGACAACAGCGTCTTCATCCGCGAGCAGTTCGTCCTCGTCACCATCGTCGTCCTCGTCCTCGTCCTCCTCGTCATCAACGTCGTCCTCGTCATCGTCGTCGTCGGGCGCCTCGTCTTCCAGCTCGTCGTCAGCGTCCAGCTCCTCGTCGGGCGCTGTCGCGACGTCCGGCGGATGGACGTCATCGAGCTCGCTTTCGTCGTCGTCGGGAGGGTCCGGCGGTGGCGCGTCGGTGGGGAGCACGTCCAGCTCCAGCGGTGGCGGCGGGCGGGACGCGGGGATGCCCGACGCGGCCGCACCGGACGCGGGTCCAGCGTGCCTGCGCAACTGGTGGGATTGCGCGTGGCAGTCCCGGATGACGTTGGTGATGGACAACGCCTCCGCGCCGGAGGACCTGCAGGACTTCCCGGTGCCCGTGGAGCTGGAGGCCCTGGAGGGCGTGACCCCCGACGGTGCCGACGTGCGCTTCGTTGACTTTGACGACGTCACGGTGCTGGCCCACGAGGTCGAGGTGTGGAACCCGGGCGGGACCTCGGTGTTCTGGGTCCGGCTGCCCGCGCTGCGCGCCGGTCAGGACGCGGTGTTCCGCGTGTACTGGGGGAACCCCGACGCACCGATGGACACCACGTCGTCGGACGTCTGGAGCAACGGCTACGGTGGCGTGTGGCACCTGGAGGAGGACCTGCGGGATTCCACCACGTCGGGCGCGCACGGGACCAACCAGGGAACCCTGGCCACCAACGGAATCCGCGGCTCGTCACGGGCCTTTGCCAACGGCACGCACGTGCAGATCAACACCGTTCCCGCGCTGCGCACCACCGGTGACCTCACCATCTCCGTGTGGCTGCTCCCCGAGACGCTGCTGGCCGGCAACTATGAGAACGCGCTGCTCTCCTGCGGCGTGGGCGTGGACCTGGAGGAGGAGAACTACCCCTACTACCTCTCGCTCAGCTCCGACGGGACCTTCACCCTGTGGTGGGAGTACGGCGTCGGATTCAACGCCGAGGTGGTGAGCAAGCGCGGCCATTCCCACGACCTCCGCCTGGCACCACCTGGCCATGGTGCGCGACGTGACGGCCCAGACCATCCGCTTCTTCGTCGACGGCGTCCAGCTGGGAGAGGCCAGCTCGTATGCCAACAACCCCACCGGTGCCTCGCTCTGCCAGATGGTGCTGGGCGCGGATGCGGTCACGCCCTCGTCGTGGTTCTGGCCGGGCGCGTTGGATGAGACCCGAGTGGCCAACGTGGCGCGCAGCGCGGGGTGGGTTGCCGCCGAGTACCGCAGTGTGACGTCGCCGCCGCAGGTGCAGGGTGGCGTCGAGCTGAGGCCGGAGTGAAGCGCGCGTGCCGCCAGGAACTCGGAGCGCGTGGGGAACGGAGGTACGCTGCACGCCATGAAAGAGATGCCTGCGGTGGGTCGGAACGTCGGAAGCCCCCTGGTGGCGGGGGACCTGGTGAACATGTTGCGCGCAGCGTTGGCGCACGGAGACGTGGAGTCCGCGGTTCGACTGTATGAACAGAGCGGCGGCACGGCGGCGCAGGTGCTGATGGACGCGCTGGATGCGCTCGGTGAGACGGAGAAGCTCTCCGTGGCGCAGCTCTTCTCGCTCGCGCGCGACTTTGGCCACGCGGCCATGGTGTTCACCAAGCTGGGCCGTCACGGCGACGCTGCCGCGCTCTACGAGCAGTCTGGTGAGTACGTCCTGGCCGCGCGCGCCCACCAGGCCGCGGGAAACCTGCTGGCCGCCGGCGCGGCGTATGAACGCGGGGGCAAGGCCCAGGCCGCGCTGGAGGTGTACGCGCAGGCCGGCGCGCATGACGCCGCGGCGCATTGCCTGGTCCGCGAGCGTCGCTTCTTTGACGCCGCCACGCTCTACCGGAACCTCGGCAACACCCAGGGTGAGGTGGACATGCTCTACCGCGTGCCGGTGGCCAGCCCCCAACGCCCCTTCGCGGTGCTGCGTCTCTCGGAGCTGCTGGAGCAGTTTGGCCACGTGGACCAGGCGGTGCAGCTCATGACGGAGACGGTGGCGCAGAACGCCGGCGCGCGTGTCGACGTGGCGTTCAACCAGCGCCTGGTGCACCTGTGCGAGGTGGGCGGTCAGGCGGAGCTGGCTGCGCAGGCGCGTGCGCACGTGCAGGCGTTGCAGAGCGGCACCGGACCCGCGCCCATGACGGCACCGCTCAGCCAGTCCCAGGAGATGCGCGCGCTGCTGGAGCCGCACAACGCGCAGGCCGCGGAAAGGCTGGAGTCTCGTCGGAAGCGCCGCAGCACCGCACCTGAGCTGCAGAGCGCGAGCGTGGCGCAGGTGGACCCGTTTGCGGACCTCCTGGCGCGCGACCCCGCCATGGCCAGCGCCTACCAGCACCTCAAGCAGCTCCCGTTCTTCGCCGAGCTCAGCCTGCCGGACATGCAGGCCATCTACCGCATCTGCATCCACGTCAGTTATCCGGCCGAGGCGGTGATCATTGAGCAGGGCGCGGGGGGAAGCGGGCTCCTCGTCGTGCTGCAGGGCTCGGTGCACGTGCTGCGGGTGGGCGGCGCCGCGCCGGTGCACCTGGCCACGTTGGGGCCGGGGGAGTCGTTGGGGGAGATGTCCATCGTCGACGCGCTGCCCACCAGCGCCCGCGTGGTGGCCGCCACGCCGGTGAGCGCGTTGTTCATGCCGCGCGACGCGTTGAGTGAATACCTGGCCACCCATGACAGCGCCGCGCTCCGCATCTTCCGCGTGCTCACACGCACCCTGGTGGAGCGCCTCCGCGCCGCCAACCTGCGGGGATGACCGGCTGACGACGGACGCGTTCCCGTGGCTGGATGCACCGGATGGCCAATTTGTTCTGACGCAGCCGCTGACGTCCGGAAGGCTCACCGGCCCGCGCGCTCGCGCTGGCGCACTGCCTCGAACAGGAGCAGCGCCGCGGTCACCGACACGTTCAACGAGTCCGCCACCCCGCGCATGGGGATGGCCACGCGGGTGCTCGCGCTCTTGCGCCACGCTTCGTCCAACCCCTCCGCTTCCGCGCCCACCACCAGGGCCACCGCGCCAGTGAGGTCCGCGTCGGTGTAGCGCACGCTGGCCTCCGGGGTGGCCGCCACCACGCGCACGCCGTGGTCCTGCAGCCAGGCCATGACGTCCAAGCGCGAGGCGCAGCTGATGGGCAGGCTGAACACCGCGCCGGTGCTGGAGCGGATGCAGTTGGGATTGAACAGGTCAAACTTCTCGTCGTCGATGATCACGCCGGAGGCGCCCGCGGCGTCGGCGGAGCGCAGGATGGCGCCCACGTTGCCCGGCTTCTCCAGCCCGCTGCACACCAGGAAGAGCCCGCGCTCCGCCGGCAACGCGCTGAGCGGCCGGGTCCGTGCGCGCACCACCGCCACGAACCCCTGCGGGTTCTCCTGGTAGCTCATCTTGTGCAACACCGCTTCGTTGACGCTGGCGAGCCGCGCGCCCTCCCGCACCGCGCGACGCACCGCCTCGTCGTCATCACGCGTGGCGTAGACCTCGGTCACCGTCAGGCCGGCGTCCAGGGCGCGGGTAAGCTCCCGGGTGCGCTCGATGCAGAACAGCCCCGCTTCCCGACGGTCCGCGCTGGAGCGCTGCAACCGGACCACGTCCTTGACGCGCGGGTTGTTGACGCTGGTGATGTCCGTCATCGACGCCACGCACCCAGGCGCCGGTACACCCACGCCTCGAACGCCACCACGGGGAACACGGTGAGCGCGAGCCACCGTCCCCGCGGCTGCACCACCCGCTTCCTCCCCACCGTGAGCATGACCAGGTCACTGAGCTCGGCGGCCATGCGGAACGCAATTCCCCGACGGAGCTTCTCGGGGTCGCGCCCGGCGGCCAGGATGTTGAGCCCCAGCACCACGTCGCGCACCGCCAGCACGCGGGAGAGCTGCAGCCCGCCGCGCGACGACGTCTCCAATCCCAGCGCGCGGCCCACCTGCGCGGGACGCACCAGCGCCACACCGCCCAGCGCCACGCTGCCCACGCCCACTCCCACCGCCAGCCAGCGCGAGATGCGGTCCATGCGCAACCTCGCTCAGGAGAAGCGGGAGAAGTCCGGCTTGCGCTTCTCGAAGAACGCGCTGAAGGCCTCCATGGCCTCCTCGGAGCGCAGCCGCTCGACGAAGATGTCGCCCTCCTCCTTGAGCGCGCGCATCACCTGTTCCCTGGTCCCGGCGCGCAGCAGCTTCTTGGTGGCGCGCAGGGAGGCGGGCGGCTTCTGTGCCAGGGTGGCGGCGCGCGTCTGCACCTCGGTGGCAAGGCGATCCGCGGGAATGACGTCGGTGATGAGGCCCAGCTCCTTGGCCTTGCGCGCGTCGAACACCTCGCTGAAGTACAGCAGCTCGCTGGCGCGCGGCGCGCCCATGATGCGCGGCAAGAGGAAGCTGGAGGCGCCCTCCGGCACCAGGCCCAGGTCGACGAAGGGGAGACGGAACTTCGCGGTCTCGTCGGCGTAGACCAGGTCGCAGTGCAGCAGCAGGGTGGTGCCAATGCCAATGGCCGGACCCTGCACCGCGCACAGGATGGGCTTCTCCAGCTCCACCAGGGAGAGCAGGAACTGGATCACCGGGCTGTCCAGGCCCGCCGGCGGCACGTTCATGAAGTCCGCCAGGTCATTACCCGCGGTGAAGCTCCCGCCCGCGCCGGTGAGGACCAACGCGCGCACGCTCTTGTCGTTGTTCGCCTCCCGGATGGCGCGCACCGCCAACTGGTACATGGCCACCGTCAGCGCGTTCTTCTTGTCGGGGCGGTTGAAGGTGATGGTCAACACCCCGCCGTCCTGGCGCGTGGTGATGGGACTGGGTGCTTCACTCATGGTGGGCCTCATTGCCGCCCCGCCGGGCAGCCGGCTCCTCTTTACACCGCCTGGCTCCGGATGGGTTGTTCCTCCGCGCCGCGTGCATTTCCGGGAAGCCGGCGTGTGCATCAGACCGGCGCCCGTGTCGACGAGAAGCGCGAGCGCGGGATGGAGCGCACCGGGTGTCGTCGTTACAAGGTGGGACAACCACCACAAGGGGATCCCATGCGCATCCAACTCCAGTCGCTGCTGGGGGAGAGCTTCCACACCGCCACGGAAACCGAGGACGGGCAGAAGATCCTCACGGAGGCCCGTGAGCGCTACGTGTCGCGTTACGGCGGCATCGGCCATGGCGTCGAGGTCGAGGTGCCCGCGGAGCCCGACAGCATCTGGCTCACCGACGTGGTCCGCCAGATCGTCACCGAGTGTGAGACCAAGGGCATCGTGGCTCCGGATTGGAACGGCGCGTTCGTGTCCCTCCACTTCCGCGGGAAGGTGCACTTCATCCCGGCCAAGCTGTTCGTGGAGCTGGCGTGCAAGATGCTCGGCATGAAGCCGCAGGTGGCGGTGGCGCGCTTCAGTCGCGGCGTTCCCCGTCCCGGGGAGGCCCGTCCCGGCGCGTGACGGCACGCTTGCTGCAGCACCGGGGCGCATCATGGGCACGGACCTGCAGCGTCGGGAGATGGTTGAGCGGCAGCTGGTGGCGCGGGGCATCACCGACGAGGCGGTGCTGCGGGCCATGGCCCAGGTTCCGCGGGAAGCGTTCGTGCGCGCGGACCTCGCCGACGTGGCCTACCGCGACACCCCACTGCCCATTGACGAGGGACAGACCGTCTCGCAGCCATTCATCGTGGCGCTGATGGCCAGCGCTGCGCAGCTCCGTGGCCACGAGCGCGTGCTGGAGGTGGGCACCGGCTCGGGTTACGGGGCCGCGGTGCTTTCGCGGTTGGCGCAGCACGTCTACACCGTGGAGCGGCTGCAAGGACTGGCGCGCTCCGCGGCCACGCGCCTGCAACGCCTGGGCTACCGCAACATCACCGTCCTCCACGGCGACGGAACCCTGGGCGACCCCACCCACGCACCCTACGACGCCATCGTGGTCACCGCGGCGGCCCCGCGGGTTCCGGAGGCCTTGGTGGAGCAACTCGCCGACGGCGGACGGCTCGTCATTCCGGTGGCTCCGGAGCTGGATGCGCAAGCCCTGCGGCGCTTCACACGTGAGGGGGAAAGGCTGCGCAGCGAGGACCTGGGGATGGTGCAGTTCGTTCCGCTCGTCGGGGAGCACGGGTGGCGTCCGGTGGATGGCTCGTGGGAGCTGCAGCCTCCGGGTACGCACTGAGGGCTTCACGACGTCAACAGGTCCAGCAGCGGCCCCGGCGCGTCGATGTGGATGAAGTGTCCCGCGCCCGGGATGGTGTCCACGCGCACGCCCGCCTGCTGCATGCGCGCCGCCGCCTCGTCGGTGACGTAGCCGGATTGGCCGCCGCGGATGGCGCGGATGCGGGTGCGTCCGGACTCCACGGCGGGCCAGAGATCCTCGACGTTGCCCCGGGCCCGCAGCTCCGCCAGCGCGGTGCGGTCCACGCGCCAACGCAGTCCGCTCTCGTCGCGCACCAGGTTCATGAGCAGCCAATCGGCGATGTTGGGCGGCACGCCGCGCTCCCTCAGGAGCTCGCGCACGCTGGCGCGGTCGGTGGGATGGGCCGGCGCGTCGACGAGCGCTTGCAACACGAAGTCGCCGAACTCGATGGGCCCGGGTGCAATGTCCAGCAGCGTGAGGGGGCCCACGGCATGCGGGGCCAGCAGCGCGGCCTTCAGCGCCACGCGTCCGCCCAGCGAATGCCCCACGATCTCGACGGGCTGCGCCAGGGCGAGGTGGTTGGCCAGCGCCAGCACGTCGCCAGCGAGGGTGCCGAGGTCCGCGCCCGGCGGAAGCGGGGGAGAGGAGCCGTGGCCGGTCAGGTCGGCCGCCACCAGGCGACGCGACGGGTCGCGCTCCGCCCAGCGTCGGGCCAGCGTGCCCAGGTTGCGGGCGGAGCCCAGGAAGCCGTGCAGCAGGATGGCCACGCGGTCACCTTGGCCATGGATCTCGTGTGCAAGCATGGCGCGGTTCTACCCAATGGCCGGGGTCGCCGCCCAACCCACCGTCGCGCGCAGGACGGCACAGGCCCTGCGAGCGGCAGCGTGTCCGACGACAAAACGCCGCGAGCCCTGGAGTGCGCGTGCGAGCGCCGACGCGGTCCGTCGCCCCAGGGTGAGGCGCGAAGCACCGCCCTGGATCCGGTCACGGCGTTCCACCACGGCCACCGCGACGATGAGAGGAACCGATGTCGAACGGATCCAGGGCGGTGCATCGCGCCTCACGGTTCAACGCGCGTCCCGGTTGGCGCTCGCACGCGCACTCCAGGGCTTCTCCAGGGCTCGCGGCGTTTCATCGTCGGACACATTGCTGCTCGCAGCTCAGAACGGCATGTTCTCGTCGACGGGATGGGGCGGCACGTCGTCAAAAGCGCCGGAGTGGGCCGGCGTGGGACGCTGCTCCCGCACGCCGCCCGCGTTGGGCCCGCTGCCCAGGAACATCACTTTGTCCGCCAGCACCTCGGTGGAGTAGCGCTTGTTCCCGTCCTTGTCGTTCCACTCCCGCGTCTGCAGCCGGCCCTCCGCGAACACCTGGCGACCCTTCTGCAGGAACTGCCCGGCGTTCTCCGCCGTCTTCCCAAAACACACCAGGCTCACCCACTCCGTCTTGTCCTCCCAGTTCCCCTCCCGCGTCTTCGCGCGCTCCGTGCATGCCACGCGCATGTTGCACACCGCCGTCCCCGACGCCGTGAAACGCACCTCCGGGTCCTTGCCCAGGTTGCCAATCAGTGAGACGCGCACAAACCCTGCAGCCATCGCAGCACCTCCAACGCGGGGCCACGCTTGTGGTCCGGCCCCAGTCACACGGTGGTGGCGCGCGCGCGGTGCGGCAGTCAACCCGGTTCGCGGTCGTTGGAGGGGCAACCGCGGCGCAACCTCGGGTGGTTGGTCTCGTGCCGGTGGAGCCATGCCGGGCGCGGGGTGGGAACATCCCCGACGGGGAATGCGGTTGGAGACCCGGATCATCGCGACGGACGTGACGCGCACTTCCGCGCGCAGCCGACGCACGGAGGGGTTTCATGGCGCGAAACGCACGGCCGGGGAAGACCCGGACCACCAACAAGGGCAGGACGGTGCGCACGGAGTTCGGCACCACGCGGCGCCTGCGTACCACCGGGGGTGAGCGCATGCTCGGCACGCACGGCACCAAGGCGTCGCGCACCGGCACCACCGCCGGACGCACCAAGCGTCGTGCCGCCACCGGCGATCGACCGCTGGGCCAGACCGCTTCCCGCACCAAGGGCATGCGCGGGGCCAAGCCGCGTTCCCGCGTGGCGGCCACGGGCACCACCGCGCGGACCACCACCGCACGGGGCGGAGCACGCAAGGGCGCGTCCCGCACCACCACCGGTCGCACCACGCGTGCGCGGACCCGGACGCGTCGGAGCTGAAGCACCCACGCAGCAAACCCGGCGGGCACGGACGTCACGGCACGTTCGTGCCCGTCGTCATTTCCGGCGTCACGTGGCGGAGAGGAACGGCGTGAGATGGGAGAGCACCAGCTCCGGCGTGTCCACGTGCGCAAAGTGCGGGTGTCCGCCATCCGGCTAAGTACCTGGCCAGAAGTTCCTTCACATCTGGAGGAGCTCCGGTTGAGCCCGGACAGCCCGAGCCAAAGCGGTATTTCAGACCGCACTCCCAAAGGTGGCGGGCGCCGCGAGCGCGCTTTCATCGGATTGCCCGCACCGCGGCTGCTCGTCGGGAACTCTGCGTGCCGGCTTCTCCGCCCAATGGGATGGGCGCGGCCGGCACCTTGGGAGTGCGGTCTGAAATACCGCTTTTGGCTCGAGCTGTCCGGGCTCAACCGGAGTCTTCCCAGATGTGAAGGAACTTCTGGCCAGGTACTTAGCGGGCCGCCGCCACTTCCGCGCAGCCCAGGCAGTGCGCGGCTTCCGGGGCGGCGCGCAGCCGCTTGGGCTCGATGCGGTTGCCACAGGAGATGCACCAGCCCCAGGCGCCGTCGTTCATCCGCTTGAGCGCCGCGTCAATGCGCTGCACCTCCCTGCGCTCGGTCTCCTGCAGGCTGCCCAGCACGGTGTGCATCTCGTCGTCCAGCGCGGTGTCCACCCAGTCGCCGCCGCGTGCGGTCATCAGCTCCAGCTCCTCGCCCTGCAGCGTGCGCACGCGTCGCAGCAGCGTCTCCCGACGCTCCACCAGGCTCTTGCGCGCCCCATCCATGAGCGGATCCATCGCCCACCTCCTTTCACACCAGGCCGGCCACCCAGCCCAGCACGTCCAACGCCGAGACCCAGCCCACCACCCGCCGCTCCTTGGAGACGATGGGCAGACCATGCACGTGCTGCAGCACCATCAGCTCCGCGGCCTGCGCCACCGTGGCGGTGGGCTCCAGCGCCAGGGCCGGGCTCATGACGTCCTGCGCGGTGGCGGTGTCCAGGTTGCGCACCTGCGCGCGCATGCCGCCGGGAAGCAGCCCGGGGGAGATGGGCACCGTCCTGGGCTCGTACGCCTCGTCCAGGGCAATGCCGTGCGCCATGAGGTCGCTGCGGGAGATGATGCCCACCAGCTTCCCGTCGTCGTCGACCACCGGCATGCGGTGCAGATCCTGCTCCAGCATCACCTTGACGAACTCGCGCACCCCCACGTTCTGCGGGACCGAGACCACGTCGGTGGTCATCAGCTCCGTGACCGGGAGCTTGCCCGCGTGGAACTGCGGCGTGGTCAGGTAGCTGGCAACGCCGGTGCCCGCAGCGTGATGGTTGCCGTTGCCTCTCGTCTCGGTGGTCATGGCCGCTCACTCCTTGTGTCACGCTCCCTTTAGGAAGATCCGTGCCACGCCCGTCCCCGCGCGCACGCCCCGACGTGCCGAAACAAGTTCGCTTGAGCATGGATGCGCGGAAATTCCTTCGGCGCCGCGCGTACGGCGTCAGCCCCGTCGTGGGCGTCGGTCCGGGACCGGCGGCCTTGACGCCCCGCACGACGACACCGTCTGATGCGCGGCGCCATGTCCCCCGTGCGCGTGCTCGTCATCGCCCCCGACGACGCTTCCTATCTGCAGGTCCTCCGCCCCAGCCCGGGTGCGCTGGAGGTGACCGTGGGGCCGGGCGCAGCCGTGCTGGCGTCCGCCGCGCCCAACGCCGACGTGGTGCTGGTGGGGATGGGGCAGGGCGCGGTGCTGCGTGAGCTGTGGCCCCGGCTGACGCAGGTGCGGTGGGTGCACGCGCTCTCGGCGGGCGTGGAGGGCGTGTTGTTCCCGGCGCTGCGGGAGAGCGCGGTGCCGTTGACCAATGCGCGCGGCGTGTACGCGGTCTCGCTGGCGGAGTTCTGCCTGGGGGCCATGCTGGCCTTTGCCAAGGACTTCCGACGGCTCATCCGCAACCAGCAGGCGGGTCGGTGGGAGCGCTTCACCGTCGAGGAGGTGCGGGGACGGACGGTGGTGGTGCTGGGCTACGGGGAGATCGGTCGTGCGGTGGCGGTGCGGGCGCGCGCCATGGGGATGCGGGTGATCGGCGTGCGGCGCCGGCCCGCGCCCGACGAGCACGCGACGGTGGTGGGCCTGGAGCGGAAGCTGGAGGTGGTTCGGGAGGCGGACTACCTCGTCGTGGCGGCGCCGCTCACGCCGGACACGGTGGACCTGGTGGGGGAGGCCGAGCTGCGCGCCATGAAGCGCCATGCCGTGCTCATCAACGTGGGCCGCGGCCCCAGCGTGCACGAGCCCAGCCTCATCCGCGCGCTGGAGGAAGGCTGGATCCGCGGCGCCGCGCTCGACGTGTTCGAGGTGGAGCCGCTGCCCGCCGGGCACCGCTTCTATGCGCTGGAGAACGTGCTGCTCTCTCCCCACTGCGCCGACCAGACCGCCACCTGGCTGCAGGAGTCCATGGCGTTGTTCCTCGAGAACCTGGAGCGGTTCCAGGCCGGTCAGCCGCTGCGCAACGTCGTGGACAAGGCGCTGGGCTACTGAGACCCGGGAAGTTCCCGTGCCCCTGCCCGGCATGTCGGGACCCCCAGCGCAGAGGTTTGCCGGCGGGGAACCCTGTCTGGCGACGGGGCTCCCAAGCCGGGCACGGGCACGGGCAGGGGCAGGGGCACGGGAAACTTCCTGGGCCGCGACGCAGCTGATGCTCACCCATTGAAACCCGTCGTCGCATCGCTACCTCCGTGCATCACGGGAGGACGCATGGCCGAGCTGCATGTTCCATCCACCCCGCTGCCGTGGTTCCTGGTGGGCCTGCCGTTTCCCAGCACCCCCGCGGACGCCGTCGAGCACGCGCGGGGCCGCGGCGCGCCGGATGTGCTGCTGGACATCCTGGAGTCGCTGCCGGCGGCGGTGTTCACGTCGGAGGCGGGGCTGCACCACGCGCTCTCCGGGCTGGACGGGCGCGCGCTGCAGGGCATCCATCCGCCGCCCACCTACCCATCCCACGACGGAACCACGAGCTGATGACGCGCCCGGCCCGCCAAGCCTAGGCTCCCGGGCCCGGAGGGGGAGATGGCACGCACCGCCACGGTGACGGCAAAGCAGGACAATCTGCCGCGCGCCGTGGAGGCGGTGGTGCGGAGGGCCAGCGTGCCGCCGCACCTGCGCACGTTGTTTGCCAACCTGCCCGGACCGCTGGAGCTGGACGTGCAGCTTCCCCGGCAGCCCCGCGCCATCCCGGTGCTGGTGCGGCAGCTCGTGAAGCTGGGCCTGGCGGGCGGCGCGTGTCGACTGGCGTCGTTGCGCCTGGTGGAGCCCGCACGCGGGGCGCGTGTGGTGTTCACGCGGGAGCGACGTCGTCACGTGGTGGAGGGCGCCTCCCTGGGCGGGGACCTCCTGGACGTGGTTCACGGCCTGCTGCAGGCGCTCTTCCGCCCCGACGAGCTCCCCGGCCTCCTGGACCGCCTGGCCTTCCAGTCCGCCACGCTGGCCACGCTGCAGGCCATCTCCCGTCACATGCTGCGCGCCACCGAGCCCACGCGTGTGCACCACGCCATGCTGCTGGGCATCACCGCCGGGTACTCGCTGGGCTTCAACCGCGCCGTGCTCTTCACGCACGAGGACGGTCGCTTCATGGGAGCGCGCGCGGTGGGCCCGGGCAGTCACGAGGAGGCGCACCGCATCTGGGAGGAGCTGGAGATGGCGGAGCCGGGCATCGACGAGCTGCTCGCCGAGCTCGACCCGCCGGAGTGCAACCTGCAGCGCCAGGTGCGCGCGCTCTCCTTCACGCTGGGGACGCAGGCGCGGGACGAGATGGCGGCCGCCGCCGCGGCGGGTGAGCCGGTGCTCTTCCGTCGGGCGCGCGCGGTGAACCCGGTGCTGCGGGAGCTGGGCGCGCAGCGGGAGTTCGTGGTAGCGGCGGTGCGCGCGCGCCAGAACCTGCTGGGCTTCATCTTCGCCGACAACATCTACAGCCAGACGCCCATCACGCCGCTGCACCTGCGCTTCCTGCACCTCTTCCTGGACCAGGCCGCGCTGGTCTGGGAGAACCTGATCCTGCTGCGCAACGTGGAGCACCTGGCGCGGCATGACAGCCTGACGGGGCTGTTCAACCGTCGGGAGTTTGACGAGCGGCTGGCGCAGGCGCTGGCCCAGGTACGACGGGCGAAGACGGAATGCGCGCTGCTGGTGATTGACCTGGACCACTTCAAGCAGATCAACGACCAGCGCGGCCACGCCGCCGGCGACGAGGCGTTGCGCACCCTGGGCACGGTGTTGCGGCGCACGCTGCGCACCTCCGACCTGGCGGGCCGCTACGGTGGCGACGAGTTCGTGGTGTTCCTGCCCGGCGCTTCCCCGCCGGAGGTCCGCGGCGCGGCGGTGCGGCTGGGGCAGGCGGCGCGTGAGCAGGGCATCTCGCTCAGCATTGGCGGCGCGCACCATCCGCGCGACTGCCTGGACCCCGCGGGCCTGTTCGCCGCCGCCGACGCCGCGCTCTACCGGGCCAAGGCCGCGGGGCGGGCCTGCGCGTGCCTGGGCGCGGTGGCGGAGCCGGTGCGTTACTGACGGAGAGGATGCATGTTGTACCTGTCCATTGACGTCGAGGCGTCCGGCCCGTTTCCCGGAACGCATTCGCTGGTGAGCATTGGCGCGGTGCCGGTGGTGCGGACCGCAACGGAGTGGGAGCTGGACCGCACGCGGACGTTCTACGTGGAGCTGCAGCCCATGGAGGGCGCCGCGGAGGATCCCGAGGCCACCGCCATCCACGGCCTGAGCACGGAGTACCTGCGCCAGCACGGGCTCCCGCCCCGCGAGGCCATGGAGCGCTTCCGCGACTACGTGCTCCCGCTCGGCGAGCTGCGCACCGCGGCGTGGCCCATCAGCTTTGATCACCCGTACGTGGGCTGGTACGCGCAGCGCTTCCTGGGCAGCAATCCCGTCGGGCACACCGGCTTTGACATTCCCAGCTTTGCCATGGGGCTCTTCCACTGCACGTCGCGGGAGCCGTTGCGTCAGCGCCTGCTCGCGGCGGGATTCGTGGCGGCGGTGAATCCCCACAAGCACCACGCGCTGGAGGACGCGCTGGAGCAGGGCCACACGCTGGCCTGGCTGCTCAACCGCGCGGAGCAGCTGGAGCGTTGATCTCCTTCCCGCGCACATTCGGGCTGCACTATGGTCGCCGCGTCTTGAACCAACCGGAGCGACGTCATGAAGATCGAGGTGCGGGTGGCGGGTCGCGGTGTGGCGCGTGGGGATGACCTGACGATGGACCCCAACACCGTGGCGCACTGCAGCGTGTGCGGAAAGGACGTCGACCTGGTGGTCTCCCTGACGGAGAACACCTTCACCTGCCGTCCCTGCATCCGGGAGCGTCTCGACGCCACCAGCGTGGCCGGTTGGCGCCTGGGGGAGCAGAAGGGTCTGCCGTGGGGCAAGGTGGCGGGCTGATTCCCGTCGTCACCCCAGCACGTGCACCATCAGGAGCACCAGCGTTTCCCTTCGGGAATCCTCCTGGCTCCACCCTCCCAGCCCGCCGCTGCGTCGCTGCACCTGCCGGCTGGTCCCGCCCAGCACCAGCGCCTGCCCGGCACGCACCGTGACCTGCGTGGCGCCCTCCAGCTGCTCTCCGGGGATGCTGGTGGTGGAAGCAAAAGGCGCCAGCGCCAGCTCCACCTCGTCGGAGGACGCGCGCAGCACGGTGACCTGCAGTCCTGTGTAGGGGCCGGCCAGCACCTGGGCCTGCTCGCTCATCATGATGGAGCCCGTGCTCCCCGCCTGCACCACGATGAAGCTGGCGGTGCGACTGCGCGCCCGACCATCCTCCGCGCCCGCGGCCACCACCGCGGCCAGGTCAACGACGCCACGCACCACGCCACCCGCGAGCGTGGTCTCGATCCGCACGCCCGCGCGTGAGGAGATGTCCACCACGCCCAGCTCGACCTTCACGTTGGGTCGCGCGGGGTCGCCACTGCGCGGCAGCGCGCGTTCCATGCTGAATTCGTCGTCGACGGGCGTGGTCTCCCGGGTGGACGCGCACGCGACGCACAGGAGCAGGAGGAAGGACGCACGGAGCATGCGGATGATCATCGCACGGTTGCAGCGCGCGGGGACGAGGCGGGGCCTTTCCCTCTCCCTCTCCCTCTCCCTCTCCCCCTCCCCGGAAGTCAGCGGGCCCGGGCCCATCGTGTCTCCACGAAACCAGAGCGGGGTCGTCGTCGGAGGACCGACGAGACCCGAAAAGCCGGGTGGGGGAGGGGGAGAGCCCACGTGATGCGGATCAGCGGATGGCGGGGGGGATCACCGGCAGCCAAGGCTGCACCTGGAAATGCACCAAGCCTGGCCTCGAAGCCCCGCCTGCACGACGTGACTGCGCCAGGCTCCACGTTGGGTGTTGGTAGGAAGCGTGGTTGAGAGCAGCGACGGGATGGAGATCCTTGCGCCAACGTGGATACCGCACACCACGTGTCCTACTGCCA
>JBFMGU010000177.1:0-22444 GCA_040752415.1 Myxococcota bacterium
CGCCCCTGTTCCTGTTCTCCAGCCTGCTCAATGGCGGAAACCACACTCGTTTCCACTACTTGCATCTCGGTGCGCACCACCTCAGTTTTGACCGCCAGTTTCCTAAACTGTAGGCCACGTGTTCGAACCAGAAGCCGCACGAGCCGCTGGCGCGGTAACCCTCACCCCAGCCCCAGCGGCAACCTCACCGTGAAACACGCCCCCTGCCCCGGCGCGCTCTCGACGGTGATGGCGCCCCCGTGCGCCTCCACGATGTGTCGCGCCACGTACAGCCCCAGCCCCAATCCGCGGTAGCTGGTGACGTCGGTGGCGCGCTCGAAGCGGCCGAAGATGCGCTCCTGATCCTGCGGCGCAATGCCGGGACCGTGGTCGCGCACGGTGATGACGGCGTGCTCACCTGTGCGCGTGCTGGCCACCTCCACCGGGTGCCCCGCGCCAAACTTGGCCGCGTTGTCGACGAGGTTCCGCACCACCTGCCCCAGCCGCACCGGGTCCCACGCCCCGCGGATGCCCGGCTCCGTGCTGACCTCCACCGGCGTGACGTGGTTGGCCCGCACCTGCGCCACCGCCAGCAGCACCAGCTCCGAGAGGTCCACGTCCTCCTCGGGTTTCACCGTGAGTCGCCCCAGGCGGATGCGTGAGGCGTCCAGCATGTCCTCGGCCAGGCGCCCCAGCCCCGCCAGCTGTCGCTGCGAGACGTCCAGGTAACGCACCAGCGCGTCCTCCTGCGGGTGCCCGCGGAACGCCCCCGACGACACCAGCTTGCGCAGCACGTGCATCTGCAGCGTCAGCGGCGTGACCGGCGTGCGCAGCTCGTGGGCGGCCATGGCAATGAACTCGTCGCGCAGGGCCAGCTGGCGTTGCAGCTCGTCGCGCGCGGCGCGCGTCTCGTCCAGGGAGCTCTTGAGACTCTGCAGCAGCTGCACGTTCTGCAGGGCCACCGCGGTGCTGTGCGCCAGGGATTGCAGCAGCTTCACCTCGTGCGGCTGGGCGCGGTGGTGGCTGGCCCAGTAGTTCCCGATGGCGCCAATGGGCTGCTCGGTGCGGATGGGCACCATCACCAGGCTCTTGACGAACGTGGGGCGGTACGCGTCGGCGGGAATGCGCGGGTCCTGGTAGATGTCCTCCAGCGCCACGGGCTGCGCGTTCAGCATGGCCCAACCGCTGATGCAGGAGGTGATGGGGAAACGCTTGCCGCGCCACAGCGGGCCAATGGCGTCCTCCTCCACGTAGTGGCACAGGTCGCCCTCGCGCAGCACGAAGGTGGCTCCGTCGGCGCCGGTGAGCCTGCGCGCCGCCTTCCGCACCACGTCCACCACCGTGTCCAGGTCGGGCGCCAGGGAGAGCTGCTGCACCACCTCCACCAGGTGCTCCATGCCCTGCGCGTACGCCTCCGAGTCCGAGGTCACCGGGCCCCTCGCTGCGCGAGCCGGTGCACCACGCGGAAGAGCGCCTCCGGGTCCACCGGCTTCTCCATCACCACGTCGGCGCCCAGCCCGCCGGCGCGGTCGGCAAACGCGGTCAGCACCACCACCGGGATGCCCTGGCGCTCGGCGTCGGCGCGCAGCGCGGCCAGGAACTCCCCGCCGTTCATCACCGGCATCATCAGGTCCAGCAGGATCACCGCCGGCCGGGGCGCGCTGGTCAGGGTGGTCCACGCGGCGCGGCCGTTCTCCGCGGTCAGCACCTGGAATCCCTCCAGCTCCAGCACGCTGCGCAGCGACTCGCGGATGTCCTCCTCGTCGTCAACCACCAACACGCGCGGCGCGCCCACCGCCCCCGTCGTGCGCATCCCCGTGGTCTGCTCCGCGCCCGGAGGGTGCAACATCACGTCCGCCGATGAAGCCCCCGCGCGCCTTGGCACCACCTCCCCCCACACACTCCCCGTACCCAGCTTTGCCACGACGGAAATCTCCTTGGCTCCCCCGGAAACCCCAACGAGCCACCGACGACGTTGCAGCCCAGCTCCGCACTCACAGCGGGTTCCGGCCGGTCACCGCGGGCTGGACCACCTTCAACAGGCCGGAGGAGATGTCATAGACCCAACCGTGGATGCGCGGCAGTTCCACGTCCCTCTCCCACGCCTCACGCACCATGCTGAGGTGGCAGAGATGCTTGACCTGGAGCTTCACGTTCTCCTCGACCACCAGCTTGAGGAACTCCTCGCGCGGGAGCTTGTCCTTCTCGGGCCCCAGCCGCTGGTCCACCCAACGCCGGGCCCAGGCGGTGATCATGAGCCAGTCGCCGATGTAGCCGGTCTTCATCTTCTCGGCGCATGCCGCGGCCACGCCGCCGCACTGGTAGTGGCCGCACACCACGATGTCCTGCACCTTCAACGCCTCGACGGCGTACTGCACCACCGCGGCGATGTTGATGTCGTTGTAGGCCACCACGTTGGCCACGTTGCGGTGGATGAACAGCTCCCCGGGCCCACAGTGCAGGATCTGCTCGGCGGGAACCCGGCTGTCCGAGCACCCGATCCACAGGAGCCGCGGCTTCTGCCCGTCGATGTGGCGGGTGAAATACTCCGGGTCCACGGCCACCTTCTCGGCCGCCCAGCGTCGGTTCTTCTCCAGCAGGTCATCCAGGTACATGGGGCCCTCCCAAGCGCGCGAAGTGCTGTGCCAAATCCGCACCCGGCGCGTCAACGCCTTATTTGCGCCCCCACCTGGAGCAGGAGGGGAAGCTCCTGGGGTGAGCCCGGGGGCGGCCACCTGGTCAAACGGCATCTGCGGCGGGAACGCGCCACCTGCTTGCAGAGCCACCCGCCGAAACCCCAGCGGCAGCGCCAAAACGGCCCCGGGAAGGGCGCCAGCGGCTGCATTCCGTCCGGGGAGGGCTCCGCGCGCGCCGGGCGTGGAGGTCCGGGCCCAGCGCGCCCAACCCTTCCGGCCGACCACGCGCCAGCGCCATCTTCCCGGAGATGCACACGGGACGCCGCCACCTTTCCCCAACGGGATCATTCCCTCTCGCCCATGCGCATGGTGGGCGCGGCAGGCTGCCTGTGCCGTGGCGTGACCGCCACAACGTCGCTGCCGTGCACTCACGGCTGACCCGCCCTCCTTCGGCTTGGAGCCACATAGGACCAGATAGACACAGATAGGCTGACCCGCCCACCGCATCCGCTCGGCTCATCGTGACCGCGCCATCACGCTCCTGCACAATCCCGCTGCTCTCCACCTGCCCGAAGCCAGCGCGCTAACACCGCGCACTCCCGAAGAGCATGCACTGTTCCGGGCTTGTTGCTGGGGGACTCGCTGGCGTGTCCAGCCCATCCGACGCGGGCCCACCTGATCCACACCGTCCTCCAGACGCGGCAGCCCACGGTGATGGGCAGCGTGACGAGGGAGTACCTGGCGTCACGGGCGCAGAGCCCGGAGCACCTGGAGCTGCTGCTGGCCGCGGACATCCATTCCCTGATGGCGGTTCCGCTGACCCGGGGCCGCTTCCTGGGCGTGATGCTGCTGGCGTCCTCCCAGCCATCGCGTCGCTACGGTCCCGAGGACTTGCGTCTCGCGGAGGAATTGGCCAGCCGCGCCGCGCACGCCCTGGAGTACGCGCGCCTCTACCGCGCCGCGCACGAAGCCATTACCGCGCGTGACAACGTGCTGGCGATCGTCTCCCATGACCTGAAGACGCCGCTCTGCGCCATCCAGCGGAGCACACACCTGCTGATGCGCAACGACGCCCACGGCAAGGACCTGGCGTCCCTGAAACATGTCCGGGCAATCTGATCGTCGAGCACACGCATGCAGCAGCTCATCGACGGTCTGCGCGACGCAGGAATGATCGAGGCGGGTCAGTTCACCGTCGACCCGGCGCGGGCGGAGGTGCGTGACCTGCTGGAAGCGGTGGTGCAGGATTGCCTCCTGACGGTGTCACCGTTCACGACGACGAGGGAACCATCACCTGTGCGTCTTCGAGTGCGCGGGACAATCACCGAGCACCTGCACGGACGAGAAACTGCGAGCAACATCCCGGTAGGCGCGCCGTCTCATCGCGGTCTGCCCGGCGCGCTGGTGACCGCGCGCAACCTTCAGGGGCAATGTTGCGGTTGCGCGCCATTGCCCTCATCCACCAGGTACCAACCCTCCACCACGTGGCCGAGCAGCAGGTGCTCCTCGCACGAGCTCGTCGGCGCAAGGTCGGTGAAGTCATCCTCCCGCACGAAGAGCCACGCAAAGAGCGGCGTGCGTGCATAGCCCAGCGCGCATTGCATGTTCCCCGCGCTGATGGGCCCGCCCGGCATGGAGCCGGAACACTGCGGCGCGTTGACGCCCACGCCAATCACGCTGTCCGGACTGCCGCACGGGTCGTTGTCCGCCAGGAACCCGATGCGCACGCGCTGCACCAGCCCGTTGGTGGGATTGGGAGCGTTGTTCACGCCTTCGCGGTTGCAGTTCGCCTGGAGCCGCGGGTCGGGCACCAATGCTTCCCAGGCGGCGCGCCCCGCACTGGTGGCGACGAGCTGCCCGCCCGCAAGCGCCACCGCCAACGACGAGGCGGCACCGGGCCAGGCCAGCGGCGACACCAGGACTCCCGGATGCACGCGGTCGGGCAG
This sequence comes from Myxococcota bacterium, assembly GCA_040752415.1. GTDB lineage: Bacteria > Myxococcota > JACRCW01 > JACRCW01 > JACRCW01 > JBFMGU01. Next base: position 4,562 of record JBFMGU010000177.1, read on the forward strand.
CACCTCCGTCTCCAACCGGATCTGCGCCGCCGGGATGTCGTGGAAGGACGCCAGCAGCGCTTCCTGGTGGTCCCGGTCGGCGGCCTGGGGCTGGTGGGTGGTACCTGCCGTCCAGAGCTGCGAGTTGTATCCGAAGGTCAGTTCCTCACCATCCACCTTCAGCGCCAACGTCCACCCGCCCCCGTCCGACGTCATGTCACAGTACGCCGAGAACGGCGCGCTGCCTTCCGGTCCGTCGACGTCCAGCACGTACACGCCCGGAGTCTGCTCCCCCGCCGAATTCAGCAGCATGGCGCAGCTCCGGTTGGAATACACCAGGACCGGCACATCCACGTCGACACGCAACCCGGTGGCGTCGGTGGCCATCAAGCGGAAGGCATCCGGTCCCACGAAGGAACCGGTGGCAGCGTAACGGAGCGTGAATCCCCCGGCCACGTCGCCCAACACCGCCGCCACGCCGTGCGCGGGCTGCTCCGTTACGTTCACCTGCCGCAGGTCTCCGTCGGGATCGGTGACGGTCAGGGAGACCTCCACGGTGTCGTCCATGGGCACCTTCACGCGGAACGGAGCCACGTCGGGCGGACTGCCGGGCGCACCCGCGTCGCCACCGGTGGAAGAAGCGGTGGATGACGACGTGCCCGAAGTGACCGCGGACGAAGCTGCGGACGCCGCGCTGGACCCCGACGAGGAGGACGCCGTGGAGGACGCTCCCCCGCTGTCCGCCGACGTCGACGACGATGAGGATGACGGTGATGATGTGGACAACGACGCGCCTCCGTCCGGCGCCGCGCCCGACGTTGACGACGCGCTGGTGGCAGTGGCCCGACACAGGCTGCCCACACACACTTCGCCGCCCTCGCACTCGCCGGAATCGTCGCAGACGCGGTGGCACACGTCGTCTTCCGCGCAGCCGAACCCCGGTGCGCAGTCGCTGCCGTCCTCGCAGTTGTAGGTGCCCGCCAGCCGGCATGCGACGCCCGACGCGCCGAGCAGCGCCGCCATCATCACGCCCGCCAGGACTGGCCGCATGGGCGCCATGTTAGCGCCCGGCAGCACGCAAGTGGGAGGGTAACGCCTGGGGCACCCATGACTTCGCGCCGGCCGTGTCCCTGGTGAAGGCTGCTGGCGGGATGTGCGCGGCCTGAACACGTCGACGAGTTGATCGGCGATGGCGAGGCCATCAGTTGGCGCGCTCCACGCGGAGTGACAGCGGCGCCTCGGAGGTGGGAGCGAGCTGAGCGGCCACGTGCTCGAACGGCATCTCCGACGGGAAGACGTGGCCGCCGTCGGTGACCAACTCGGCGGGCACGGCGCTGAAATCCATGGGCAGGGCCAGCGCGGCCTCGGGAGGGGCGCGGGCGGGAATCTGGGGCGGTGCGCCGCGCGTGAGGAGGAGCTCCACCCGTCGGATGCCAAGGCCGTAGGCCACGCCCAACGCGCGAGCCACCCGCTGCCAGGACACGCGACGGTCCACCATCACCAGCAGCTGCACCCCGTCGGGGAGCGGAGCCTCCGCGCGCGCCAGGCGGTGGGAGAGGTCCAGCCCCAGCGCACCCAGACCCTCCGTCGACGACAGCGACGCGGTCAGCCCCACCCGCTGCGAGTCCAGCGCCACCACGTCGCGCCCCACGCGCAGGGACGGCGCGAGGTGCGGCGACGGGAGCCCGGCGCGTGCCACCGGCGGATCGAGGTGGGCGAACAGCTCGAACATGGGAGTCAACGCCGCGCGCACCTCACTGCGACGCGTGGTCATCTGGCTGCGGATGGCCAGGTCGGTGGCGATCCACAGCAGCATCGTCGTCGCGAGCAGCGCCGTGCCGCGGTCGGGTTGCCACACGCTGCGGCCCACGCGCCGGAGGCGGAGCGCGGAGAAGGCCAGCGTGGTGAGGAGGGCCAGCGTGGAGAGCGTGGTGGTGGCGGTCATCTCCGCGTTGGCGGCAAGCATCTCGAGCACGCGCGCGGCCCGGGTGTCCTGCCAGGACCAGAGCACGGCCTCCCGCGCCTCCACGCGCGCATGCGCGGCCACCGCGGCCATTCCCACCACGAGCAACCGGTGCAACGCGAAGGGCAGCTCCTCCCGCACCGACCGGCTCGTCGACGACACCAGCACGTGCGCGAGCGCCGCCAGGCCCATCACCAGCGCGCCGGAGGGAGCGCCCAGGAGGACCGCACAGAGCGCGAGCACGCCGAGCACCGCGGCCACCCAGCGTCCTTCCCGGCGCGCCGTGTGATCCACCGGCCCCGACGCGGTCACCAGCGCGGCCAGCAGCAATCCCGACGAGAGACCGAATCCCACGAAGCGGTTCACGCTGGCCTCGCCCAGTCCCTCGTTGAACACCTCGAAATGTCGCGCGGGGTCCAGCTCCGGCAGCTTGCTCACGATGGCGAGGTAGCCGGTCCACGTCCCGGTAGCGCCGAGCGCGGCGGGCATGAGCGCGGAGACGGGAACCGAGGTCTGCCTCCGACGAGCCAGGTGCACCGCCCCGACGAGGAACGCCATCACCGTGGGCCAGAACGCGTACCCGGCGAGGTGGGCCCACAACCGCGGGTCGTGCGAACCGGCGTGCCCCGCGGCCAGCAGCGCCAACGGCGCCACCGCCGCCATCCCCAAGCGGGTCAGCACCGGCGCGGCGGGCGCGGCCACCGTGACCCCGAGCGCGGCGTCCACGGCTTCCATCCACATCGCCACCGAGGGGAACCGCGCCGCGGGGTCCTTGGCCAAGCCACGCGCCAGCACGCCTTCCAGCGCGTCGTCCACATCGACACCAAGCGAGCGCAGCGACGGCGGCACCGCGGAGAGATGAGCCTGCATCACCGCCACGTAGGCGTCTCCGTCGAAGGGCGGGCGCCCGGCGAGCATCTCGAAGAAGACGGCGGTGAGCGCGTACTGGTCGCTGGCGGGCCCCACGTCCCTGTTCCACCACTGCTCGGGCGGCATGTAGTGCGGGGTGCCCAGCGGAATTCCCGTGCTGGTGAGCCGCTCCGCGGGCGCGTGGGTGCGGGCCAGGCCGAAGTCGAGCAGCCGCGGCGCGTCGCTCTCGTCGAGGAAGATGTTCTCCGGCTTGATGTCGCGGTGGATGACGCCGGCCTGGTGCACGGTGGAAAGCGCCAGCGCCACCGGTCGCAAGAGCTGCCAGGCGCGTTGCGGTGGAAGCGGACGGGCCAGCTCCGCGCGCAGGTTGCGACCCTTCAACAGCGGCATGACGTAGAACGGCCGCCCGTCGGGGAAGGTGCCCACGTCCAGCACCTGCACCAGGTTGGGATGACGCAGGGTGCGCAGCGTCTCCGCTTCCCGCTGGAACCGCGCGGCGGCCTGCGGCTCGTCGACGAGACCGGAGCGCAGCACCTTGAGCGCCACGTCCATCCCGTCGCTCTCCCGCGTGGCGGCGAAGACGGTTCCCACTCCGCCCTCCCCCACCGGCTCCCGCAGCCGATAACCGCGCACCACCTCGGGGAGCGTGGCGGTGCTCATGCGCCTTTTCCGCGTCCCAATCCGTGCGCGCGCAACAGCTCATGGAGGTGGGAGCGTGCCAGCCCGATGCGTCGCCCGGTCTCGCTGACGTTGCCACCACACGCCTGCAGCGCCTCCTGCAGGAACCGCTTCTGGAAAGCGCGCAGCGCGTCCTGGTAGCTCGTGGGTGTCTCGGGTGTCGTCGTGGCGGGAGCGTCGGGGAAAAGGTGGCGGACCTCCAACACGTCGCTGCCCTCGCTGAGCGCAAAGGCCACGCCGCGCTGGATGGTGGAGGTGAGCTGCCGGACGTTGCCGGGCCATTCCGCGTGCATGAGCGCGGAGCGGGCCGCCCAGGAGGGCGTCATGCGTCTTCCGTGCGACGCGCTGGCCGCCGCGGCCAGGTGCTCAGCGAGCAGCGGGATGTCGTCGGCACGCTCGCGCAGCGAGGGAGCGCGGATGGTGAGCACGTTGAGCCGGTAGAACACGTCCTCACGGAAGCGCTTCTCCGCCACCGCCTGTGCCAGGTCCACGTTGGTGGCGGCAATGATGCGGACATCCGCTTCCACCGGCACATCCGCGCCCAGGCGCCAGTATCGCCGCGACTGCAGGAACTGCAGCAGCTTGGGCTGGCAGGACAGCGGGAGCTCGCCAATCTCATCGAGGAACAGTGTTCCCCCGTCGGCGGCGGCGATCTTTCCGGGGATGCGACGCGTGGCGGTGGAATGCGCGCCCTTCTCCGCGCCAAACAGCTCGGCCTCCAGCAGCGTCTCCGGGATGGCCGCGCAGTTCAGCTCGACAAAAGGCCCCGCGGCACGACGCGAGCTCTGGTGGATGGCCCGCGCCATCTCGGTCTTGCCGGTGCCGCTCTCGCCGGTGAGGAGCACGGTGACGTCGACGGAAGCGGCCACCACCATCTGCCGGAACGCCTCCGCCAGCGCGCGGGAACGCCCCACCAGTCCCTCGGCCTTCAGTCGCGCGCGTGACTCCGCGGTGTGGTCCACCGTCGTGGCGGCGGCGCGTCCTTCGCGCAACAGGCGCTCCACGTAGGGCGCAATGCGCAGCGCGACCAACTCGAGGAGCTTCTGCGCGTCGGCGGGGAACGGGCCGGGTGCGGTGCGACCCTGCAGGTACAACACGCCGAGCGGAGAGCTTCCCCCAATGGGCGCGCACAACACCGCCTGGATGCGATGGGCCTGGACACTCTGCTGGGTCTTGAAGCGCGGGTCGTCGAGCGCACTGGCGGTGGACACGGTGCGACCGGTCTTGAGCGCCTCCGCGATGATGCCGGTGCTGAGCTGGCCGCGGATGTTCCGCAGGTCCTCCTCGCTGCACGCGTGGCTGACGTGCAGGACGGGCGGGGCCTCCGGTTTAGGCCTCAGCTCCAGGTAGCCCTGACGTGCGCCGGTGATGTCCACCACCATGCCCAATGCGTCGTCGAGGAAGGCGGGGAGCTCGTCGTGGGAGCCCAGGTCCAGCAAACGGCGGTAGAGGTCGCGCTCGGCGCGCAGCTGCTCCAGGTCACCGGCGTTGTCCATGGGCCGCGTCCTCTCGTCGGGTCACCGTAGGGCGCCCGTGCGGGAATTGACAACCCGCGCCGTCAAAGGTTGCGCTGACGCCACCGACGCGCGCCTCAGGGGTTGCTCATGTCGGCGGGGCCGGCGAACAGCCACCTCCCACGTTCATGCCGTTGCGCCCGCCCGCCCCGATGCGCAACAGCCCTCGTTCCGACGAGAAGACGTCTCGACACCTCTTGCGTGCCCCCCTTCCCCTCAACGGTTGACGACGGCGGAGCGGGTGTGGGGAAGGGGGGCGAGCGAGCGCAACGGCATGAACGTGGGGGGTTAGGTGTTCGAGGGCATCGGACCGAATTGGCCAACTTGTTCTGACGCAGCCCCCTAGGTGTTCGCCCGCCTCACGACATGAACAGTTCATTCTGACGCAGCCCTCACGCGCCTCCTACGCCGCCTTCCGGCGTCCCTCACACAACGCGCGCACCCGTCGCGTCACGTTCTCGCGCGCCCTGGCGTACTCGCTCGCCTCCAGGTCCCGGCCGGGAATCCCGTAGACCTCCCACGCTCCCGTCGCCGCCGCGTCCGGAAGCCCGCTGTTCACCTCGTCGGGCAGCGCGGGCAGCGCCCCCAGCAGCGCATCCCTCACCGGCTGACCACCCTCCGCCACGCACCACTCCACGACGTCCCAACCATGCGCCGCGTGGCGGCCTTCATCGGCGGCAATCTCCTTGAGCACCGCGCGGATGGCGGGCACCTGGCACCGGCTCACCAGCTTGGCCACCACGCGCGCGGACACGCCTTCATGCAGCGCTCCGTCGACGAGCGAGTCGACCGCGAGCTGCGCCAGCTTCATCGTCCGCGTTCCCCGGAGCGGAGAGGCGGTGCTGGTTTCCGGGAACGGACCAGGCCCCTCCGCACGTCCATCCAGGCCACGCGCAAGCGTGAAGCACAGCTGCGTGTGTCGGATCTCGTCGAGCGAGTCGCGGTTGGCGGCGGCAACCAGCGTCGGCGGCGCGCCCAGCGCCATGAGGTCCAACGTGAGCTTCGCGAACGCGCCCACCGACGCGTGCTCGGTGCGACCGTTCTCCCGCCACTGCGCGGCCAGTCCCGGCGCCACCTCCTTCGCCACGTCCAGCGCATCACCCTTCTCCACCCACGTTGCGCCCTCGCGCGAGACGCGTGGCAACAGGACCTCGTGTCCCCGACGGAGCTGTCGCCCACGACGGAACCCATAGGTCGCCATCAGCGTGAAGAGGGCCCCCATTCCCGCCAGCATCACGCTCGGCGCCGACAACGTGGCAACCAGGACGGCCAGCCCGCGGCGACCGTTCCGCCACAAGCGCACCGCCCTTTTCGTGACCCACGCCGCGAACGCCAGCGCGCAGATCGTGACGAGCGCGCCCACGGCAAATCCTTCGGGAGACTCCACGTCCGCCACCGCGACGAAGACACCCGAAGCGAAGCTCAACACCGCTACCGCGATCCAGATCCACGAGAGACGTCGCGGCGGTTGCGCACGGGGTGCTTGTTCCGTGGGCATGGCAGCCGACGGCGTGGAAGGAGCCTGGAAGGCGGGTGCGTCTTGAAGTCGGGCGTTGACGAGCATGCGCGTTTCCTCCTGTTCCCTGGTTCAACAAGTGACATCGCAAATCCCGCGCCGCGTTCCGGAACGGGTGGTCTCCTCCGGGAATTCACCAGCAAGATCCGAGGGATACCCACCCGGCACGCCCAAGCTCCGCGCGTTGCCCGCGGTGTCCGTCATGTTCATCCGCTGCTCAGATGAGGCACCCGGCGCACACGCTGCCCCACCCTTCGCTCGTGCTGCCTGCGTGCTTCCCGTCACGGCCGCGACGCGCGTCACGTCGGGCGCCCGCGGTCACGTGTTAGCGTGCGCGCCCACTGGCCCATCATCGGGTGGCCAGGGCTTCGTGAAAGGCAGGCGTGTCCATGGGTTGGCGTGCTCTTCCAATGTTGGCGCTGTTCACTCTCGTCGCCGGTTGTCCTCCTTCCGCCAGCACCGGCAGTCAGACGCGCGCCACCATCTCCGGCCGCGTGGTGCTCGTCGATAAACCGGGTCTCAATGACATGAGCCGCGTGCGCGTGGACCTGGGACGCGGTGAGGGCGGCGTGGCCCCGGATGAGCAGGGCAACTTCGAGTTCTCCGACGTGGAGCCGGACGTCTACACGCTGGTGGTGACCTTCTCCGGCGGGCTCACGCTGGATGCCACCGGCTCGGCGTACCGTCGTCATGAGACGCGCGTGGTGGCGCGGGCGGGCGGCTCGGTGGTGCTGGGTGAGCTGCGCCCGGCGCTGGGCGACGGAGCGGTCCACGGCACCATCACACACGTGGATGGCACTCCCGGCGACGGCACCAACGTGGACCTCGTCCTCGACGACGGCGGCGTGCTCTCCACCACCGCCGTTGGCGGCCAGTACAGCTTCTCCAAGGTTCCCGTGGGACGACACCGCGTCGCCGCGCGCCAGGATGGCTACGCCGTCAGCTCACAGGGCGTGGGCGTGGCCGCCGTGATCGACCGCTGCGGTGCCGGCGTCACGGTGGGCGTGGGCGACGAGGATGCTCCCGCACCCACCATGGGCCTGGTGCGCGCGGAGGCGTCGTTCCTTCCCGGCGCGGACCAGACGTTCTCCGTGGAGGGCAACACCTGGTACCTCAACACCGACAGCCCCACCGTGCGCGTGGTGAGCGGCTACGCGGTGACCGCCAGCACCTGGCTCAACGACGACGAGCCACCCCTGCCCAGCGCGTTCAACGCCGACGGCTACGTGGTGCAGGGACTGCCCGCGGGTGTCACCGAGTGGCACGTGGAGCTCAGCGACGGTTGCGGCTACACCTCACGTCCCTACACCGTGCGACTCGTGCGTGACGTCGAGGCGCCTCTCCTGGACCTGGTGCAGCTCAACCACGGCGCCACCATCACCGCCAGCCCCTCCGCCGTCGCCACGCTGCTTGCCACCGACGTCCTGTCTCCGGAGCTGGAGATGCGTTGGGTGCTCTGCTCCGTCGACGCGAGCGGCACGGAGAGCTGCGCCCTGGACCTCGATGAGCAGACCTTCACGTCGCTGCAGCGCGAGTTCCCGGTGAACCTCGACGCGGACGGACGCCTGCGTCTCAAGGTGGAGGTGCGTGACGCCTCGGGCAACGTTGCCACGGGGAGCGCGGAGATCGTCCTGGACACCGAGCCGCCCGCCGACGTGACGGTGACCATCGCGGGTGGCGCCGACGAGGTGCGCCAACCCACGGTCATGGTTTCCATCCGCGCCACCGGCGCCACGCTCATGCAGGTGGGCACCGCCTCCGGCCTGGCCGGGGTGCCGTGGGAGCCCTTTGCCGCGGAGCGCCAGATGACCCTTGGTGGTGGCGACGGAGAAAAGAAGGTCTTCCTCCGCCTTCGTGATGACGCGGGCAACTCCAGCGACGAGGTCTACGACACCATCATCCTCGACACCACCGGGCCGCTGGCCGGCACCCTCTCGCTTGCCAACGGTGCGGAGCACGTGCAGGACCCGGACGTGGCCTTCCGTGTGACCGGCGGTGCCGAAGGCGACTTCGTGGTCCTTTATGGTGACCTAAGCGCCGGCGTCCTGGGGCCCTTTGCGTGGGGAAGCGTGCCAGCGCGCCTCGACCTTGAGCCGGGGGAGGGACCCAAGCTGGTCTGGGCCATCCTGCGTGACCCCGCTGGAAACGAGTCGGCCGCGTTCTTTGACAGCGTCACCGTCGACGCCACCGCGCCGCTCGATCCCGAGGTCACCATCAACAGCGGGGCCGAGCTGACGCGATCCGTGTCCGTGGTGGTGGAGGTGCGACGCGACGAGGAGAGCAGCCCGCTGGACGCAATGCGCGTGGCCTGCGACGACAACATTGCCGCGGCCCCCCGCGTTCCCTTCACCACCTTCACCACCTGCCTGCTCCCGCCCGGCGACGGAGAAAAGCTGGTGGCGGTGCAGCTGGAGGACGCGGCGGGGAACGCCTCCGCCGTCCGGCGCGTGGCCATCACGCTGGACCAGACCGCGCCCACGTTGCCGGTGCTGCAGGAGCTGAACCCGGTGCTGGCGCCGGAGGGCCCCGAATACAACGTCGAGATCACCCTGGCCGCGCCCAGCACCGACGACCACTTCGATCACCACGAGGCCATTGGCGCCAACCTGCTCGAGTGGACCGTCTTCGACGGCACCACGCTCACCGTGCAGCTCCTGGACGAGGGTAGCGCGGTGGTGCGCGTGCGCGGCGTGGACAGCGCGGGCAACGTCAGCGCGGAGAGCGCCGTGACCCTGACCCGCGACACCACCGCTCCCACGGCCCCGTGTGTCGAGACGGGCTGCGGTGTTGCTTCGCCCCGCTTCATCAATGAGCCCAGCTACACCGTGCAGCTTGCGCACAACGGTTCCGACGAGCACCTGGCCGGCTATGACACCTGCGTCCTCAGCGCCACGCGCGCCCTGGACTGCGCCAGCAACTGCAACGAGGCCGCGCTCAACCCCGGTCCCATCACGTCCTCGTTCGCGGTGGCCCTGACCAGCAACGCCAGCAACGTGTTCTGCGTGCGCTCCCGCGACGCGGCAGGCAACACCAGCGCGTGGGATTCCCTGGAGCTTGTCCACGACGACCAACCGCCGCCCGCGCCCATCCTGGCCGACCCGCCGGGCGTGGTCACCGGCCCCACCGTGGACCTGTTCTTCCTGGCCACCTCCGCGGTGCTGGACCTCTCGCACTACGAGGTGCTGGGCGGCGCATGGATGGACGCGGAGAGCTACTGCAAGACCGCGCAACCGCCGTTCTGCATTCCGCCGCGCAACCTCGGCAGCTTCCTTGTCGACGAGCAGGGCCTGGAGGTGGCGCTGCGCATCCCCATCCTGCGGGACCGGGTCAACACCATCTCGGTGCGCGCGGTGGACAAGGCGGGCAACCGCAGCGCCGCGGCGCAGGTGGAGGTGCGGGAGGGCTCGGGGCGCCTCATTGGAACTTCGCCGGATTTCGTCTTTGATGTGCAGCTTAGCGGAGAGCTGGTGACCTACGCGGCCGACCCCACCGGCGCGCTCGTGCGTGACCCGGGCCAGGACCTCCGTTCCGGGACCAGCGACGACATCGAGATCGTCCTCTCCGGCACCCTCCTCGGCCCCGGCAGCCCGGACCGTTCCAGGCGGCTGGCACTGGCGCCCGGCATGGTGGCCCGCGTGGATACCGCGTACGACGTTCCCGGCGTCGTGGACGGCACCGTCGTGCTCCGCACCACCGGGGACAACGGCTACTTTGACGACCTGGATGACATCGATGTCCGTGTGACCCCGCTGCCTGGCGCGTGCGGCTCGCAGCTGGCCTTCCGCAATCCCTCCATCTCCAACGGCCGCATCCTCGTCGGGTGCTCCGCCACATCCACCAACCGCGACGTGGTCCTGGTCACCCCGGGTCCCAACGGCGTCTTCGAGGACACGGCGGCGCCCGGGCGCGACGACGTGGTCATTCCCATTGCCGCCACCGCGGCGGTGGAAACCTCCGGGGTGCTCTCGCACGAGACCGCCGCGTTCCTGATGCAGAACGGCGCCGCCTGGGACCTCCAGGTCCGCCTGCCCGGTCCCGACGGCATCCTCGGCTCCGGCGGAGACGACACCACCGCCACGCTGGATACCGACGTGGTGGAGATGCCGCCCGCGCTGGTCATGCCCACCGACCCCGGGATCCCCAGCTGCCAGAAAGGCGTGGCGTACCTCAAGGGCGGCCGGCTCATGCTGCGCAACGTGGGCAGCGACGGCGTGCTGGCCAGCTCCGACGACGAGACCATCGTGCTGCGCGACTTTGGGTTCACCGTGCTGTACGGGCCGCTGCGCGTGGACATGAGCCCGGGCCTGGTGTTCGCCCGGCCGTACATCTCGGACGAGGACGTGGTGATTGCCGCGGGACCGGATGGCTGCTTCCAGGCCCATGACGTGTTGGGTCGCGACGACGAGATCACCGTCCTGCGCACCGGATCCAACGTGGACGTCGCGCTGGGTCGCAACGCGTGGCTGCAGGTGCGCCGCGACGACAACTCCGGCAACGCACTGGTGCTGCATGACACGCTGGTGCGTCGGCCGCTGTACTGGAAGGTGCCCACCGACCAGGTGGAGTTTGGCCTGGCGCGCGGAGACGGATTCGCCGTGCTGCCCTCCTCCAGCACCATCCTCGTCGACCGCGACAACGTGGTGCACCGCCGCTACGACCCGAGCCTCTACGCGCGCTGGTTCGTGGGTGGTCGCCGGAAGTTCGCCTCGCTGGCGGAAGGCGCGGACCGGCTCTCCGTCACCGAGGCGGGCAGCGACGGACGCTTCTTCACCGCCGACGACGTGGTGACCGTGGTGGCGCAGGATGGGCCGGGAGTGGACGTGCTTGGACCGGCTCCGCACGGCGTGGCGCTTTCGGACGACGCGCTGGCGTGGATCGATACCTCGCAGGGCGTGGACTACTACGACCGCGACGTCATGCTGCGCTACGCCGGCACCAACGGCATCTTCGAGGGCGACACCGACGCCACCGAGTGCACCGTGGCCTTGACCTCCGACGACGCGTTCCGCGAGTACCTCACCCTCAGCGGCCCCAACGCGGCGTGGGAGCGCCTCCCCAACACCGTGCAGGTCCATGAGTCGGGCGCGGACCGTTGCGCCGTTGGCACCATCACCACGCTGCCCATGGCCGGCCGACTCAAGCGGCCCTTCCTCCTCGGGAACCAGGTGGTCGCGGTGGAGACCAACGGCCTCGGCTACCCGGTGGGCGTGGTCGCGCTGCGTGCGCGGGGGACGTTCGCCAACGGTGTGGACGTGGTGCCCTCGTGCCGGATTCCCCCGGGGTGGTCGTTGTTCGCCGGCGGCGGCAACTCGCTCGTGGTGGACGCGCTCCTGGATGACGCCATGGTGCTGATCCTCGCGCGCGGCGCGGAGCGGAGGACGGTGGCGTGCCATCTCGCCGACGGGGTGCTGCGCAGCCTGGACCAGGACCTGCCACTCCCGGAGAACCTGGCCAGCTACGGTTCCGGCCTGCTCATCCAGACGCCCACCACCGGCGGCGTCATGGAGGTCAGCACGCGTTGACGTGAGCGCGGTCGTCGTGGCCACGCGCGGGTTTCCACCCTGCAACCCGCGTGATACGCCGCTGCGTGCATGGCCAACCTCATCATCACCAACGCCTGCAACCTGAGCTGTCCGTTCTGCTTCGCCTCCGAGTACCTGGCGGATGGCGACGGCGTTCCGGCCGAGCGCATGTCGTTGGAGGAGGTGGCCGAGCACCTGGAGTTCATTGGCGAGGGACCGGTCCGCTTCTGCGGCGGTGAGCCCACCACCCACCCCGACTTCACCCGCATGCTGGACCTGGCGCTGGAGCATCCCCGTCGCCAGGTCTTCATGATGACCAACGCGGTCTGGCCCGCCTCCGTGCGGGAGCACGTGCGCCGGCTGTCCACCGCCGACCGCGTGCGGCTGCGCTACCTCGTCAACATCCTGGAGCCCGCGCTGTACACCGACGCGCAGTGGAGCCAGCTCGTCGAGACGCTTGCGGTGATGCACCCGCTGGCGGTCACGCTGGGCATCACGCTGTACCGCGCGCCCATGAGCTACGCGCACGTGCTGGAGCTGGCGGAGTGCAACGGCATCCAGCGCATCCGCTTCAGCGTGGCCTCGCCCAACACCACCGACCCGCGCTCGTGGAACCTGGAGCCGCAGCGGGACTTCCCCATCCTCGCGCCACTGGTGCACGCGCTGGTGATGGATGCGCGTTCACGCGGGCTGCTGGTGCACTCCGACTGCGGCTACATCCCGCCGTGCTTCTTCACCGCGCAGCAGATCCGTGACCTCCGCGACGCCACCGGCCATCCGCCCGCCGTGGAGTTCCGCTGCGAGGGCCCGGTGGACCTGGGTCCCGGCGGGGAGGCGTGGCGGTGTTATGGCCTGTTCTCGTCGCTGCGCGCGCGCACGCACGAGTTCGAGAACGCCGCCGAGCTGGGGGACTACTTCGAACGCCAGACCGCGCTGTTCCACGACCGCTTCATGTTCGACGCGTGCCGCGACTGCGACTGGCGCGCCCGCGGGGAATGCGCCGGTGGCTGCTACGCGTACCGGGCCACGCGCGACATGAAGCGCCGCGCCGCCTCTGGGCTGGTGCAGATTGGCGAGGACCGACGGGTGATGGACGCGGTGCCGAGCATCAATGAGCAGAACCTGCACGGCCGCCTGGGAACGTGGATGGTGCGTGAGCAGGACACCTGGGTTCCGCTGCACACCTCCGCGGTGGAAGCCCACGTTCTCCGCGCCTGCGACGGCGCGCGCACCGTCCGTGACGTCGTCACCGAGCTGGAGCGGAACGGCGTGCTGCGCCAGGGAGTCCCCGCGGTGACCCGCGCGGTGCGCAAGCTGTTCGAGCAGGGCGCCATCACGCTTTCCCCCGCGTGAGCCACCCGCGACGCACCCACCGCACACCCTTCCCGACATGGGCCGCGAACGCGCTGCGCCCTCAAGCGGTGCGCGGAATGTGCCGTTGGGCGGGACATGACCCTCACCTCGGAACGGGCCCCCCTGATCCGGCGTCCCACGCGGACGCACGAGATCACGCTCACCGACCCCTCGGACCTGAGCGACGTGGAGGACATGCTGCGTGACCACGTCACGCGGGGCACGCTGGAGCTCCCTCCCCTACCGGGAACCGCCGCGGAGCTGCACCGCCTGGCCTCCGACCCGCGCGCCACCCTGGACGACGTGGGCAAGCTGGTGGAACGGGAAGCCAACCTGGCCTCCCGCGTCATGCGCGTGGCCAACTCCCCCGTGCTGCGCGGGACCAGCCCGGTCACCGATCTCCGACGGGCCATCACCCGCCTGGGCATTGCCGGCGTGCGCGACCTGGCCATGGCCGTCTCCATGGGCCGGGTGCTGCGGAGCGGGCCGCTGCTCAAGGAGACGCAGCGCGTGGTCACGCATTCCTTCGCCGTGGCGTGCGGCGTGCAGTGGGTGTGCAAGCAGCTCCAGCTTGACGCGCAATACGGGTTCCTGTGCGGCCTGATGCATGACATCGGCAGCATTGCGTTGCTCTCGGTGCTTGCGCCCATGGCGGAACGTGACCCGCGCCTGCGCAACGTTTCCGCCGTCGGAAAGCTGGTGGACGGGCTGCACGCGGAGACCGGCGGGCTGGTGCTGCAACACTGGCGGATGCCGTCGCTGGTGGCGGACGTGGCGCGGTGGCATCACCGTCCCCACCAGGCCGGCGCGGCCATGCCCATGACGCTGGTGGTGGCGGCGGTGAACGACGCGGCCCGGCCCGAGGTGAGCGGAGCGCAGCGGGTGGCGCGCCTGGCGCAGACTCCCGGTGTGTACCAGGCCGGCCTCACCCCGGCGCATTTCCCCATGCTGGCCCGCCTGCTCGACGACGCGCTCTCCGACGAGATGGTCCAGTCGCTCGCGGCGTGATCGACCCGGGTTGGGTCCGTCACAACGCGTATGCAGCATGCTCCCGTTCAGCTCGTGCGGTGACCGGGTCAGGAGCAGTTCCCGGTCGACGCGGGTGAGATGACGGTGGGGCTCATCACGCACGCACCAGCGGCATCAAGACGGATGACGCCCGCGCCACCACCACCACCTCCGCCGCCGTCATTGTTGGGAGAGGCATTGGCGGGTGAGGTGGGCGTGACGTTGTCCGTGCCGCCGTCGCCACCGTCTTCGGCGCTGCCACCGCCGGTGCCGCCATTTGCCGCGTTGGCGTCGTCGGGGTGGCCGTCGGCGCCGCTCAGTCCGTCGGTGGGATCCCCGTTTCCGCCGCCCCCGCCGCCGCCGTTGGCGGTGATGCTCCCGGTGACCTGCAGGACGTCCGCCTGCACCAGGATTCCTCCGCCACTGCCACCGCCCCCGCCGCCACCATGGTCGGACGTTCCACCGCCGCCACCGCCACCGGCCGCGGTGATGCCTCCCGCCACCACCAGCCTCCCGCTCACGGAAAGCTGCAGCGCTCCGCCACCGCCTCCGCCGGCGGCGTATCCCCCGTTGGGCGTGTCGCCCGGTCCGCCACGTCCACCACGACACCCGCCGCGCAGGGGCTCGAGACCGAGGTCGGCGCTCTGCCCGCCACCGTTGCCTCCGGCGCCATTGCCCTCGTCACCATCGCCACCGTCGGCACCGTCCTGCCCAAAGCCACCACCGCCGCCCCCACCGCTACCGCCACCCCGACGGTCCGCACCGTTCTGCGGCAGGATGCATCCCCGGTCCGCCCCCGGTCCGCCCTGGTTGCCTTGCGCCGACGCCGTGATGAAGGTGCCCGGCACAATCTCCGCGTCTCCATAGACGGCCAGGATGGCCGGCCGGCTCCCGCGCACCGCGATGGAGCCCGTGGCGACGCGCAGTCCGCTCATGATCACCACCAGCGCGTCGGAACCGTCGCTCAACGTGATGGTCTCCGCCCGCGGCGTGGGGCCGCACCATGTCGGGAAGTTCTGCGGCCCGTCGGTGTCGATGCGCGCGTCGCAGGTGATGGTGACCAGTGGTTCATTGGCGCCGTTCCAGGTCGCGGGGTCGAAGTTTGCCGGCGGATAGCCGAACACGCCACCCGACGAGGAGGAGCTCGACGAGGAGGAGCTCGACGAGGATGAGCTCGACGAGGATGAGCTCGACGAGGAGGACGATGAAGATGAACTGCTCGAAGCGCTCGAGCTGGATGAGGTGGATGAGAGGCTCGAAGAGCTCGTGCTGGAGGAGGTGGATGAGACGCTCGAGGAGCTCGTGCTCGACGAGGCGGATGAGGCGGTGGAGCTGGTCGAGCTGGCCGAGACCGGGGAGCTGCTGGACGTGGTGCCGCCAGATGACGACGACGACGAGGCGCTGCTCGACGCCGTTCCCGTGGAGCCCGTGCTCGACGTCGACGTGGTGCCTCCGGACGCGGAGCTTCCCGTGGACGAGGCAACGCTTCCACTGGAGCTGCTCGTCACCGAAGACGAAGACCCGTTGCTCGACGAGACGGAGCCACTTCCCGACGAGCTGGAGCCCGTGGAGGAGGAGACCGACGCCGCCGTGCTGGAAGATGCGGACGCGCTGGCCGTGCTGGACGCGCCGGAGCTGGTGGACGCGCCAACACTGGCGGAAGCGGAGCTGCCCTCGGATCCCGACGTCGCCACGCACACACCGTCCTGGCAGGACTCACCGGACTGGCACCCGGACGCGCAGGTGCGACGACAGATGCCTTCGCTGCACGCATAGCCCAGTGCGCAGTCCGAGCTTTCCACACACGTGTACGTCGCCTCGGTGGTGACGCCCGGGCAAGCGGTGAGCAGCAATGCCTGCAGAACAAGCGGCCCGGCCATGCGCCCCATCACGGACGATCCGCGAAACTCCGTCGCCATGGTTGACAATGCTACCAGCCCCTGTCCCACTCACAAGCCCGAGGCGCGCCTGACGGGGTCGTCGCTTCAACCATCGACGTCATCCAGCAGCGCTTCGGACAGCAGGCCGGTATTCATCCCGGTCCCGGTCAGCTCGTCCAGCTCCAGGGTGGCCTCCTCGTCGTCGGAGAGCAGCTCGGAGAGGCGGACGCGCTCGGGGTCGGTGTGCGGCGGAAAGAGCGCGTTCATGAATGCTCCCACGTCGGGCGCGCGTCCCTCACCGCTGCCGTTCAGCCATGCCAGCAGCGCCGCGCGCATCTCCTCCGCGGCCTGCCACCGACGTGATGGCTCCTTCTCCAACGCCTTGAGACAGATGCGCTCCAGCTCGGGCGGGGCCTTGGGGTTGAGCTCACGGGGCGGCGCCGGCTCGCGTTCCAGGACGGATTCCAGCACCTCCAGGTCGCTCTCACCGCGGAAGGGGCGCGACAGCGTCAGCAGCTCGTAGAGGATCACCCCCACGGAGAAGAGGTCGGAGCGCGCATCCAGCGGCTTGGCGTCAATTCCCTCGGGTGCCACGTAGCGCGCCTTGCCGCGCAGGATCCCCGCCGCGGTGTGGCCCGCGCCAAACGCCGCGTGGCGCGCCTTGGCAATCCCGAAGTCCACCAGCTTCACCTCGCCGCCGTAGGTGATGAGGATGTTCTCCGGGCTCATGTCGCGGTGGATGAGTCCCAGCGGTCTCCCGTCGGGGCCGCACAGGTTGTGCACGTAGCCCAGTCCCGCGAGCACATCCGCGAGCACCCGCGCCACCACGCCGGAGTGCGGGTAGCGTCGTCGTTGCTGGCAGGCAATGGCCACCTGCTTGAGGTTCCGCCCCTCCACGAACTCGATGATGAGCGCGTGACCACCGCGCCCGGTGGCCAGGTCCAACACCTTCACAATGCGCTCGTGGGAGAACGTCCGCGCCAGCGCCGCCTCGCGCAGGAACATCCGTCGGGATTCCGCGTCGTTGCTCAGCTCCGCGCGCAGGCGCTTGATCACCGCGGGTTGCGCGCCCCGGTCCTCGCGTCGGGCCAGGTACACCTCCGCCATCCCGCCCCGCCCCAACAACCCCAGGACGCGATATCCCGCGAAGGTGGTTCCCGCCTGCAGCTCCCCCGTTTGCTCCATGGGAGCGGATGGTGACCGCGTCACACGCGGAGGGCAAGACCACTCCGTCGGCGCGCGGGAATCACGCCGCCTTGGCCGCGGGAGTGAACCCCGACTGGCTGCCCTTCTGCATCAGCTGGGTCTCATCCCCGGGTTCGATGCACGGCGCGGTGGAGGAAGTACATGAGGCCCATGGTGATCAGCATGGCCGCCGACACCGTCGATGCGACGCAGTCGGATTTTGGGTGCGGCTCTTTTGAAACGACGCTTGGCCGCAGCCGTAAGCACGTCCGCAGGTGGCCGGCAATGGTCAGCCCGGTGCCGCGCCGTCATGACGACGGAAAACGGCACGCGATGCGACCGGACCGACCGATTCAGCGCGCTGGAGAACCGGCCTGCAATGTAGGGGCTGCCCGTTGCCGGTAACGCGTGAACG
>JBFMGU010000178.1:0-22348 GCA_040752415.1 Myxococcota bacterium
GCCACGGTGCGACAACCCGGACAACCGAGCGCCGCCCGCCCGACGATGGAGGCCGTCCGGCGCGTTGTGACGGCAGATGGCTCCAGGTGGAGCTAAATTTTGACTCGCTTCAGGCCGGGCCTTAGCGTGAGCGCATTCCAGACAGGCCCGGGAGCGCAGAAATCCCCATGCCCATCAAGCGTTCAGCCTCCTACCGCGGGCGCGCCATCCTCCGGCGCGTGAACACCCGGTCCCCCGTTGCCATGCTCACCGTGGGGCTGGTGGGTGGCCTGCTGGGGCACTCGTTGACCACCGCGTGTCGCCCCGCTGACCCGGAACCGGAGCTCTCCGTCGTCACCCCGGCTCCCGTGGCCGCGCCCGCTCCCGCCGTTGTCGAGGTGACGCCGGCGCCCACGCAGCGCGAGGCCCCGGAGATGCCCGCGCAGGTGCAGGTGCGCGAGGTCTCTCGTCGGATGAACCGCGACACGCTGGGCGCGCTCTTGTCCCGCGCGGACGTGTCGGGCGACGTCGCGGCCAACGCGGTGGCGGCCATGCGTCCGGTGCTGGATGCGCGGCGGATGCGGCCCTCGGACTTCGTGACGGTGCGGCTGGAGAACGGCGCGCTGGCACGCATCACCATCCAGCGTGACCGCGACGACGGCGTCCCCGAGACCATCACCGTGCAATCCGACGGGCAGGGCGGCTTCACCGCGCGCACCGAGGCGCCGGAGGTCCGCGTGGAGGTGGCCAAGCTCTCCGGCACGGTGCAGAGCACGCTGTACGAGAGCATGGTGGCGGCGGGAGAGATGCCCAGCCTCATCAACCAGTTCGTCGACGTGTTCGCCAGCCAGGTGGACTTCTACCGTGAGGTGCAGAACGGCGACGGCTTCCGCGCGCTCGTCGAGAAACGCTACGCGGGCGACAAGTTCGTGGGCTACGGGCGCGTGCTGGCCGCGGAATACAAGCAGGGCTGGCGCACGCTGCGTGGCTTCCACCACAAGAGCCAGGACGGCAGCGCGGGTCACTTTGACGAGAAGGGCCGCAGCCTGCTGACCGCGTTCCTCAAGACCCCCATGGAGTTCACGCGCATCACCAGCAAGTTCGGCATGCGCTTCCACCCCATCCTCAAGGAGCGCAAGGCGCACAACGGCGTGGACTACGGCGCCCCCACGGGAACACCGGTGTGGAGCGTGGCGGATGGTCGCGTGGTGACGGCGTCGTACGAGGGTGCGTGCGGCAACGCGGTGATGATCCAGCACAGCAATGGCATCCTCACCGGCTATTGCCACCTCTCGCGCTTTGCCGCGGGGCTGAAGGCCGGAGCGCGTGTGTCCCAGAAGCAGGTCGTCGGGTACGTGGGGACCACCGGTCGCTCCACCGCGCCGCACCTGCACTTCCTCATGAAGCGCAATGGCCATTACGTGAACCCGCAGCGCATGGAAGCTCCGCGCAAGCCCGGCCTCACCGGCGACGAGCTCACGCGTTTCACGCAGTCCATCCAGCAGCTGGCGCACGAGCTGGACGCCATCCCGGCCGCCTGACACCGCGAAAGGAACCTCACGACGTGGGCACCGCGGCGCGCACAGGGACGGCACTTCTCCTGGGAGCGGTCACGCTCGCGCTGGGGATGTCCGCGCATGCCGCCATGGCGCCTGCCGCCACGTCGTCACCGGCGGCCGCGGAGGACCTTCCGCCCGCGCCGCGCGTGGTGGCGGGCGTGGACCTGGAGCCGATCCTGAACGGCATGTCGCTGGAGCAGAAGGTGGGGCAGCTGCTCTTCCTGAGCTTTGGCGGCACGGAGATGGATGAGCGCACGGAGCGACTGCTCCGCGAAAAGCGGCCCGGCGGCGTGGCGTTGTTCTCGCGCAACATCGTGAACCGCAAGCAGCTGCGCGCCCTCACCCACGACGTGAAGGACGTCATGGCCGCGGACATCCCGCCGTTCCTCGCGGTGGACCAGGAGGGCGGCACGGTCATCCGGCTCAAGGACCACGCCACGCTGCTTCCCTCGGCCATGGCGTTGGGCGCCTCGCGCAGTCCCTCCCTCTCCGAAGCGGCGGGGCGGGCGGTGGGTGCGGACCTGCGTGCGGCCGGGTTCAACATGAACTTCGCGCCGGTTCTCGACGTGAACAGCAACCCGGACAACCCGGTGATCGGCGCGCGGTCGTTCGGTGAGAAGCCGGAGTTGGTGGCGGAGCTGGGGGCCAGCTTCATTGCGGGGCTGCGCGCTTCCGGCGTGGCGGCGGTGGCCAAGCACTTCCCCGGCCACGGCGACACCACCGAGGACAGCCACTACCGCCTGCCCAGCCTCCCGCATGACCTGGACCGCCTGATGCGCCTGGAGCTGGCCCCCTTCAAGCGCGCCTCCGACGAGGGATTGGCCGCGGTGATGACCGCCCACCTGGCGCTACCGCGCATTGCCGAGGAGCCCGACCTCCCCGCCAGCCTCTCGAAGAACGTGCTCACCGACATGTTGCGCAAGCGCCTGCGTTTTGGCGGCATCATCATGACCGACGGGCTGGAGATGGAGGCGGTGGCGGGTCGGTACGGCGCGGGGAACGCGGCGGTGCGCGCGGTGAAGAACGGCGCGGACATGGTGATGGTCCTCTGGTACCCGGAGCGGAAGAACGAGGTGCACCGCGCGCTCCTGCACGCCGCACGCACCGGAGAGATCCCCGCCCCCCGCCTCGACGACGCGGTGCTGCGCATCCTGGGCGAGAAGGCCAAGCTGGGCCTGCTGGGGCCGGTGCCGCCGCCGCCGGTGGTGCCGGGTCGGAGCCTGGTGGGGATGGATGACCAGGTGGCCAGTGCCGCGGTGACGTTGCTCCGCAATGAAGGCGACGTGGTCCCGCTCTCCCGGGAGCAGCAGGTGCTGGTGGTGAGCCCGCATCCGGTGTTCTCCAACGCCATCAAGCAGCGGATGCCGCGCGTGCGCACGGTGGTGATCCCGTCCACCGCGGGACCGGAGCGACGTCGAGAGGCGCTCAAGCAGGCCATCAAGCAGGGGCGGGAGGCCGACGTGGCGGTGGTGGCGGTCATCAATGACGTGCAGCTCAGCATTGCCCAGGCGCTGCGGCGTGACCGTCCGGGCCGTCCGCTCGTCGTGGTGAGCCTGACCAGCCCGTATCTGTTGCAGGAGGTGCCGGAGGTGGACGCGTACCTGTGCACGTACAGCTACCTGCGGCCCAGCCAGGTGGCCGCCGCGCGTGTGCTCACCGGTTACGCCCCAGCCCGAGGACGACTGCCTGTCACCATCCCCGGCTTCTACGCGTTTGGAGATGGGATCATCCCGCCGCGTGCTGCCACCGCTGCGGGATCGGGGCCGCGGTCGGCGCCGGAGTGACGTCGATCTGCGT
The DNA here is from genome assembly GCA_040752415.1 of Myxococcota bacterium. Taxonomy (GTDB): domain Bacteria; phylum Myxococcota; class JACRCW01; order JACRCW01; family JACRCW01; genus JBFMGU01. The sequence continues at coordinate 3,336 of JBFMGU010000178.1, forward strand.
ACGGTGGTGCGCAGCGGCGCGGCAAATTGGAGTTCAAACCGATTTTGAAGGGGTTGCTCCCACATCTGGGGGCATGTATACGGGCGCCCTTTTCAAAACGGCGCCGCACGGCGCCACTGGTGGAGATGAAAAGATGAGCACCCCGCATCCCGAGGTCGCGGCCAAGGTCAAGTCCATCATCTGCGAGCAGTTGGGCGTGGCTGAGGACGAAGTGAAGATGGAGTCCAAGTTCATTGATGACCTCGGCGCTGACAGCCTGGACATCGTTGAGCTGGTCATGGCCTTCGAGGAGGAGTTCGAGACCGAGATCCCCGACGAGGAGGCCGAGCAGATCAAGACCGTGGGGGACGCCATCAACTACGTGCAGGCGTTCATCGAGAAGCGGCAGAAGGCCCAGCAGGGCGGCTGAAGCTTCACCGACGGTGACGTGGGGAACGCCGCGCCCGCCGCTCACCGCGGGCCGGCGCTACCGCCCACGTCCACGCCCCCACGCCTCACCACCGGTTCATCCCGGCCATGACGGCCGCGGGGGCGCTTGTTAGCTGCCGGCACTGGCAGAAACCGCGCGCGCCCACGTGCCCCAGGGCCTGAGCCGCGCGCCGTATCCCTGGGCAGGCCCCTCATCCGGCCTGTCCGCAACGGAGGGCAGGGGCCGCAGGGTGCCTGTCCCAACGGAGTGCAGCGTGCGCAGGGTCGTGGTGACCGGGCTGGGCCTGGTGACGCCGTGTGGCAATGACGTGGCAAGCACCTGGGACGCCATCATCAATGGCCGTTCCGGCATTGACACCATCAAGAACTGGGACGCCAAGGAGCTGGCCTGCCAGATTGGCGGCGAGGTCAAGGGCTTTGAGCCCACCCAGTACGGCGTGACCTTCAAGGAAGTCCGCCGCATGGATGACTTCCAGCTCTTCAGTCTGGCCGCGGGCTACCAGGCCATGAAGGACGCCGGATTCCCCGCCGACGCCGAGGGCATCCCCCGCGTCTCCGACGCCGACGCCGAGGAGGCCGCGTGCATCTTTGGCGTGGGCATGGGCGGCGTCAGCACCATCACGGAGTGCCACTGGCTCCTCAAGGAGAAGGGTCCCCGTCGTGGCGCCAGCCCGTTCCACATCCTGCAGATCATCGCCAACATGGCCCCGGGCTATTTGTCGATGAAGCACAACCTCAAGGGCGCCAACTTCACGCCCACCAGTGCCTGCGCCTCCAGCGCGCACGCCGTGGGTGAGGCCTTTGAGATGATCCGCGCGGGTCGCTGCGACATGGCGCTCACCGGCGGCGCGGAAGCCACGCTGGAGCTCATGCCGGTGGCCGGGTTCTGTGCCATGCGCGCGCTGTCCACGCGCAATGACAACCCCAAGGGCGCCAGCCGTCCCTTCGACAAGGAGCGCGACGGCTTCGTCATGGGGGAGGGCGCGGGCGCGCTGGTGCTGGAGAGCCTGGAGCACGCGCAGAAGCGTGGCGCGCGCATCTACGCCGAGGTGGTGGGCTACGGCGCCACCGGCGACGCGAGCCATCCCACGGCGCCGGCGCCGGAGGGGGAGGGCGCGCAGCGGTCCATGCGTCGGGCCATCAAGCAGGCGGGCATCAGCGCCTCCGACGTGGAATACATCAACGCGCACGGCACCAGCACCGAGTACAACGACGCCAACGAGACAGCGGCCATCAAGCACGTCTTCGGCGACGCGGCCAGGAACGTGTGGGTCAGCAGCACCAAGAGCATGACCGGGCACCTCATTGGCGCGGCGGGCGGCGTGGAGGCGGTGTTCAGCGCGCTGACGCTGGCCCGCGGCGTGGTCCCCCCGACGATCAACTACGAGAACCCCGACCCCGCCTGCGACCTGGACTACGTGCCCAACACCGCGCGTGAGAAGCGGGTGAAGTACGTGCTGTCCAACAGCTTCGGGTTTGGCGGCACCAACGCCTCGCTGCTCTTCAAGCGCTTTGAGTGATCAACGCGAGAAGATCAATCCCAGGTCCAATTCCACCGCATCAAAAGGCTCGGCCCGGACCTTCTCGTCGACCCCGAACGCGGTGACGTTGGCCCCGACTTGTCGACGGGCGGTAGACCACCGGCGTCAGCATTCGCGCAGTAGGTGATCTTGCGGTGGGCGGTCGCCCGCGCGTGGGTTCGCAGCGCCAGAACAAGCTGCCCATCGGCATGACAGAGGTCGTGAGCGGACCACGACCTGGAGTGCGGCGGGCCCTCGCCGCCCTGGTCAGCGCCGAGCGGGTCTCCGCACCCGCCGACGGTCCACCACGCGCAGCCGCGCGCATTCTTCGTCGTCGAGGAGCCCGGGGTTCCCGTGACCGCCGCTGAGGACGCACTTGGCGCTGACCAGGGCGGCGAGGGCCCGCCGCACTCCAGGTCGTGGTCCGCTCACGACCTTTGCAATGCCGATGGCACCTCATGCTGGCGCCGCCCCTCAAAAGGCACCCTCTTGGCAATGGTTGTCGACGGGAAGGCCCGCGCTGCGATGAGCGGGTGGCCTGGCGCGTTGCCTCAGCCCGGGCCGGGGCGCGCGGCGGGGGAGGGCGGCGGCTCGGGCCGCGTGGCCTCGATCTCGACGACGGCGGCCCGCATCATCTGCGCCACCTCGCGGATGGGGATGTGCTCGGGGCACACCACCTCGCACGCGCGACAATCGCCGCAGCGGTCAAAGTACTTCAGCGCGGGAACGCACTCGCGGTAGTGCGGCGCGGCGCGCGCCATGGAGATGACCACCATCATCGGGCCCTGCCATTCCAGCGCGTCGGCCTTGGGGGTGATGGGGCAGACCTGGTCGCAGGACCCGCAGGCCGTGCAGCGCACGAACGTGTGGTACCGCTCCCGCGCCGCTGGCGGGATGGGCGGCAGGCCCTCCGCCACGTAGTTCTCCCGGAAGATGTCCAGCCCCGTACGGTCGGGGCGGAAGGCCCGCAGGAGCCAGCCCTTCAGGCCGTGCCAGCCAATGAAGAACCAGGCGTGCAGCTGCTTGGGGTCCAGGGGATTCTTCATGCCTGCCGCCAGATAGCAGACCTCCCGCCCAGACGCTTGTCTGCCTTCCCTGGCTTGGCGGAGGCGCAAACGTGGCGCAGGTCACGGCGTCGGGGTGTGGCGTGCCGGTGACAGGGTGTGACGCCGTTGTCAGGGCGGACGTTTGAATGCCGTCGAGCCCTTGCGCGTCGGCAAAGAAAGCCCCATGTTGCCGCCCCCGTTCCCGCCGTGGCGGGAGGCCAGTTTGGCGCCTCTGAGGGAGAGCAGAGGGCCGGCGGCACGGCGGATGAATGCTGGGCGTTGATGGCACGAGGGACCGGCAAGGGCCGGACGCAATGGCTCAACGCCCCTGGACTTGGTTTGGCGGCCTCGGGCCGCAGGAGACTGCAGATGAAGATGTTTTCGCGTTTGTTCCTGGCAGCAACAACTTCCACTTTCCTGCTGATGGGCTGTACCGACGGCGGTGGCGGTGAAGACGCGGGCGCGGCTGGCGACGGCGGCGACGACGGCGGCGTGGTGGCTGACGCCGGCATGGAAGACGCCGGCGTGCCCGACGCGGGCCCCAGCGCCTGCACCGAGGCCGACGGTGGCAACCCCTGCGGCGCGGACCAGTACTGCGACTTCAGCATGACGCCGGCCGCGTGCATGAAGCGCTGCGACGCGCCGACGAACCCCACCCAGTGCACCGGCGACACGCCGATCTGCAACACCGAGACCGGCATGTGCATGGCGCGTTGTGACGCGGCCACCAACCCCACCACCTGCGGCGGTGACGAGGTTTGCAACACCACGGACGGCACCTGCATCGCGCGCTGCGACATCGACGCGGGCGCCACGGTGTGCGAGGCCGGTGATGTCTGCGGCACCTCCGGCCTGTGCGAGCCCGAGTGCGTGGACATGGATTGCCTCACCGCCGTTGGCGCGGGTGAGGAGCTGTGCGATCCCGCCACGAACTCCTGTGCGGATCCCAGCGAGGTGACCGAGGCTGCGTGCAGCAGCTTCATCCTGGCGTCCAACCCGCCGGATCGCGACCCCGCTGGTCCGGTCATCTACATGGTGAGTGGTGAGAGCGGCGGCGCGGGCTGCGCTGGTGGTGACACCGCGTACAGCGTGACGTTCCACTACTACGACGCCGACGGCGACGCGGAATCCGACGCCACCTGTGGCGCCACCTGCCCGCTGTATGACCGCGTCGCGGGCGTGCGCAAGGAAGCGGATGACACCACCTACGGCAACCAGTCCTTCACGGCCTTGACCGGCGACGCCGGCAACACGGCCACCGAGGGGCAGTTCACGGTGACGTTCTGCTACGGCGCGGCGGATGCCGCGGCGGAGATGCTGATCACCCTGCTGGACACGGCGGACAACCCCAGCAACTCCGCGTGCGTGACGTACTGATGTTGGGCTGACTGCCGCGCGCAGTCCCTGCCCTCAGCAAGCCCCCGTTCGGCCTGGTGTCGAGCGGGGGCTTGTTGTTTCGACCGTCGTCGCGCGAGGCCTCGTGAAGGCGCGGCCCAGCGCGCGGCGGATGCGCCGTGACGACGGAGAACCAGCTTGTGGAAGGTGTGCTCAGCGCTTGGGCTTGGGAGCGCCGCTGGCGGCCTGCGCAATGCGCTCGGCGAGGATCTCGAGGGCGCGGTCGGCGGTCTCCGCGCTCAGGATCATGTCATCCCGGTTGGTGTCCAGCTTCTCCCCGACGAGGTTCTCCAGCACCGAGCCGTTGGGGGCCATCAGGATGATGGGCTTGCCGTACTGCCAGGCCTGCGCCACGTCGCCCAGCGTGCCGGCGCCGCCTTCCAGCGCAATGAGCGCGTCGGCCGCGCTGCAGATGAGTGTGCTCCGCGCCAGCCCCATGCCCGTGGGCAACACCAGGTCCAGCTCACCGCAGCCGTCCTGCTTGCGCATGCTGGAGAGCAGGCCAATGACCATGGGCGGGTCACCAATGATCCTGCCACGACGACGCAGGTTGGCCTTCTCCTCCTGCGCACCCTCGCACGCGGCCTTCAGCACTTCACCGGTGCCGGCGCACAGGAGGTGAAAGCCCTTGGCCATCACGGCGCGGCCCACGTCGCGCGCCATCTCCACGACCATGAAGCCCGCCTTGTCCTGGGCGGCCAGCGCAATGACGGGTCGGGGCGTGATGGGCATGGCGGCGCTCCAGAATCACTTGGCGGGCTTGCCGCGGCCAATGGCCACCTTCTTGAGCACCACGTCGGTGTTCGGGCGGTCCTGGGCGTTGCGCGGCACGCGCGTGATTTTGGGAATGAGGTCCTCACCCTCGATGATCTTGCCGAACACGGTGTGCTTGCCGTCCAGCCACGGCGTGGCCTTCTCCGTGATGAAGAACTGGCTGCCGTTGGTGTTGGGTCCGCTGTTGGCCATGGACAGCACGCCCGGCTCGGTGTGCTTGAGCTCGGGGACAATCTCGTCGGCGAAGCGGTAGCCGGGGCCGCCGGTGCCGTTGCCCAGCGGGTCACCGCCCTGGATCATGAAGTCGGGGATGACGCGGTGGAAGATGGTGCCGTCGTAGAGCGGCTTCTTCACCTTCTGGCGCGTGCGCGGGTCGTTCCACTCCTTGGTGCCCTCCGCAAGCTGGACGAAGTTGGCGACGGTGAGCGGGACCTTGTCCCAGTACAGCTCGGCCACCATGTCGCCCATGCTGGTCTTGAAGGTGGCGTACAACTTGTCACCCGGCTTCACACCCAGCTCCGCCATGACGTCCTCCTTCTTCTCGGCGTCCAGCTGCTCGCGCAGCGTCTTGATCTCCTGGTCCTTGCGCGCCGAGTCCTGGCGGGCCCGCGCCGCTTCCGCCTGCGCGCGATTGGTCTCCGCCTTCAGCTTCTGGACCTCTTCCTCCAGGCCCTTGAGCTTGGCTTCCAGCTCCTTGTTCTGGCAGCCGGACAACAACAACAGCGGGACGACGAGAAGGGACGCGAACCTCATGGCACCCTGCCAGGACCTCTGGGGAACGTGAGGATGAATGCCGTCAGCACCGACGGAGCGACATCCTCTAGCGGAGGCTGCCGCGCCGTTCAATCCGCGTCGCTACCACCCGGGCTCTCCGGCGCGCACACCCGGTTCCGACCTTGTCGCTTGGCCTCATAGAGCTGACGGTCGGCGCGTTCGAACAACGCCTCCAGCGTCTCCGCCGCCCCGTGGGTGGGGACATGCGCCACGCCCACGCTGATCGTCACGGCGCGGTCGGCCACCTTGAGGTGCGCGGCGGCGTCCTGGCGGAGGCGCTCCGCGGTGGTCAACGTGCCCTCCAGCCCCGTCATGGGCAGCAGCACCACGAACTCCTCACCGCCGTAGCGCGCGCACAGGTCCGTCTCCCGCAGGCCGGCGCGGAGCTGCGCGCCCAGCTCCTTGAGGACGCGGTCGCCCTCCAGGTGGCCGTGCTCGTCGTTGATGGACTTGAACTGGTCCACGTCCGCCACCAGCAGCCCCAGCGGGGAGGCGTAGCGGTTGGCCTTCTTGAGCTCCAGCGTGCCCAGGCGGTGGAACTCCTGGCGGTTCAGGAGGCCGGTGAGGGTGTCCTGCGCGGCCATCTGCTCCATCTGCGTGGCGTGGGCGCGGAGCTGGTCCTGCAGGGACTTGATGCGCAGCTGGATGCGCGTGCGTGCCAGAAGCTCCAGCGGCTCCACCGGCGTCACCAGGTAGTCGTTGGCGCCGGCCTCCAGCGCGGCCACCTTGTCGGTGAGCGTCTCCCGCTTGGTGAGCATGATGATGGGCAGGTCCGCCAGGTTGCTCTTGGCGCGCACGCTGCGCACGAAGGTGCGTCCGTCCATGCGCGGCATGACCAGGTCGGTGATGACCAGGTCCACGCGCTCCGTAAGGACGTGCTTGAGCGCCACCACGCCGTCCTCCGCCTCCAGCACGCGCTGGCACACCTTGGCGTCCAGGAGCACCGCGCGCACCATGGCCCGGCGGGACGCCTGGTCATCCGCCACCAACACCGTCACGCCATGCTCCGAGGACACCGAGGGGCCCCTCCCGCGCAAGACCGCGCACTCTGGCAGGTCCCCGCCACCCTGAAAAGTTCTGCGCTTCCACCCACCTTTGGCTCCCCTTTCCCACCTCCGGTGGATCTGCTCCAGTGCGCCCCTTGCTTTCTGGCAAGTAAGTGTTACAGTGACACTAACAGGAGGAACCGACCATGAACCGGGCCATGTTCACCGACCTCTACGCCTTCACCATGGCGGCGGCGTACGTGCGGGCGGGAATGAGTGAGCGTCGCGTGACGTGTGAGATGTTCACGCGCCGGCTGCCGCGGAACCGGCGTTTCATGGTGGCCGCGGGGCTGCAGGAGACCCTGGACGCGCTGCGGGAATGGCAGCTCTCCGACGACGACATCCGCTACCTGAAGGACGTCCCCATGCTGCGCGGGGTGATGACGCCGGAGGTGGAGGAGCGGCTCCGCCGGCTGCGGTTCACTGGCGACGTGTGGATGATGCCCGAGGGAACGGTGTTCTTCCCGCATGAGCCGGTGATGCGCGTGACCGCGCCGGTGTTGGAGGCGCAGATCGTCGAGACGTACCTGCTCAGCGTGTTCAACCAGGCCGCCAGCGTGGCCAGCAAGGGCGCGCGGGTGATGCTGGGGGCGCGCGGGAAGCCGGTGGTGGAGTTCGGGATGCGGCGGGTGCACCCGGATGCCGCACTCTCGTCGACGCGCGCGGCGTACCTGGTGGGCCTCAGCGGCACCTCCAACGTGGTGGCGGGGAAGACCTACGGAATCCCGGTGACGGGGACCATGGCGCACGCGTTCGTGATGGTGCACGAGAGTGAGGAGGCGGCGTTCCGCGACTTCGTGGCGGCGTATCCTTCGGGCGCCACGCTGCTGGTGGACACCTACGACACGCTGCAGGGCGTGCGGCGGGCCATCCGCGTGGCGGGCCCGGAGCTGGGCGCGGTGCGCCTGGACAGCGGGGACCTGCTGGAGATGAGCCGCAAGGTGCGCGTCATCCTCGACGAGGCGGGCCGGGAGAGCACGCGCATCATCGTCAGCGGTGACCTGGATGAGCACAAGGTGGAAGCGCTGGTAGCGGCGAACGCGCCCATTGACGTGTACGCCGTGGGCACGGAGCTGGCGGCCAGCGCCGACGCGCCGACCCTGGGAGCGGTCTACAAGGTCGTCCACGACCACGAGCAGGATCGCTCCCTGGCCAAGTTCAGCAAGGACAAGGCCACGCACGCCGGGGTGCACCAGGTCTTCCGTCGGAAGGACGCGCAGGGGCGGATGGCGGCGGACGTGCTGGGCCTCGACGGGGAGACGCTGCCCGGCCACGAGGCGCTGCTGCAGCAGGTGATGAAGGACGGCCGGCCCCACGGCACGCAGGCCACGCTCTCCGAGGCGCGGGCCCACTGCGCGGCGCAGCTCCAGGCGCTCCCGGAGTACCTCAAGGATCTTTCGAACAGGACCACGGATGTCTACCCGGTGACGGCGAGCGATGCCGCAACCGCAGCCACCGAGACCGCACGGCGGCGGTTTGTTTCCGCCTGAAGGAGAAGGACCATGAACAAGGTCAACCGCATCTTTGTCGACGTGGATACCCAGGTGGACTTCTGCGAGCCGCAGGGCGCGTTGTTCGTGGCGGAGGCGCCGGCGGTGATGGAGGCGTGTCGCGCGCTGGTGCGCGTGGCGCAGAAGCGCGGTGAGCTGATCGTCGGGAGCGTAGACAGCCACGCGTTCAATGCGTGGGAGTTCAACACCAACGTCACCGACGGAAAGCCCGGCCCGTTTCCCCCGCACTGCGTGAAGGGCACGCCGGGATGGCTGAAGGTGGCGGGCACCACGGGAGACAAGGCGTACTTCGTCCCCAACGTGATCCACGACGTGAAACCGCCGCAGGGCACCACCGCGCTGTACTTCGAGAAGGAGGTGTACAGCCTGTTTGCCAACCCCAACGCGGAGACCACGCTGCGCAAGCTGGCGGCGGAGCGCGGTAGGCCCACCTTCACGGTGTTTGGCGTGGCCACCGACTACTGCGTGAAGGCGGCGTGCGAGGGCCTGCTCCAGCTGGGCGTGGGGGACGTGGAGCTGGTGACGGACGCGATTGCCGCCGTGGTTCCCGCCGACGGGGAGAAGACCATCCGGGCGCTGCAGGAGCAGGGCGTGCGGTTGGTGAAGGCCGGCGACGTGGTGGGGTGACTTGCCCGGCGGTGCCCTGTTGGAGCAGGGTCCTCCGCCATGGCTTCCCCGCCGCGCAAGTCACGACCCGAACCGGTGCCGCCGGAACTTGAGACGGGCGGCACGCAGGCGGAGTTCCTCCAGCGCTACGACGCCGACGCGTATGTCCGTCCTTCCGTCACCGTCGACATCGTGCTGTTCACGGTGGTGGAGGGCGCGCTGCGGGTGCTGCTGATCCGACGCAAGAAGCATCCGTTCAAGGACGCATGGGCGCTGCCCGGCGGATTCATCCACGCGGATGAGAGCGCGGAGGACGCGGCTCGTCGGGAGCTGGCGGAGGAGGCGGGGATCTCCGACATCTTCCTGGAACAGCTCTACACGTTCTCCAACCCCGGGCGGGACCCGCGTACCTGGGTGATCAGCGTGGCGTACTACGCGCTGGTGGCCAGTGAGCGCCTGCACCTGCGCGCCGGCACCGACGCCTCCGACGTGGATTGGTTCCTGTTGAAGGATGGTCGCAGCGGGGTGGAGGTGCACCGCGTGGGCGGCGGTGGTCCGGTGGAGCTGGCGTTCGACCACGCGGAGATCCTGGCCACGGCGGTGAAGCGCATCCGCGGCAAGCTGGACTACGTGCCCATTGGCTTCCAGCTCCTGCCCGAGCGGTTCACCCTCAGCGAGCTGCAGACGGTGCACGAGGCGGTGCTGGGCAAGCCGCTGGACAAGCGGAACTTCCGCGCCAAGGTGCAGCGCGACGGCCTGGTGAAGGCCACCAAGGAGAAGCGCGGCGGCGCGCACCGGCCCGCGCAGCTGTTCCGCTACGTCGACAACAAGCGGGAGTGAGCCTCAGCGCGCGGCCACGGGAGGACGGCTGGACAGGTCCTCCTTGAAGTACTTCCCGCACACCAGCGCCACCAGCGCTCCCGACGCCAAGGGCAGCAGCGAGAGCACGCCGGCCATGTGTCCGAAGATGGGTCGCGCCGACGCCGTCAGGAACTGCTCCGCGTCCCCCACGAAGAACACGCGCGCGTAGCCAATGCCCGTGAACAAGAGGAACAACAGGCCCGCCGCCGCGACGGGGAACGCGCTGTAGGGCGGATGCATTTTCACGATGGCCCGGCGCACCGCCATGAACCCCAACGACGTGGCCCCGACGAGGAACAACAGCGTGAGCGCGCTGAGCGGGAAGCGGTACGTCTCGAAGGTGGCGCTGTCGGTGGGGTCCAGCAGGTAGTGGAAGAACCACGACGGGTAGAAGTGGAAGAACCAGGCCGCCACCGGACCGCCCACCAGCGTCGTGGCCGCCTGCGCCAGCAGGTAGGGCGGGCCCAGCACCTCGTCACGCGCTTCCAGTCGGCCACGACCCTGGTAGGCGCACATGCCGCCCACCATGACGTGCCACAACGTCATCAGGAAGAAACCCATGGCCGCTCAGTTCCCGAGCAGGCCCTTGATCTTCTTCCCCAGACCCTCGCTGTAGAGGAGCCGGGCCAGCTTGCGCAGCAGGTCGCGCGTCTTGGGGCTGTACGGGTACCACCACAGCTCCTTCTGGCCGAGCAGGAACTTGTCGTAGTTGACGTGGCGGGCCTCGCAGAAGTCGCGCAGGCCGTCGTCGGAGTGGCTGCGACCGATGCCGCTGGCCTTCACACCCGCCCACGGCGTCTCCACCATGGAGAAGCTGGCCAGCACGTCGTTGATCATCACCGTGCCCGCCTCCACCTGCTCCGCAATCTGGCGGCCCTTCTCCACGTCGGTGCTGAACACGTAGGCCAGCAGGCCCAGGTCGCTGTCGTTGGCCTTCTCAATGGCCTCCTGCTCCGTCTTCACGGGCATGATGGGCATGAGCGGACCAAAGGACTCCTCCCTCATCACGCGCATGGAGTGGTTCACGTTGGTCAGCACCACCGGTTTCACGAAACGCGCGCCCGGCTCCGGCATGGACCCCGTCTCCAACTTCGCGCCCTTCGCCTCGGCGTCGGCCAGCAGCGTGCGGATCTTGTCCACCTGCGGCGGGAACGTGCACGCGCCGATGTCGACGTCACCCGTGGGCTCACCCTGGCGCAGCTCCTTGGCAATCTGCACCACGCGGTCCTTCAGCTGCGGGTAGACGCGCTCGTCCACGTAGACGCGCTCCACGCTGGCGCAGATCTGACCGTGGTTGCCAAACGCGCCCCACGCCAGGGCCCACGCCGTGCGCTCCACGTCGGCATCCGCGCAGACAATGGCCGGCGCCTTCCCGCCGAGCTCCAGCGAGCAGGGAACCAGGTTGCGACCGCACGCCTCACCCACCTTGCGACCGGTGGCCACGCTCCCGGTGAAGGTCACGTGGTTCACGCCCGCGTCGAGGAGCGCGGCCCCGGTGGCGCCCCGGCCCGTCACCACTTGCAGCAGGTCGGGGTCGATGCCCGCCTCCACGAACAGGTCGCGGAGCCGCAGCGCGATGAGCGGCGTGACCTCACTGGGCTTCAGCACCACGCTGTTGCCAGCAATCAGCGCGAACAGCACGCCGCCGAACGGGATGGAGAACGGGAAGTTCCACGGCGAGATGATGCCGGCCACGCCGCGCGGGACGTAGTGGATGTAGCTGCCGCGGTTCTTGGCGAGGCGGATGGGGATGTGACGGGGCTTGAGCGCCTTGGGGCCGCGGTTGAGGTAGACCTGCAGCAGCTCCAGCACCACCGTGATTTCCATGGCGTGGGCTTCCTGCAGCGTCTTGCCGTTCTCACGTGTGATGGCCTCGGCAATCTCGTCGGCGTGCTCCAGGATGAGACCCTTGAGCGGGTAGAGACGCGCGCAGCGCTGCTCGACGGTGAGCGCGCCCCACGCCTTCTGCGCCTTGCGCGCCTTCTCCACCGCGGCCTTGACCTGGGCCGCATCCATGACGGGAACGCGGCCAATCTCCGCCCCGGTGGCCGGGTTGGTGACGACGATCTCCTCGACCGCGGGCCGGTCCGTGGACACGGGCTGGGCCGGCGGGATGAAGGGCTTCTGCGACTGGCCGTGGGCTTCCGCGGTGGTCATGGATCACTCCGGGAGGAAAGAGGTCGCGGATCTTGGCCTCGCGCACGCCCTTCGGCAAGGCCCCTGGACGTCGTCCTGGGCCAGGAGCATGGTCCCGCCGTGACCGCCACCCTCGACCACGCGGTGTCCGTGCTGGTGGAGCGCTGGCAGCGCAGGCTCCTCCCCGCCGACGCGCTCGACGACTGGCGCATCCACCCGGCCACGCTGGTGGCGTTCCTGGACGTGCTGGGTGTGGCTCCCGGCCGCGTTCTCGACGTGGGAGCGGGGCGGCACCTGACGCTTTCCCGCGCGTTGCGGGACGCGGGTTTCTCCGTCGTCACCGTGGACGTGCAGCCGCCGGAGGGACATCACCAGGGGCTGGGTCCGGTGGTGGCCGGCGCGGCCGCGCTCCCGTTCCCCGACGGGGCATTTCCCCTCGTGGTCAGCCGCCTGTTCCTGGGCGCGCCCGTCTCCCAGGCCGCCCGCCGCGACGTGGCGCTGGGCCGCGCGAGCTCCCACGAAGAGCGTGCGCGTGAGCTGGAGCATGGGATTCTCGTCGAGCTGGCGCGGGTGGCGGCGCCGGGCGCGTGGCAGGTCCACCACGTGCTGGAGCGGGTGCTCTTCTCGGACCCACGCGACGCCGGCCTGGAAGTCCACTGGCCCATCCGTCCCCACGTGCCCACCGCGCCCCCGCCGTGGCGCGACCACCCGGCGGAGGCCCTGCGCTACCACCTCAGCGGCGTGCTGCTGTTGCGCAAGCCCTGAGGCGTCTCCCATGCTGCGCGCATGAGCCCGGAGCCCGCCCCGGACAAACCCGCCCTCACCGACGAGGGTCGCGCCGCCATCCGTCGGGCGCGCATCCTCATGCTGCCCATCCGGGTCATGCTGCTGCTGCTCCTTGTCACGCTGCCCGCCGGTGGCGTGGAGGCGGCTTGGGCGGTGGAGGCGCTGCAGCCGTTCCTCGTCGCGTTCGTCGTCATGATCGCGTTCGAGCGTGCGGGCATCACCGTGGATCCCTCGGCGCCGAGCCAGGACCGCGGCAGCAAGCTGACCCTGGTGGTGGCGGTGTTCATCTCCGTGCTGCTGGCCGTGCGTGAGCTCTCCCGCGGTCTCCCCGGCGTCCCGGAAGCGCTGCGTCCGACGGAGAGCTGGCTGGTGCGTGGTGCGGCGCTGGCGTTGGTGGCGTCGGGGCTTGCGCTGCGCCAGTGGGCCATGGCGACGTTGGGACGCTTCTTCACCGACCAGGTGCGCATCTTCGAGGGCCATCGGATCGTGCGGGAGGGACCGTACCGGTTCGTGCGGCACCCGTCGTACGCGGGGCTGGCGCTCATCATGGTGGGGCTGCCGTTGTCGTCGGGGTCGCTGGTGGCCACCGCGGTGGGCGTGACGCTGGGCTTCCTCTCGCTGGCGTTCCGCATCCGCGTGGAGGAGGCCGCGCTCAACAAGGCTTTTGGCCCCGCCTACGCTGAGTACGCCGCCCGGACCGCGCGCCTGGTTCCCGGTCTGCTCTGACGTTAGCCACCTAACGGGACGCGTCCCCGGACGGCGGGCCACGCCGCAAACCACTGGAAATGACGCGGCCTGGCACTGGTACGGGGCTTGCGACAGTCGGCGGTTGCGCCTGCGCATCAGCGTCTGTAAGCGGGGCGCCTTTCTGCTCGTCGCGAGGAGCCTGCTGTGAACGTCTGCCGCATCACCCATGGTCTTGTCCTATTGCTGCCGCTTGCTCTTGCCTGCGGCACCTCCACGCCCGGTGAGGGCGGATCGTCCGAGTCCACGTCGTCGTCCTCGTCTTCGGGTGGCATCCACGAGAACCCCGACGCCGGGAGCAACACCGTCCCCGCTCCAGAGCTCGGCACCGGGGATCACTCCGCGGCGTCCGTGACGCTCACGCTGATCGCAGACGAGGATGACGGCCTCAACGTCCCGCGCGACCTGGAGTTCCACCCGCAGCGCCAGGAGGAGCTGTGGATCGTGAACCGCGCCGACGACAGCACCGTCACCGTCTTCCACCCCGGCACCGACGAACGCAGTGTGGTGAAGAAGGTTGACGCCTACGCGCTGCACTTCATGGAGGAGGTGAGCTCCATTGCGTTTGGCGCGCCCAACACGTTTGCCACGTGCCAGGAGTCGACGAACCGGTACAACAACCAGGCTCCGTCGGGGAACCTGTTCATGGGGCCGGCGCTGTGGACCGCGGACTTCTCTGTCTACGCCGTGGCGGATCCCATCGGTCTCGGCTCTCACCTGGACATGCTGCACGAGAGCCCGCTGTGCATGGGCATCGCGTGGGTGGAGGGCAACAAGTACTGGACGTTCGACGGCTACGACAGCGCGCTGGTCCTCTACGACTTCCAGGAGGATCACGGCGCCGGCTACGACGATCACAGCGACGGCATCATCCACCGCTACGCCGAGGGTGAGGTGAAGCGCGAGCCCAACGTGCCCAGCCACATGGAGTACGACCACGACGAGGGCATGCTCTACGTGGCGGACACCGGCAACAGCCGCATCATCCGCATGGACCCGAGCACCGCCACGCCCGGACAGTCGCTGCCGGCCAAGGAAGATGGCACGGTGCATCGTCGCTACGACGGCGCCACCATCGAGGTCATCGTCTCCGTCGACAGCGGCCTGCTGGACATGCCCAGCGGTCTGGCCCTGCACAACGGCCTCATCTACGTGACCGACCACGGCGACAGCCGCATCAGCGCGTTCAACAAGCAGGGCGAGCGCGTGAACTACCTGGAAACCGGCCTGCCCTCGGGCTCGCTGATGGGCCTGACCTTTGGTCCCGACGGGAAGATCTACTTCGTGGACGCGGACCAGAACCGCGTGTTCCGAATCGATCCGTGATCACACCGTGGCGTGCACGCCCGACGCGGACCGCACGCCAAGCCCCGCCCGACGCTCGATGTAATCCACGAAGCGCACGAACGGGTCGAACCCGACGAGGCGCGGCGCGTCGGTGACGAAGTTGCTGAGCGAGTTGATGTCGTAGATGTAGATCTGACCGTCCCGCTCACTCTCCAGGTACTCCACCCCACCCACGTCGAGACCGCCCGCACGCGTGGCGCGCAGCACGGCGTCCACCACCCAGTCCGGCGCCGTGGTGGCCTCGATCTTGCGCGCCTTCTTGCCGGCGGTGGGCGCAGCGCAGAACGCGAAGTCGTCGTCGCTCGTCGTCGGTGCGGGGGCGGGGACCTGGCAGATGTCGGCGGGGCAGAGGTTGAAGCCCTCGTCGGGGTCGTTGTGGATGCGGATGGCGTAGAGCTGGCGGTTGTCCAGCACCTCCACGCGCACAATCGAGCCGCCCTTGAGCGGGTGGTACTCCTGCACAATCGCCGTGGCGTCGACGCCGAGGATGCCGTTCAGCTCGCCGGCCGCATGCGCCGCACGCAATTCCTCGACGCTGCCAAACCGCCGCATCAGCGCGCCGCTCCCGCCAATGTTGGGCTTCACCATCACCGGGAAGCTCAGCTGCAGCGCCGCCCCGACGATCTGGTCCACGTGATTCACCACCCGGCTGCGCGGGTGCGGAATGCCCAGCTTGGCAAGGAGGCTCAGCTGCAGGCTCTTGCTCAGCTCCAGCCCATACGCCGCCGTCCCATTCACCACCGGCACGCCCACGCTCTCAAGGTGACCCAGGTACTGCTGCGCCGCGAAGATCGCGTGCCCGTGCCCCCGCAGGTACGACGACGGACTCATCCGGTTCACCACCACGCTGTATGGCGAGCTGCGCGCGGACGGGTCGAAGGAGAGCTCGTGCGCGAGGATCCGCTCGTAGGAGAGCCCACGTCGGTCCAGCTCAGCGAACAGGGGAATGAACCACTCGGGGTGTTCGTACAGGATGCCAATGGGCTTGCTCATGGGTGACTCCGTTATAGCGGATCCGTCATGTTGACAGGGTGTCCGTAGCAGCGGAGGCCGCCAAGCTCAAGACGGAAATCGAGCGCCGAGTCAGTTGGAGTGGTGAATCCCGCTCTTGGGCTCTCCGTGCCCACGACCACGGAGGCCGGCGTATGCGGGGACGCGTCCTGACCACGGGTTCGCAAAGGCGTTGGTGAGGGCGTGACAACAGGGCCCGCGGCTGGCTTGCGGAGGCGATGGGGCCCACGTCGGCGGGGGGCACCTCCTCCCCGGCGGCTCTCTCACGATTATCGTGACATATGTCTCGATTATCGTGACATGGCCGGCAACGCCCCATCCCCCTTGGCGTTCGAACCATGGGGCATGTTTCGCTTGCCTGCGCTCACACGCCAGGTCCGGCTGGCGCCGCGCTCCGTCCCGCCATCGTCGAGGCAGCGCGACGATTCCGCGAGCCCGCCGTCACCCCCTCCCAACGCCTTTCAGGCTCCGATGTCAGCGAGGATATCGACGGGAAGACGCCGTCACCGCAGTCGCGCGCGCCACGGCACGCGTGAGCACCACCAGCAGCTTCTCCGTCGTGGGAAGGGTTGCGGCTTCGCGCAGCGTGAAGAAGCGGGCGTCGGACACGTCGGAGCCGGCGCGCAGTGTGCCGCCCAGCTCGGTGCACACGTAGTCCATGACCACGAAGTGATGGCGCACGCCGTCCGCGTCACGCTCCACGCGCTCGTACACGCAGGACAGTGGCCCCACGCGCACGCGCAGCCCGGTCTCCTCGAGGATCTCGCGCGCGGTGGCCTGCCGCAGCGTCTCTCCCAGCTCCACGCGACCGCCCGGCAACGACCACAGCCCCTTGGCAGGCTCTCGTGCGCGCTGGATGAGCAGCACCCGGTCTCCGCGCAGGATGATGCCGCCCACGCCCACCACGGGTTGTCGAGGTGGAGCCTTGCGTCCTGGTGCTGGTTTGCGCATATGGCACCCGACGGGCCTGGAGTGCCCTTGGGAGCTACCATGAAAGCCACCATCAAGTACTGCGGGGTTTGAAACTACCTCCCACGCGCCGCGGGTCTCGCGGCGGAGCTCAAGAAGGAATTCAACGCCGAGGTGGAGCTGGTTGAGGGCTCCGGCGGCGTGTTCGAGGTCACCGTCGACGGCAAGGAAGTGTTCAGCAAGCACAAGGTGAAGCGACACGCCAGCCCCGGTGAGGTGGTGGCGGCCATCCGCGCGCAGCAGCAATGACGGTTGACGGTTGGCATGCGGGCTGCTCCTTTGCGGGGCATGTCCGTCGAGAAGCCAGCAACGTTGCGGAAACACGTCGAGGCCGCGGGGTGGATGCACGTGGGGGCAGCCGCGATGTGGCTGGGGTTCACCGCCGCCGTGTTGGAGTGGACACGCTCCATTCCCGCGGACGCTTGTGATTGCCAGTATCCTCCGTCGGGATTCGTTTTCGGGTTTGGCGGCACGTCGCTCGCGTTGGCCTCCATGGCGACGGCCTGGACCGCGGTGCTCCACTCCGCATGCGCGTGGCGTCGGGCTGTCTCTCCCATGGCACAGCTGCGCGACGCCACGCTGGCCCTGTTGATGGCTGTCCCGCTCCTGGGAGCGCCACGCCTGCGCCGGCTCGTCGCGGAGCTGGAGGAGGAGGTTGTCGACGAGCTGGCGTGGCGGTGGCGCGGCAGCTCCTTCGGCAACACCGCGATGTGGACCGAGGTCATTGCCGTGGGCGTCATGGTCCTGGTCAGCGTGCTGGCGCACGGCGGGGACTCGGCGTTGGTGCAATGGGTCTACGCCACGTCGATGGTGCTGGGCGTGGGCGCGGTGCTGGTGATGCGCGCGTTGGTGCATCTGCGACTGGTGCCGTTGTTGCGCGCGCTGCAGCGACGACGGGATCCGCCCGTGGTGCGCGGGTCGCGTCATCTGCCCGTGGCCGGGGGTGGGGTCTACGAGGAGCTGTGAGTCAGATGCCGCCGCGCAGCGTCAGGTACGGCCCCACGAGGAGGTCGATGTTGCTGGCGCGGTCATAGAACCGGTTGCGCTTCGCCATGCCTTCCTGCGCCGTGTAGAAGACGGCGGAGTAGCGCAGCCAGGCGTGCAGACCCAGCTCGAACTGCACGAACATCGCCTCGAACAGGTAGCCGGCGCGCATGTCAAACCCGGTGAACGCGGGCGGCCGCGCGAATCCCCGACGCACCATGCGCGACTTCCCGGTCTCCTGGTCCACCACCTCCACGTAGGTCTGCTCGAACGGCAGGCAGCGGTCGAGGCGGTTGGGTGAGCAGGTGCTGCGCGGCTTGAGGACCATGGGGAACACAAAGCCCGCCCCAATGGCCGCCTCCGTCGCAATGGCGCCGAACTTCCCGCCCAGAGGACGGTAGAGCAGCCGCACGCCGGGGCGCATGGAGTGGTACCAGAGGTCGGAGAACGCCTCGACGTCATCCTTGGCGCCGCGCGGCCGGTCCACCTTGCCAAAGCCCACGAACTCCGTCGCGTAGCCAAGGAAGAGGTCCAGGTCCATGTCGGACGCGCCGTAGACGCGCCAGCCGGCCCACAGGTTCGCCATCATGACCGTGCCGGGCAGCGGCAGCAGCTCGCCGTTGAAGACGCCCTCGGGCGCTTCCGGAGACGGCGGACCACCCGCGGGAGCGCCGCCGTTCGCAATTCCGCGCCGGGTGGCGTCCAGGCCCTCCCAGATCTGCAGCGGGCCGGTGAGGCTGTCGGAGATGCCAAAACCCACACCCTGCACGCGACCGCCCAGCACCAGGCCAAACGGCGAGCGATACGCGAAGTCCAGCGCCAGCCCCGCGGTGCCCGCGTCCAGGCGGTAGTTGCCAATGGGGTCGTTGAAGGCATTGCTGTTGAACCGCTCGTAGAAATAGCCGCCCACCACGCCCACCCCGACGTGGAGGCCACGACCCATGGGCCGGTCCAGGATGGCCGCAATGCCGGTCTTCTTCTCCTCCGGCTTGGCTTTCTCGTCGGGCTTCTTTTCCTCCGCGGCCGGTCTGGCTTCCGCGACGGGCGCGCCTTCCGTCGGTGGCGGCGTCCCCT
>JBFMGU010000179.1:0-22332 GCA_040752415.1 Myxococcota bacterium
TGGCCGGCCGGCGGCATGACATGCCGGCCGGCCACAACCGATCATGATGGTGCTGTTCTCGTCGTCGTTCCGCGGACATGCGGCCACGGACCTGTATCGCCGCACGCACGACCGCACACGCACGACTGCACGCGTGCGACCGCGTACGCACGACCGCACACGCACGACCTCGCACGCGCGACCACGCAGGCGGAATCACTCCCAGCAACCCATGCGCTCCTTTGTCCTATGACGTCGTCAGCAAGCTCCCTGAACCCCTCTGCCCAAAGCGTGACCGCACGCAAGAGTTATGCGGCCCATGCGGCTGCTGGGCCGCCGGAAGCCGAGCTACACAAACCAAACAACGCCTATGCTCCATGAACTACATCGTGAAGGCGAGCCTGTGCCACTTGGCCCTTTTGGGACGCACCCGATTTCGCCCGTCTCCACGAGGCGCCGGCATGCGCTTGCGCGAGGTGAACTCGCCGTGGCGCTGGAGGGGTGGTGCCAGCCCCAGCGGTCGCGTCTCCTGGGCCGAGTTGAAGTCGTGATGGCGCGACCGTTGGGAGCTCCAAGCGCGCTCGCGCGTCTGCTATTTGCTGCTTCCATGCGGCGCGCGCTTCGGGTGAGCCTGCTCACGGTGTGTTCGGGCGTCCTGCTCCTGGGTGTGGCGGTCCATTGCACGCCGCTGCCCCGTGAAGTGCGGCAACCGCCGCGCTCCACCCGCGTCACCGCCCGAGACGGCACGCTGCTCCATGAAGCGCTCTCCAGCGCCAACACCCGCGGCGGACCGCTGCCGCTCACGTCCATCAGCCCGCATCTCGTCAACGCGACGCTCGCGAGCGAAGACCACCGCTTCTTCCAACACCTCGGCGTGGATCCCCTCTCGCTCCTGCGCGCGACGTGGTTGAACCTGCGCGCCGGTCGCGTGGCGTATGGCGGTTCCACCATCACCCAGCAGCTCGCGCGGTTGGCCTTTCCCGGTCCCCGCACGCTCACCCAGAAGCTGCGGGAGGCGTGGTGGGCGCTGGTGATCGAAGCGCACCTCACCAAGGCCGAGATCCTGGAGCAGTACCTGGCGCGCGCGCCCTATGGTGGGCTGCTCGTCGGTGCGGAGGCCGCGGCGCGGGCGTACTTTGGAAAACCCGCGCTGCAGCTCAGCCTGGCGGAAGCCTCGCTGCTGGCGGCGCTCCCGCGGGCTCCCGACCGCTATGACCTGCGGAAAGGCGAGGGCCAGGCGCTGCGCCGACGAGACCACATCCTGGACCTCATGGTGGCGCGGGGCATGATCACCTCCGTCGACGCGGAGCTGGCCCGCGCCGAACCCCTGGCGCGTGGCAACCACGGAAGTCCCATGCGCGCGCCGCACGCGGTGCGGTGGATCCTCTCGCGGACTCCGTCGGACCAGGGTGAGGTGCGCACCACGTTGGACCCCGCGTTGCAGGAGCGCGCCGAGACGTTGGTGGCGCAGCTCGTTGAGGAAATGCGGGAACGTGGGGCCACGCAGGCTGCGGCGCTGGTGGTGGAAGTGCCCACCGGAAGAATCCGGGCCTACGTGGGAAGCGCGGACTTCCTGGACGCGGAGAACCATGGCCAGGTCGACGGCACCCGCGCGCGAAGGAGCCCCGGCAGCGCGCTCAAGCCGCTCATCTACGGCGCGGCGCTCGACCGCGACGCCACCCCCGCCACGCTGCTGACCGACCTGGCGGTGCCCCAGGCCGCGGAGCATGGTCAATACCTGCCGCGAAACTTCGACGAGCAGGAGCACGGGCCAGTGCTGCTGCGGTCCGCGCTCGCCAACAGCTACAACCTGGCCGCGGTGGACCTGGCGTCCCGTCTCGGCGCAAACACGCTGCTCGACATCCTGCGACGCTTCCGGATGGAGCCGCCGGATGTGGCGCCCGCGGAGCTGGGCCTGGGCGTCATGTTGGGAGGCGTGGACGTGCGCATGCAAGACCTGGCCGCGGCGTACCTGGCCCTGGCGCGCGGAGGATCCTGGGTACCGCTCACCATGACGTCGTCAGCGGACCCGGCTGGGATCCCGGTCCTCTCACCGCAGGCGGCGTACCTGCTGGCCGACATCCTCGGTGACGACGTGGCACGGAGCCCGAGCTTTGGTCGCCACGGCGCGCTGCACCTGCCATTTGCGGCCTCGGTCAAGACCGGGACCAGCAAGGACTTCCGGGACAACTGGGCCGTGGGTTTCACCACGCGGTACCTGGTGGCGACGTGGGCGGGAGATTTCGCCGGTCGGCCCATGCGCGGGGTCAGCGGGGTCACGGGGGCGGGCACGCTGTGGCACCGGCTGATGCGCGCGGTCCACGCCGAGGAAGAGCCGCCGCCACGCGCCCGGCCGGGCGGGTTGACCGAGGTGGAGATCTGCGCGCTTTCCGGCGCGTTGCCGGGACGCGCGTGCCCGCACCGTCGTCATGAGCTGTTCCGCCAAGGCACCGCGCCCAGGTCCTTGTGCGCGTTCCACACGCCGGGCGGAGTGGTCCTGCCCGCGCCATTCCAGCGCTGGGCCGAGCAGGTGGGCCTCTCCGACTGCTCCCACAGCGACGAGCTCCGCGTGCTCCATCCCCACGACGGCGCGGTGTTCCGGATCGACCGCGATCGCCCGCTCGCCGGTCGCGGCCTGACCCTGGCCGTGAGCGGTCCCGCCGACCAGCTCGTCGAGCTCCGGCTCGATTCCCAGCCTCTCGGGCGACAGCGCGGTGGCCTGCGCGTCGTGTGGACGCCGGTGGCCGGAACGCACCGCGTGGAGGCCGTGGCGGGAGACCAGACCGTCAGCGCCGCCTTCACCGTCCAGTGAGCGCCGGTCGGTCCATGCGGTCCACATCATTAGCCCAAGCACGAAGATCACGCGCCACGCTGCGCATCGTGGTGGTCCGCAAGAGCGAAGGGACATGTCTCTACCGTCGTCACCGGCCAGCCCTGTGTGCGGGTGGGCCGGACGGGCGCGTTTCACGAAGATTAGGGAACGACAAAGTCGTGGCATTGGGCAGGTGGAGACGGCGGGGCGCTTGCGCGCGGTTCCTCCCCGGGTAGGCTCGTCGGTGGCATGTGGACCGAGGAACAGATTGTGCCGCTTGCGCTCGACCCTGCGTCGGCGCGGGCGGGTGCGGAGCTGGCTGTGGCGGCGCGTTGGACCGCGCTGGTGGCCAGCGAGACAGCCATCTCCGGCGTGTGCCAGGGCGGCGGGACGCCGTACCGGGTCGCGGTGGCGCTGCATGGCCCCCTGATTCTCTGCTCCTGTCCGAGCCGGAAGCGGCCCTGCAAACATGGTCTGGCGCTGTTGCTTCTCCATGTGCGCGACCGGGCGGCGTTCTCCGACGGAGCGCATCCGTCATGGGCGCTGGAATGGCTGGCGCCGAGCACGGGTCGCAAGGCGGAACGCGGCGACAAGGCCGTCGACACCGAGGCCAAGGCGAAGCGCGTGGCGGACCGTGAGGCCAAGGTCGCGGCGGGTGTCGGCGAGCTGCAGCGTTGGCTCGCGGACCTGGTGATCCACGGCATCGCCGACGCGCCCGCGCGTGAAGGCGCGTTCTGGGAGGGAATGGCCGCACGTCTCGTCGACGCCCAGGCCCCCGGGCTGGCGCGGCGCGTGCGCGACCTTGCCGACGTGGCCACCTCCGGCGTGGGATGGCAGGAGCGCATGCTCTTGCGGTTGGGAAGATTGCATCTCCTCGTGGAGGCGTATCCGCGCCAGGATGCGTTGCCGGCCGACCTGCGAGCAGAGGTGCGCGCGCAGGTGGGCTGGACGCAGAGCCAGGAGGAACTGATGGCGCAGGACGGCGTGCGCGACCAGTGGCAGGTCCTCGGCACCTCTTTCGATGACGATGGACACCTGCGCACGCGGCGGCAGTGGTTGGCGGGCGTGTCGTCGGGAAGGCATGCGTTGGTGTTGACCTTTGCGGTGGGAAACCAGCCCTTCATGGCCGCGCCGCCGGTGGGAACCCGGCTGGACGCGGAGCTGGTGTTCTTCCCCGGCGCCAGTCCCATGCGCGCGTTGATCAAGGAGATTCTCAGCGCGCCCACGCCGGTGACGACGGTGAAGAGCCTGGCAGGCGTCGCCGGGTTGCACGCGCTCCGCGCGGAGATGCTCGCCAGCAATCCGTGGCGGGACGTGCTGCCGGCCACCCTTTCCAGCGTGATCCCGGTGCGGGACGGGGAGCGTTGGCTGTTGCGCGACGCCGGGGGTGCGTCGTTGCGGCTACCCAACGCCTTCACACGTGGCTGGGAGCTGTTGGCGATCTCCGGCGGACACCCCATCACCATCTTCGGCGAAGCGCGTGACGACGAGATCCTGCCGCTCAGCATCCTGACGGAAGGAAGGCTCGTCGCGCTGACGCAGGAGCTGGAATGACCGCGGACCGCCTCTGGGCCGAGCTCACCCGCGTGGCGTTGATGGGCACCGCGCGCCAGCCGCCCGCGTGGCCCGCGCTCGAAGGGCCATTGGGCGAGGTGTTGGGCGCGCTCAGGTCGCAGCCCGTCGAGAAGGCGATGTTGTCGGCGTGCGCCGCGGTGGCGCTCTACCGTCGTGCCGGTGCGCTTCCCACCGTCCTCACCGAGGCGCCGCCGGTTCCCGCGCCCGACGAGCGGCGTCCGGTGTGCAACGCCAAGGCCGCCCAGCTTCTCCTCACCATGTTGGACGGCCATCACACCGACGTGCTCCCGGAGTGGCTCACCCGGGCGGCGGTGGCCGGGGTTCGCGTGCCCCATGCCCAGCTCCCGCGCCTCCTCGATCTCGCGCTCAGCCAGGCAGGCCTGCGTGACGTCGTCACCCAGGTGGCAGGTGCGCGCGGGGCGTGGTTGGCGGACCAGAACCCGGCTTGGCGCGCAGCCACGCTGGCTCCACCGGAAGTGGACTGGGACACCGCGTCCCGCGACGAGCGGATGCGTTGGCTGCAGCACCTGCGTCGCACGGAGGCGGCGCGGGCGCGCGCGCTGGTGCAATCCACCTGGGCCCAGGAGGCCGCGGAGGAGCGGCAGGCGCAGCTCGCGTTGTTCCTCACCGGCCTCGGTCCCGACGACGAGCCTTTCCTGGAGTCCGCTCTCGACGACCGGAGCAAGAACGTGCGTCGTATTGCGGCGGACCTGCTCTCCCGCCTTCCCTCGTCACGGTTGTGCCAGCGGATGACCGCGCGCGTGCTCGCGTTGCTCCAGCACGACCACCAGCGGCTGAACCTGCGCCTGCCCACCACCTGTGATCGGGAGATGCAACGTGACGGCGTGGAGCCCAAGGCCAGGAGCGGCGTGGGCGAGCGTGCGGGATGGATGATGCAGATGATCACCGCGGTTCCTCCGTCGACGTGGTCGCGCGAGCTGGGAGCCACCGCCGCCGAGCTGGTGCGCGCCGCGCGGGAAGGTGAGTGGGAAGCGTTGTGGCTGGAATCCTGGGCCGAGGCGGCGGTGCGGCACCGGGATGGTGTCTGGGCGGAGGCGTTGTTGGCGTCGTCGCCCAAGCAGCGCGTGGAATTGCCCGCGGAGAGTCTCATCAAGCTGGTGCCCCCGGACCGACGGGAGGCGCTGTTCCTCAAGTGGCTGAAGTCGCCCGCCAACGCGCCCAAGGTGCTGCGCGTGATGTTGCACCACCAGGATCCGTGGAGCCCAGAGCTGACGCGCGCCACGCTCGAGTCCCTGCGCCATCTCCTCGCCAACGCGGACCGCAACACCGCGTGGGCCATCCGGCCGCTGCTGCAGCGTTTCGCGCTCCACATGGACCTCAGCGCGCTGGCGTGGCTGGATACGATCCGTCCCGTCGATCCTCGTGCGCTGGCGCAGTGGCTGCAGGTATGGGGCAAGTGCCAGGGGACGCTCTATTTCCGCGCTGAAATCCACCGCGCCATCCCGACGGAGAAGCCATGACGGAAGTCCTGCGCCAACATGCCGAGAAGCTCTTTGCCGACGAGCTCGCCGCCCTCTCGCGTGCGGATGACAAGCCGCGTCCGCCGCAGTGGAAGCTCTCGCCCTGGGCGGTGACCACGTATCTCATGGGTGGCCGCCTCGACGACGGTACCGAGATCACGCCGAAGTACATCGGCCACCGGCGGCTCATCGAGATTGCGGTGGCCACGCTGACCACGGACCGCGCGGTGCTGCTGCTCGGCGTTCCCGGTACGGCCAAGACGTGGGTGTCCGAGCATCTTGCCGCCGCCATCAGCGGGGATTCCTCGCTCATGGTGCAGGGAACCGCGGGCACGGGGGAGGAAGTCATCCGCTACGGGTGGAACTACGCGCGGCTGTTGGCGGAGGGCCCGTCGGAGAACGCGTTGGTTCCCAGTCCGGTGATGCGCGCCATGCGGGGAGGCAAGATTGCACGCGTGGAGGAGCTCACCCGCATTCCCGCCGACGTGCAGGATGCCCTCATCACCATCCTCTCCGAGAAGGTCCTGCCCATTCCCGAGCTCAACAGCGAGGTCCTCGCGGTGCAGGGCTTCAACATCATCGCCACCGCCAACAACCGCGACCGTGGCGTCAATGAGCTGTCTAGTGCGCTCCGTCGTCGGTTCAACACCGTGGTGCTGCCGCTTCCCGACGACATCGCGCAGGAGATCGACATCGTCAGTCGACGGGTGCAGGCGCTGGGGGGTGCGTTGAAGCTGCCCGCGGAGGCACCGCCGCTGCCGGAGATCCGTCGGGTGGTGACCATCTTCCGGGAGCTGCGCAGTGGAATCACCGAGGACGGGAAGACCAAGGTCAAGACGCCCAGCGGTACCCTGAGCACCGCCGAGGCCATCTCGGTGGTGAGTCATGGCATGGCCCTCGCCACGCATTTTGGCGACGGACAGCTCAAAGCCTCCGACCTCGCCGCGGGATTGCTCGGCGCGGTGGTGAAGGACCCGGTGCAGGACCGCGTGGTGTGGAAGGAGTATCTCGAGACGGTGGTGAAGGAGCGCGAGGGTTGGAAGGACATCTACCGCGCGTGTCGGGACGTCACGGAATGAGCATCCACGTCTTTGGCATCCGGCATCATGGACCCGGTTCGGCCCGGAGTCTCCGTCGTGCGCTGGAGGAGCTGCGCCCGGACTGCGTGCTGGTGGAAGGTCCGCCCGACGCCAACGACGTCATCAAGCTCATCACGCATCCGCAGATGGAGCCGCCGGTGGCGCTGCTCATCCACGCCGCCGACAATCCCAAGCGCGCCGTCTACTACCCTTTCGCCGTGTATTCGCCGGAGTGGCAGGCGCTGCACCATGCGCAGACGAACAACGTTCCCGCGCGCTTCATGGACCTTCCCCAGGCGCTGCGCATGGCCAACCGTCCCAATGAGGACGACGACGACTACCGCGGTCCGCGCGCCGACCCCCTCAAGTTCCTCGCCGAGGCCGCGGGGTACAGCGACAGCGAGCGCTGGTGGGAGCACATGGTGGAGGAGCGACGGGAAGGGACCGAGATCTTCCACGCCATCCTCGAGGCGATGACCGCGTTGCGCGAGGCCATTCCCGAGCCACGTCGGGGATTCGAGCGCGAGCGTGAAGCGTACATGCGACAGACCATCCGCGCGGCGGAGAAGGAGGGCGCGCAGCGCGTGGCGGTGGTGTGTGGCGCGTGGCATGCGCCCGCGCTGGTCTCTCCCGGGCCCGCCAAGGACGACGCGGCGCTGCTCAAACCGCTGGCCAAGACCAAAGTGCAGGTGACCTGGGTTCCGTGGACCTACGGACGGCTCACGTTCGAGAGCGGTTACGGCGCGGGTGTGGAGGCGCCGGGCTGGTATCACCACCTCTGGACCGAAGAACGGCACGTCACCGTCGGGTGGATGACGTTGGTGGCGCGTCTGCTGCGCGAGAAGGACCTCGACGCTTCCGCGGCGCACGCGGTGGAGGCGGTGCGGCTCGCCGACAACCTCGCGGCACTCCGTTCCCGGCCCATTCCGGGATTGCCGGAGATGATGGACGCGGCGCTCGCGGTGTTGGCGCACGGGAACGAAGTGCCGCTCAAGCTGGTGCGACAGAAGCTGCTCGTCGGGGAACGCCTGGGCCGCGTCCCCGACGATGTCCCGACGGTGCCGCTGCACCAGGACCTGGCGCGCCTGCAACGACGCCTGCGCCTCCCTCCCGACCCGGAGCCGCGCGAGATCGACCTGGACCTGCGCAAGCCCAACGACCTCGAGCGCAGCCACATGCTGCACCGGTTGGAATTGCTGGGCATCACCTGGGGCGAGGAGCTGGAGGTCACCGGCAAGAGCGGCACCTTCCACGAATACTGGCGTCTCGAGTGGGAGCCGGAGCTGTCGCTGGCCATCATCGAGGCCAGTCGATTCGGCAATACCGTCGAGGACGCCGCCGCGGCGTACGTGCGCACGCACCAGGTGACGCAAGCGGACCTGCCCCGACTCACCGAGCTGTTGCAGAAGTCCCTCCTGGCCTCGCTACCCGACGCGGTGCACGCGGTGATGGAACGCCTGGAGAGCGCGGCCGCTTTGGCCAGCGACGTGTCCCTGCTGATGGATGCGCTGCCGCCGCTGGTGAACGTGCTCCGCTATGGCAACGTGCGGCAGACGGATGTGACGGTGGTGCGGCACGTTGTCGACGGGATGATGGCGCGCATCACCATCGGAATGCCCGGCGCGTGCACGTCCCTCGACGACGAGTCGGCGGAAGAGATGCTGGAGCGCATGCTGGCGGTGCACAACGCCGTGGCGCTGCTGAGAGAGGAAACGCATCTCGAAAGCTGGCAGGCGTTGATGCAGACGTTGATGGAGCAGCGCACGTTGCACGGGCTCATCGCCGGTCGGGCGTGTCGGATCCTGCTGGATGCGCGGCGGATGACGTCGGAGGAGGCGGCGCGCCGGTTGGGTCTTGCGCTTTCCACCGCGTCGGAGCCGCCTGCCGCCGCGGCGTGGCTCGACGGATTCCTGCGCAACAGCGGGGTGCTCCTGCTGCATGACGTCGAGCTGTGGAACGTCGTGGACGGGTGGCTGCACGGGCTGCAACCGCAGGCGTTCACCACGCTCCTGCCGCTGCTGCGCCGGACGTTCTCCACGTTCACGCCACCGGAACGTCGACAGATGGGTGAGCGCGCCAAACACTCCGGACCGGGAGCGCCGCGGCTTCAGGTGGTGGAAGGCGTGGATCCCGCGAGGGCGGAGCTGGTGCTGCCCGTGATCACCACGTTGCTGGGGTTGGAGGTGCGTCGTGGCGGATGAGCGCCTCCGACGATGGCGTCTCGTTCTCGGCGGCGGCGAGGCCGAGGGAACGGGGCAAGGGCTCGAGGGCACGGACGCAGGCATGGACCGCGCGTTGCAGGCTCTCTATGACTCCGACCGTACCGGCGCGCTGGGCAGCTCCTCCCCCAACGTCCCGCGCTGGCTGGGCGACATCCGCACGTACTTTCCGTCGAGCGTGGTGCGGGTCATGCAGCAGGACGCGCTCAACCGGCTGGGCATGAAGCAGATGCTGCTGCAGCCGGAGATGCTCTCCGCCATGCAGCCCGACGTGAACCTGGTGGCCAACCTGCTCTCGTTGTCCGCGGTGATTCCCACGCGCACGCGGGAGACGGCGCGCATGGTGGTGCGTCGGGTGGTGGCCGACCTGGAGCAGCGACTGGCGAGCCCGTTGCGTCAGGCGGTGATGGGCACGCTCAACCGGGGAATCCGCAATCGTCGTCCCCGGCTGCACGAGATGGACTGGCACCGCACCATCCGCGCCAACCTGCGCCACTACCAACCGCAACAGCGCACGGTGATCCCCGAGACGCTCGTCGGGTACGGGCGGAGGCGGAGCAGTGTGCAGGAGATCATCCTGTGTATTGACCAGAGCGGTTCCATGGCACCCTCGGTGGTGCACGCGGGTGTGTGCGGCGCGGTGCTGGCGTCGTTGCCGGCGGTGAGCACGCGCATGGTGGTGTTTGACACGTCGGTGGTGGAGCTCACGGAGCATCTCGCCGACCCGGTGGAGCTCCTCTTTGGTGTGCAGTTGGGTGGTGGCACCGACATCAACCGCGCGCTCGCGTACTGCCAGGGGCTGGTCACGCGGCCCGCGGATACCACGCTGGTGCTGATCAGCGACCTGTTCGAGGGTGGTGACGTCGGAGAAATGATCGCGCGCGCCGCGGAGCTGGTGCACTCCGGCGTGACCGTGGTGGTGCTGCTGGCGTTGGATGACCAGGGTGCGCCCGCGTTTGATCACGAGGTGGCGGGGGCGCTGGCGTCCCTGGGGATTCCCGCGTTTGCGTGCACGCCGGACCTCTTTCCCGAGCTCATGGCCGCCGCGCTCCGACGGGAGGACCTGGGCATGTGGGCCTCCACGCACGGCATCACGCACAGTGGTTCTTCCGCGGGGTGAGCTCGTTTCCACTCAGGCCAGCGGCGGTCCCTCGAGCAGCGGGATGATCCGCTTGGCGCGCCAGCTGACGTCGTCGCGGTGGAGCGTCTCCCGGATGGACGACATGGACAGGGCGAAGTGCGCGTCGCCACCCACCTGGCTTGCGACGATAAACGTGATGATGCCCACGAGGTGTCCGTCGGCGTGGTAGAGCCCGCCGCCGCTGGAGCCGGGACCCACCGGAGTTTGCGTCTGCAGCCACTGCAGCTCCAGGCCGGACTTGTTCTCCCAGCGACGGAAAGCGCTCAGCGCACCGGAGCTGTACGACCAGTTGAGCCCCATGGGATTGCCAATGGCAAACAGCGGAGAGCCCACCAGGCACGCGCCCTGGCCCAGCTCCATCACCGTCACCGCGTCGGGATTGCGGAGCTGACAGGACACCAGCGCCAGGTCCACGTCGTGCGGCGCCACCCACTCGATCTGGATGGGAACCTTCTCGCCGGAGAGCGTGAGCGCGCGCAGCTCCGCCGCCTGCCCCTCCTCCTCCACGACGTGACGGTTGGTCAGGCACAACACGTGCTCACCATCCCGCGCAATGATCACGCCCGACCCGCACCACACCCGGCCCTCCGCCTTCCCGACGAGGAAGATGTTCGCCGCCATGGCGCGCGCAATGGGCGGCTCGATGAGCTTGAGGTCGTCGCGGGAGGGTGGGGTGGGCAATGCGTCGTCGAGGGAGCGGGACGCGGGAGACTCCGACGAGTGCGAGGGCGCGGCGCCCGGTCGCGCCATGTACGCGCCGCCGCTCAGCACGTGCTCCCGACGACACACCGGGCACACCACGCGCTCCCCCTCGCGCTTGAGCGGACGGATGGACTCACAGTTGCGACACCGTCCCAGCGGATGCTCGCGGAGCAGCTGGGCCTTTCCGTCGACGAGATGCGGCTCACCGGACTGCGGACAGCGCGGCAGCTCCCGACCCTGGCGGACCAGCGCGCGGGGTCGGGCACAACATTGGCATCCGCCGTGCGGCGTGTCGGCGGCGCGCACGGGCTGGCCACGCGCGTCCAGGACGTACGCATCACCCGTCGACGCGAGCCGCAGGGATCCCTGACCCACCTCGAGGAGCTCGCCATTGGGAGCGCGGTAGATGGGCGTGATCTCCGCGGTGCCGTCCGGCTTGAGCTCGAGGCGCGCGGTGGTGGACTGGAAGCTCGTTGCCAACTCGCGCGCCCGGGTCCGCAGCGATTCCACCGGGTCGGCGAGATAGGAAACCAACTTGCGCGCCGCTTCCTCCGTGGCGCACCGCGCGCACAAGAGCAGAACCGCTTCATGCGCCGCCACACGCGAGCCGCGTTCCAGTCGACCCAGCAGGCGCATGGGCAACGCATCTCCGGCCTTCACGGTGGACTGCAGCAGTCGCGCGAGCTGGAGATCGTTCTCGTCGGGAGCTCCGTCGGGCGCGAGGGTCTCCACGAGGCGCAGCGCCAGGTCCTTCACTCGACCACGCGGTCCCTCGCGCAGCTCCGGAATGGCGCGCACCAGGAGCGACACGAAGCGGGAGGTACGCTCCGGACGCTGGAGCAGCGCCGACGTCAACACGTCCGCGCACGACGCGAGCTCGGCGCCCCGGAGGCGGTCCAGCCGCGCCAGCAGGGCCTGCGCCAGGTCGTTGTCCTGCTCATGGGCGCGGGTGCACACGCGGGCCAGCGCGTCGCCGGTGGCCACGGTGATGAGCGCCAGGTCCAGCGCTTCGGTGGCGGCGGGGGAGGTGGTGTGGCGGGTGCGGGCGTCCTCGAGGATGCGCTGCAGCTCCGCGTCGCCGTCGGTGAGGTTGGCGAGTCGTGCGCGGACCAGGCCCGCGGCCATGCCCGTGGCGCTGGCGTTGCCGCGTTGGATGATGAGCGCCAGCGCCACCGTGAGCGGAGCGTCGTCGAGCGCGCGCAGCGCTTCCAGCACCTTCAACCGCTCCGTGTCCGACGTGGCGGCAAGCATCTCGTGCGCGAGCGACTCCGCGGCGACGGGAGTTGGCTTGGCAACCGGTGCAGTGGGCGCCGCGGGCAGCAGATTCTCCGACGACACCGCGGCGAGCAGCGTCCGCGCCTGGATCTGCACGAACTCGTCGGCCTCCCGCGCCCACTGCTGCGCCAGGGAACGCAGCGCGGTGTCCCTGGGCGTGGCCAGGCGGGAGAGCGCACGGATGGCAAAGACCCGCTCGTCGCCACGACCGTTCCGCGCCAGCTCGGTGAGCGCGGGGATGGCGTCGCGGTATGAGGACTGACCCAGGATCTCCACCGCGCCCAGCCGCACCGACGCGTTCTTGTGCGTCAGGAACGTCGCCACGCCAGCCAGGTCCGACGGGGTGGCCTCTTGCGCGGTCTGTCGGGCCAGGTTCTCCCGCTCCCGGAAGCCCGCGAACTCCAGTTGGATCGCCAGCATCTTCAGGTCCATGGGCGCTTGCGTAGCAGTCCCGACGTCACCGGGAAAGGTGGCGTCGGCGGAGCCCATGTTCCGTCGGTGCCACGCAACCGATTCCCAACGTGCTCCGTTGGAGATACGTCAACAAGATTGCCCGGGAGCCCTTCATGTCCACGCCGTCGCAGCTCACGCTCACGCCGTTGTCGTCGTCAGACTTGGCGGAGGTGTTCCCGCTCTGGTCGGACTACGACACGGTGAAGCTCACCAACTGGACCCACACGCCCACGCGGGAGGAATGCGCGCAGCGACTGGAGAAGGTCCTGGCGCACTACGGCAGGGAGCCCCGCCACTTCGGTCCGTGGATGGTGCGCGTCGAGCAGCGCTCCATCGGTCTCGTCGGGGCGGACCTGCGGGACGAGGCCACCGGCGAGTACGAGGTCTGGTACGTCCTCCGACGCGAAGAGTGGGGCAGGGGCCTGGCCACGCGGGCAGTGGGTGCGCTGCTGGAGCGGATGGTGACGTCGGGACGGGTGCGTCGCGCGGTGGCCACGGTGGTGCCCGAGAACGTGGGAAGCTGGAAGCTGCTGGAGCGACACGGCTTCACGCGACAGGAGCTCCTCCCCGCTGCATTCCAGCGACACGGCCTGGTGCGGGATCTCTTCACCTACGCCCGCGTGCTCCACCGCTCGGACAAATAGCCAGTCACACCGACTCAAGGTTGGACCGCCACGCCGTCACCGCCTATCCTGCGCGTCGCCAGGAGGTCGCGCATGTCGGGCTCAAGGACCAACCCCGGGCGGAAACGCATCCGCACCGGGAGCATGCAGCCGTCGAGCGTCTCGGAGACCACGCTCCAACCGGTCCCCACGCTCTCCGAGACGACGCTGCAGCCCATCCCCAGTCTCTCCGGGACCATGCTGCAGCCGGTGCCCGCCGAGTCCGGGTTTGACCTCCTCAGCCCCTGGTCCACGCAGGCCGCCTCCACCGACGTCATCAGCGTCTACGCGTCCCTCAAGGTCCTCGTCGTCGACGTGGTGGACGGTGATGCCAGCCCGGTGGTGAGCGCGTTTGCCAGCCTGGGGGTGTTCTGCAAGACCGTCACCAGCGCCAACCAGGCCGTGGATGTGCTGGACGCGCACCCGTTCCACGCCGTGTTCGTGGTGGTCGACGACGACACTTCGAGCTGGCCACACAAGCTCCTCAAGCTGGCGCGCACCCGCTACACCACCACGCACTTCCTGGCGCTCATCCCGCAGGGCAAGACCGAGCTGGGCTACACGCTCAAGGACCTGGGCGCCGTCGACGTCATCGAGAGTCCGCTGCCCAGTGCGCTGGGACTGCTGGTGCGCGTGTTGACGCTGGTGCCCGACGCGGTGCCGCTGCGCAAGGACCTGCGCGAGATGATGCAGGAGGCGGGGCTGGCGTGGCGTCGGAGTGAGGCGGCCAACGCGGAGCGCATGCGCAGCGGGCTGGCGGAGCTGAAGACGCTGCGCGCCGAGCGGGTGGAGCTGGAGCGCGCGCTGGTGGAGGCCAAGGAGGAGAACATTGCGCTCAGCGACGCGTGCGAGGGCCTCCTGGAGCACGAGGAGCGCGTCAAGAAGATCACCAGCCAGCTCAATGAGGCACACCAGCAGCTCAAGCGCGCGCTGCTCGAGGTGCAGGAGCTCCAGAAGGAGAACGCCGCGCTGCGGGAGGCCGCCCGGGAAGCGCAGGATCACGAGGCGCAGCTGGTGGCGCTCAACCAGGAGACGCTGGCGCAGGCGGAGGCGCGCACCCGGCAGCTCGACGAGAGGGAGCAGCAACAGAAGGCCCGCGCGGCGGAGCTGGAGGCGGAAGCGGCCCGTCTGCGCGCGCGTGTCGACGAGCTGGAGAAGGTGGCGCAGGAACGCCAGGAGCGCGTGCAGGAGCTGGGTGACACCGCGGGAGCGCTGGAGAAGGAACGCGCCGAGGCGGCGTCACTGCGGGAGCAGCTGGCGCACACCAGTGCTGAGCTGGACCACGTGCGCAATGCGCAGCTGGACATCCAGGTGAAGGTGGTCGACCTCGAGGGAGCGCTGCGTCAGGCCCGTCGGGCGCTGGATGCGCGCAAGGCGGTGGACGGGAACGCCGCGGGCAGCATGAAGGCGTTGGACAAGGTCATTGAGTTCCTCACCGGGGTGTTCGCCACCGGCGTGAAGGCGCCGCAGGTGGAAGCCAGCCTGGAGGAGCTGCGCAAGCTGCGCGCGCAGTTGGAGACCGCCTCGTTCAACTCCCCGACGACGACGGCGTGACCCACCGTGGACAACGTGCGATCACGGCTCGATCACGGAGAGGTACAGGCTGCGCTCGAAGGAGGTGTCCTCGCCGCCGGGGGGCCAAGGTGACGTCGCCAGCCACGCCGCGATGATGCGGCCACCGGCGGTGAAGAGTTTGTGCTCATAGGCACCCTGGGCGTCGTAGCGCAGTCGAGAGGTGGAGCCCACATCCCACCGGTGCACCGGAATGCCAGTCACTGTTTCGTCGACGAGGCCGCGCGCGGGCGTGCCGCGCAACGCAATGACGCCGCGGTTTCCGGTGATCACCGGTCCCAGCACCTGCCCTCGCGGAGCAACCTCTTCCACGCGATCATCGACGGGGTTTCCGTCGGAGGCGAGGCGTCGCCATTTCACCGCGGCGCCCGCGTTGGTCCACTCGACCCAGAACAGCACCGCGCCGGTTTCCATCCGCGCGAGCCGGAGGTGGCTCCCGACGGGAAGGACCACGTACGGCCCGGCCTCCACCGCGCCCGAAGTCCCCGCGTCGGCGAAGATTGGGAACAGCCACACGTGCCCCGTGTACGCCGACGCCGCGATCAGGTAGCCGCGCTCCGTGGCCACAGCCTGCCACTCCGTCACCGTTCCGCCAGGCATGAGCTCGGCGCGCCACTTCGCGACGCCATCGTCGTCGAGGAGGATGGCCGCCAAGGCGGAGAACACGCCAGGGAACAGCAGCAACGTGCCGTCATGTCCCGGCGTCAGCGAGAGGTCTGGTGCCACGCCGGTGCCAACGCGTGCGGTGAACGTGGGGCCGCGGATGACGTCGCCAGTGCGATCCAGCGTCCGTACCTCCACGGTGTCAGGAGAATCTCCCGAGTGCTCGCGGAAGTCCGAAGCAAGAAGCCACCCGTCAGATGTAGGCGCCAGCGCCACGCTCAGGGCGTGGTGAATGCCGAGGCATTTCTCGTCGAGGACCTGGAAGGACTCCTTCGTGCGCGCCAGGCGCAGCGTCGCGGTGTAGTTCGGCCCCTCGCCAATGTAAGACCAGACTGCGGCAATCTCTCCGTCGTCACGGCCCGCCACGGCCAGGGAAACCGCCGCGTTGGTGTCCACGGGAATTCGTGCACAATCCCGTTCCGCCATGCATCCGTTGCACGCGGAGACGTCCCATCCGCAGCGCTCATTGCACCCGAGCGTGCCCGAGGCGTAGCCCAGCCCGCCGCAGGTCGTCGGCGCGGTTCCGTCGCAGGACTCGGTCCGCTCCATGCGGCTGCAGCCGACACTGCCCGGGCAGCGTGTGCACCTGTTGGTGACGCCGTTGCCGCACAGGGCATCGCCGCACGCGGGACCGTGTTTCCAGGGTGGAATGCACGTCTGGGGCGCGGAGGTACGCGATGGCGCCGGAGCAGCCAGCGCGCCAGGCTCAATCCGCATGAGCTGGATGCGACGCGCGGAGCTGTTGATGTCGTCGGAGATCCATCCCGCCACGGCGCCGTCGGCAACGGGAACGAGCTGGAAGAACTCCTCGAACGCGGGCTCGCGCGTGAGGCTCTGGGGCGCTCCCACTCCGTCGCCGCGCGTGACCAGCAACGCATCCAGGTGGGAGCCCACGCCGGCCGCGCCGGTGTAACCCGGGAGGAGCATCAACCAGCCTTCCCTCGTCGACACGACAGGCGAGGGATTGAAGTACAGCGGGAAAGAGCCCACCAGTGCAGGCGTATCCAGCAGCGCGCCGTCGGGAGTCAGGCGGGTCCACATGACGCCGTGCGTGCCATTGAAGGCCGCGGTGGTCAGCGCCACCTCCTCGCCGTTCCACGCCAGGCGCGGATAGTCCATTCCCTCCAGGGAGATGTGGACCTCCTCGAGCGTGCCGTCGTGGTTGATGTTCACCACCCACATTCCGTTGTTGACCCGGAACGCGACGAGGAAGTGGTCCTCCACGTACAGCGCGGAAGGGTTGTTGACGTAGGTGCGGTGCGCCAACGTGTTGCGCCACAGCACCGTGCCGTCGTCCTGGACCAGCGCGGATTCCATGATGGAATGTTCCGGCTGCCACACCACCAACGTGGTTCCCGGCGCGCCGGGGGTCAGCGCAATGTTGTCCCGCCACGAGATGGCAATGGGCCCGAGGGACACGGGTTCCGTGACGGGATCGCCGTGGATGTCCAGGGGGTGGAGCAAGAGCTCTTCATTCCCCGTGGCCAGCATCCAGCCCTGCGTCGTCGCGGACAGCGCCACGTCGACGGCGCCGGTCAGCTCCAGGCACTGCGCGCGGAGCAGCTGCAGCTCGGTGTCCCACGAGGCGAAATGGACCGTGCCCGCCCCGCGCTCCGTCCATTCCAGCCACACGCCGGCCAGGATCCCGTCGTGGGCGGCCAGGGCAAGGTTGCCCGCGCCGCGCGACTTCACGGGCGGTCGCACGCACGCACGGATGGCCGGATGGTCCGTGCACGACGAGCAACCCGCGCTGTCCCAGTGACACGTGTCCGCGCAGGCGAGTGTTCCTCCCGCGAAACCGAGCTGCACACAGTCCACCGCGCCGAGGTCGACGCCGTCACACGGCTCACGCAGCGAAGGCTCGTAGCAGCAGGCGGGACACTCCACGCCGCACGACGACGTGCACGTGGTGCCTTCCGGGCAGTTGGCGCAGGTCTCGCGCACGCCGTTGCCGCACGCGCCTGGGCACGCGGGTTCAGGAAAGAGCCCCGGCTCCCCCGCGCACCTTCCGTCGACGCAGACCGCGTTGGACGCGCAGCCGAAACCGCAGGGGTATCCGTCGGGAACCGGCGCGGCCACGCACCGACCGCCCATGCAGATGGGCATGGTGCTGCAGCTGGTCACCGAGCCGCACGCGGTTCCGTCGGCGGATGGCACGTGGGAACAGCCGGTGGCGTCGCAGATGTCGTCGGTGCATGGGTCGTCGTCGACGCACTGGGCGGAGTCGGGCACGGCGGTGCAGCCCACGTCGGGATCACACAGGTCCACGGTGCAGGCAACGCCGTCGTCGCAGGTGACGGGGAAGCCCAGGCAGCTGCCGGCGGAGCACTGGTCGTGCGCGGTGCAGGGATTTCCGTCGTCGCACGGGCCCGAGATCGGCGCGGCCACACAGGTGCCCGAGGCGGGATCCCATTGGTCCATGGTGCAGGCGTTTCCGTCGTCACACGCGGGCGGCTCT
Source organism: Myxococcota bacterium (assembly GCA_040752415.1). Taxonomy (GTDB): domain Bacteria; phylum Myxococcota; class JACRCW01; order JACRCW01; family JACRCW01; genus JBFMGU01. Next base: position 18,072 of record JBFMGU010000179.1, read on the forward strand.
CGCGCCACGCCGTGCAGCGCAACGTCCACGCCCGGCGCATTGGCGGAAGTGTTGTCCACGCGCAGGCGGCCCACGTGTTCGCGCGCCTCCGTCGGGAGGAACGTGACGTCCACTAACGCGCTCTCCCCGGGCGCCAGCTCCTCCGGCACCGCACCAACGGAAAACGCCAGCCCGTCCAGCACCGCGGCGCGCGAGATGCGCACGGCGACGTCGCCGGTGTTGCGGAGGGTGAGCGAGGAAAGCGCCCGCGTCCCGACGATGGTCTCGGACCACGCGAGCTCGGTGGGGGAGACCTCCAGGCGGGAAATCGTCGTCGCCAGGCCACCGCCGTCGTCACGGCAGCCGGGCAACCAGGCAATCAGACAGACAAGCGCCCCGACGAAGCGGTGCCCACGGGGGTTGCGCATGCACCCTGGGGTCTAACGTCGGCGGAAGGAGGTCGCAGTGCGTGGTGGGCGGGGCGTGCCCTCATCGGCCCACTGCGTCGGGACACGTCAGTGCTGCGTCGGAATGCTGTAAGGTGCCGATCGGCGTTGCAGACGTCGTAGGCGGGCCACGACCTGGAGTGCGGCGGGCCCTCGCCGCCCTGGCCAGCGCCGAGTGTGTCCTCAACGACCGCTCGCGGAGCTGGGGACTCTTCGGCGACGGGGGAATGCACGGCGTTGCGCCTGGTGGACCGTTGGCGGGTGCAGAACCCGCGCGGCGCTGGCCAGGGCGGCGAGGGCCCGCCGCACTCCAGGTCGTGGCCCGCTTACGATGTCTGCAACGCCAATGGGCACCTTATCCTGACGCACCCCTCACAATCGCCGGTCGCAATGAAGTCGCGCTCAACGTGACACCACCAGCCAGCGGTTCGTCAGTCCGGACAGGTTCACGTCGTCGTCGCGTCACACCGGGCGTCACGATCAACCTGGGCGGGAACCGCGCAACCTCCCGCCAACCGGATACTCCCGCGTTGCGAGGTACGCGCGGAGTTCCTGCGTGCGCGCGGTGATGGGAAGCCCGCCTTCCTCGAGCCAGTGGCGCACCTCACGCGCAGCCTCCATCACCAGGATGTGCTTCAGCTCCTCCCAGGTTGCCACGAACTGGATCATGCGCAGGAGGCCCATCAGGGTCCGACGCGCATGGAGCGACGCTGGTCCCAGCGCGTGGAACGCCGCCAGGATCTCCCGCTCTGCTCGCCACGACGACCGACGGGCGCGGAGGTTGCGCTCCAAGAGGGTGTGGCGCGCGCGCAGGATGGCGCCCGGACGACGGCGGTGTTGCCGCGCAATCTCCTCGAACCGGCTCCGCATCACTTCGGGATCCGCAAGCTCGGTGGGCTCCAGCAGGAACCGCGAGTGGTGGGCCGCGGTGTCAATGCAACGTCGCACCAGCTTCTCCCGCGCGCGCGGAGAACGCGCGGAAAGATGGCGGGCCGCAAAGTGCAGGACCCGCGCTTCAACCTTGTCGTAGTGCGGGAGACAAAGCGGCTGATAGAGCGCCAACAGGTTCTGGTGCAGCACCGTCGTGGGGACGAACGTCTGCAGCAGGCGGCGCGCATCCTCGGGCTCCAGCGCTTCCTTGATCACCCCCACGCTCAGCACCTGCGCTGCGGCCACCAGCATGGCGTCCAGCAGCTCCGCGGCCCGCTCCCCACGACGGGAACGCCGGATGAGCCGCAGCAGCTCGCGCGCCCGCAGCCGCACGCGTTGTTGCACCGCTGACGACCATCCCGGAGAGGCCACCAGCCGGGCCGGGATCTCCTCGAGCAGCAACCGTCGCTCGCGGGCCGGGATGTAGAGCGCATTCTCGAAGACGTAGCGACCGTAACGCTCCGGCTCGCCGCGGATGAGCCAGGGCTCCCAGCGGTGGGACTCGCAGTAGAGCTCCTTGAGGATGGGTGAATCCGTGAACAGCCAGGACCCGTAGAGGTAGACGACGTCGTCACCAAAGCGCATGCCCTGCATGACGTCAGCCCCTTGCTCCCAGCGCATGGCGCAGCGCTGCCAGCAGCGGGTCGGGAGGAACCGACTCCGGCGCGAGATCCCATTCCACGTGCAATCGGGTCTTCACGCGCCGCTCCAGTTGCCGCAGATGCTGCAGGACGTGCTCCACCCGCAGCGGCCCGGCCAGCTCCCGGGACATGACGTCATCCAGCAGCGCGGAGACGGTGATGCGGGTTGGCCGGTCCTCCAGCTCATGCAGGTGTGAAGCGCGCAGGCACAATGCGCGGTGCGTCGGGGACGGGGAGGAAACCGCGCTGCGTCCCCGCGCCCGCGACCCACGCAGCACCAGTCCGCGGTTGGCGTCCACGGTGACCGTCTCGCCGTTGAGGAAACGGCCGCGCGTGGCCTTCTCCACGCCCACCAGGCACGGAATGCCAATCTCCCGCGCCACGATGGCGGTATGGGACAGCGGCGAGCCCTCCTCGGAGATGATGCCGGCCGCCTTGTACAGGGCGGGCAGCCACTCCGGGTCCGTGGCGCTGACGACGAGGATGTCGCCCGCGGAGGCGCGGGACACCTCGGAGACCTCCCGCAGCACACACACCGGTCCGGAGGCCACCCCCGGCGAAGCCACGCGCCCGTGCGCCTCCCTGGCCCGGCGTCCCGTCGTCGTGGACCGCGCGGTGATGGGCCGCGCCTGGAGCAGCGTCAGGTCGCCCTCATCCATGCACCATTCCACGTCCACCTCGTGCCCGTAGCGCTCCCGGATGCGCGCGAGCGCGGCGCCGATCTCCACGATCTCGTCGTCGCTGAGCGTGCTCTGCCCGGCCAGCGCCTTGGGCACACCGGCCAGCGCGAGCAGGTTGTCGTACGGGAGGTGGAAGGTGCTCTCTCCCAGCGGCGTCTCGACGGGCTGTCCGGGCAGCAGGTGCTCCAACCGCGGTGCCAGCGTGGTCATCTCCGTCTTGTACGTGAGCTCCGCGGAGGAATGGTGCGCGTGGACCACGTAGGTGTCCGTGGGCACGGCCCCGTCGACGACGCCATGGCAGGTCCCGTACGCGGCGGTGACCATCATGGCGCGCGGATGCCAGGGTGAACGGCTGAACGCCACCCCGGACTTCTCCGCGTTGACCGCCACCTGCACCACCAGCGCCAGCGACGAGGCGGCGGCGGCCAGGCGCTGCTCCGCGGGCGCGTGCACGTCGGTGGCGTGGAGGAAGCCCGAGCGCACGCTCTCCCACGTGCAGTGCTGGATCGTCGTGGCCACGTCGTCCCGCCGGCACATCTGCGTCGTGAAATGCCCGGCAAAGGAGCGTGACGCGCTGTCCTCCATCACCGCCGACGAGCGGACGATGAGCACGTCCCGGTGCCGGAAGAAGCCGGCGAGCGCGCGCATCAGCTCGACGGGGATGGGCAGCTGGAGGAAGCGGTGGCGCAGCTCCTCGTCGTCATCACCGGCACCCCACGCCGCGGCCAGCTGGCGCAAGGCGCGCGCGCCCTGGCCCTGGAACAGGCGGGAGACCACTTGCCGCGGGATGATGGCGCCGTGTGGCACGCGAGCCACCTTCATCCCCACCAGCCGGCACAGCGACGCTCCCTTGCCGCCCACGTCGGAGACCGCCGCGCCCGTCTCCGGGGAGATGGGAAGGAGCACGGACTTCACCGGTCCACCCGTCGGGGCTGGCGGCGGTCCAGGAACAGCAGCGCGGAGGGGCGCCCGGGCAGCGGGCCGACGGTCACGCAGAAATCCACGCGCTCACGGAAGGCGCGCGGCAGGTCATCCCACCCCGTCATGGGCGGACGACCGGACACATTCACCGACGTGGACACCAACGGGACTCCTGCGTCGCGGGCCAGCGCGCTGACCCAGTGGCGCGGTTGGCGCAGCCCGATGAGGCCGCTCTCCACCAGCTCGTCGGCCGGTTGGGGCACGCGCGGGTCCGGCGCATAGGGGAACAGCAGGGTGGTGCCGGGGTGCTGCGACCAGGCCTCGTCGAAGCGGCTGCGCCAACGGGGATGGATCAGCGCGCGCGCCCAGGTGACGTCGTGCGGGATGACCGTGGCAGGACGGCGTCTCCGCTTCAGTGCGCCAATGCGCCGGACCGTGCGCGGCAGCAGCGCGTTTCCGCTCAGCCCATAGATGGTGTCGGTGGGAAGGATGGCCACGTCCCCGCGCGCGAGCCTGGCACACCACAGGGACCACGCGTGGCACGCATCCGCGTCGAGGTAGACGTCCACCGCCTTACTTGCCGGGACGGCTCACCGGGCGCGACGGCGTGGTCACCGTGCCGCTGCTGCCCTTGCCGCCGGAAGGACGGGAGGGCGCGGGGGAG